>DASULB010000317.1:0-15088 GCA_036278455.1 Chitinophagaceae bacterium | reverse complement strand
TCTCCAGCAGTTCTTTGATGATACTCGGGCCTTCTCCACAACCTTTCAGGATGCTTTTGTATACAGGCACCGGCAAGAGATGAACATAGGGGAACATGCTCAGTACCTTATTTTGGCAGATCTGCTGGTGCCCGCCATGCGGCATATACCAGGGTGGAAAACCCAGAAAAATAACGCCCTCCGGCTTCAATAATTGCTTCAGATAACCCATGAGGCGCTCCTGATCAGGGATATGTTCAATGGCGTCCTTGAGGATGATGAGATCAAAGCTTTCCTTAAACTCTCCCAGGAAATCCAGGTCATAGATATTTTTGTTGATGAGCCTGAGGCGTCCTTCCCTGAGTGGTTCCGGCAAAAACTGTTCCGCCAGCGCCAGCCTGGAGGCCATCAGCTCAACCCCCACACACTGGCAGCCTTTCTTTAAAAAAGGCTCCAGCACGCCGCCTTCACCGCAACCGATCTCCATAACATGCATCCCCCCGCGCAAGGGGAAAGCCTCTTCAATGAAAGGGATGACATAGGTAGCGGAATTGTCTACCTGTTGACGAAAGCGTAGTTGCGCGTCCTTGTGTTGTGCCAGACTCATGGCGCAAAGAAAAGCTAAAGTAGGGAAACAAAAAATATGCAGGTGTTGGATCCCCTTCGATACCACAAAGCGGAGACCGAGAACCGGAAATCTCTTTCGATCTCTAACGCCTGATCCGGCACCACTTGATGGCGCCCTGACAGAAAAATCCAGGCCGGGAGTTCTGCACATCCTCGGACAATCCTTGCTGTAACCCAAACTTTCCGATATTTGCCCTTATGGGAAAGATAAAGTGGAGTATCCTGGCGGGAATGATCATCCTGTGCGCGTTTCCTGCTACGGCTCAAAAAAAGCCCCTGCAGCCGGCCAAAACAGGACAGAAAACGGGTTTAATTCCCGTATTCAGTTCCTCGCTGGGCCATGCCTCTAAGGATACGGTGCCCGTCACCCTGATGAAACAGTTGTTGGATTCCTCCCTGGTGGCGCGTGACAGCAGCGGTCAGCCCCATCCCGTGGTCTCCTTTAATTTCGGATACCAGACCAGCGACACCTTCCTCAACGACTCCACCGGCAGACCGGAAACCTCTAATCTCTATACCACCTTTCATTTTAAAAGCGACAAGCTGGATTCGCTTTGGCGCACTGCAATAGGCGGAAAAATCAAACCGGGAGACGAGTTGTTTTTTGACCGCATCATCGCCAGGACCAAACAAGGCGTCCAGTACCTCTCATCACCTTTGCATTTTAAGGTCAAATAACGCCGGGTCGGCCTCCGGGCGCCGCCTGGAGAAATTTAGACGCTCCTTTAATATTTTCTATTGTTGCTTAAAGATGGTCGCCGGGATCACCAGTTCTATAATCCCTTTCCTGCGCGGACTGTGAAAGTCCTGATCAAACAAATAGCTGTAGCGAACGCCCAGGGGAACGGAGAGATAGGAAAAAAGGCGTGTATCCAGGTAAACAGCTGCGCCCACGGAACGGAACATGGCCTGGTCCGGTATCACACCAGGCAGCATCTCTGCATGGCTGTAATCGAAAAACAGGTGCATGCGTACCCGCAATAAATAAGCCCAGGTCAGGCCCCAGTCGGGATAGGCCAGGGGCAACTGGTAGTTGACGGTTGCATTGTAGATTTTCCGGTAGGGTACGGAATGATAGCCATTCACGTAGGTGAAGTCATCGGAGAACTTATATTCATTTCTGCTGTCTTTTCTGGAGAATGCCAGCGTAAAATACAGGCTGTGGTTTCGGAATAAACCCGGGAAAAAGAGATTGAAAGTGCCGGAAAGCTGCCTGGCATAGACATCACTGATGGAATGCTGGTAATCCAGGGAGATGATCTGACCGAATTTCGGGTTGATCTGCTGCGCTGTGGTCATCCGGCCATTGGAGAAGATCAGGCTTTCATCCAGGTAGGTGATCCGCGCGGAGGTTTTCTCTAAGGCCGGTGAAGGACGATAGTTCAGGCCGCTGTGGTGGATGACCGCGCCGAACGACAGGTTTCTGTTGTAGAGGTTTGAAGACAGGTCCAGCGGGATGCTCACACCTGCGTACATATTGGATTCATTCCAGGTCAGCACGGTGTTTTGCGTGGTATAGGTATTCCGGCTAAAGGATTTGGCTATTCCAAATTCGATTACGGGAAACCAACCGCCATACAGGGCGTTGAAGGACACCGAAGGGCTTTTTTCATTAAAGTTATAGGCCGCACCGGCGCTCAGTTGCAACGTATTTAAAATATCCTGGGATTGGGTAAACAGCCCTATGTTCGGATAGGTAGCCAGAAAGTATAAACCATGGGGATAGATCAGGTGCTTGATCTGGCGATACCTGGATACGGGATAGTCATGATCCGTTATTTTGTTAACAATGCTGCCTCCTTCGGCGTGCAAAGCCTTTGGCACATAAGGATCACGTATCTGCCGGAGCGTGTCCTGATTGATGGGTTTCCAGGCCGAAGGATTTACTTCCAGGCTGGCGAGCTGGTAACCCTTCGCAGTATATTCGTCAAATAAAAACCGGTGCCGGGAAGAATCCACACAGACACTGTAATCCCCGAGTGGCCTGGAGGCGATCCGGAACAACTTGCGGTCCTGCTTACGCAACGCGTACAATTGCACATTATGGGTAAAGGCGGCAGGAAAAAATATATACTGTTCAGTGACCGTCGGTGGGCCAAGCGGATGATGATAAAACGGGGAAAGCAAGCTGGCGGCACCATTTCCAGGGGATTGCCGGAGGAGTGCCATCCGGCCTGAGCTGTCGCGTACGGCGGCAATAACGGCTTTGCCGTCCGGGGAAAAAACAGGATACGTGTAGAAATAGTCCGCCGGATTGGACAGGGTATCCAGGGGTTTTCCCGTCGTCGCGTCCAATATCAAAAGGCGGCTGTGTTCATGGGCCGATACCTCCACCACGACGATCCTGGATCCGTCCGGGGAAAGGGAAGGGGAGAAGTACCGGGTTTTGTGGGACAGGGTCCTTGTTTTGTGGGTGCGGGTATCATACATCCGGAGGATGGAATAATCCACCCATCCCCAGCGTGCATTGGGCCGTCGCTCCGTCCACAGGATCTTACCCCCGGCATAAGCATAATAGTCATCCTGGCTATCGCCGATCCTGACAACGGTATGTTCCTTTCCTGTGGAATCTATACGAATAATCCGGGGTGTAACGGCATACCCATACTTGATCGCGAGGACATCGCCGCCGGGTAAGACATGGGGATAACGGTAATTCAACAGGGATTTCGTGGTGTTGCTTTTCAGGGTGTCGACAGGTGTCACTTGCAGCTTTTCCCGCTCGGCTTTCCATTGGGTGGAAAAATGGTGCAATGCCCTCCCGTAAAATCCCCTGATCTTTGTTCCGGTAAGATAATGCAGGGAGGAGGCGAACGGATAAAGTCCATAACGGAAGGGCTGGTAAGGATGCTCGGGAAATTTGTTATTGATAACCTCCGTCAGTTTATGGTTCAGCAGTGCCTCCTGGGTGGCTAATTCCCAGAAATAAATGCCCAGGGTATCCCTGCCATAGGCACTCATCATATAGCCCAGGGGGTAATCGTTTGGGACCATGTCCCGTAAGGACCCGTTGCGGATTTTGGCATAATCATAATCTTTCCCCGCGTAGTAGAGGCTTTTGAAAGGCTCCAAAAAAGAGGGTAGTCTCCCGCGCCCCTGGTTGGACAGCGCCGTTTCCATAAATACGGCGTCGCCTTCCCAAAACCAGTCGGGGATCAGCAGATTGGTAATAAAAGCCTGCCCGTTTTCACCAAATACCCTATAGAAGGTCTTCCCGATGCCGCTGCGAAAATTCATGTTTTGCAGGGCGTGGCGGTATTCATGGAGGCTTAATAGCTGAATCCAGTTTTCGGACCCCAGGGAGAAGTTATCAGCCGGCGGCGTGATCTGAAATACCGAACGAAAAGGGGACAGGGCGACAAAGCCGTTGGGTTCTATCGTGCGGTTCTGCAGCACGATATTGATCTTTAATTCTTTATTCCCGATAGAGGTACGGTTGTGACGGTTTAGATAGGTAACGGTGTTAGCGACCTGCCGGGCCTGTGCTTCCATCCCCCGGGGGAAAATAACGCGTACTGTGTCAGTATTGATCTGTCGCCAATTTGTGGAAGGCGGTATGCCGCCAAACTTCTGAGCGTATCCTATGCGGAAACCAAAACACAGTAAAAGAAAAAGAAATAAGAGTTTTCGCATTAGAAAATGATCATGGCTTCCCGGTTTTAAAAATAGAGTTGTCCTTCAGGGTTGATGGCAATAAGATAGTGTTTCAAATCATTTGCAAAAAAAATGCCGGGGTGCTTTCCAGTGAAACACACCTCGACCGAATGAGCCCTAAAAAAGATCTTTTTAACATTCGCTCAGGTTGACCGGAATATGCACCGCCAATCCGCCATCCGCTGTCTCTTTATATTTGGCATTCATATCCTGTGCCGTTTCCCACATGGTCTTTACGACGGTGTCCAGGGATATCCTGGCCAGGTCCGGATTGCTTTGCAAAGCCAATTGAGAAGCGGTAATGGCCTTTACGGCACCCATGGTATTGCGTTCGATACAAGGTATCTGCACCAGCCCCGCTACCGGGTCGCAGGTAAGCCCCAGATGATGCTCCATGGCAATCTCAGCCGCCATCAGGATCTGCCGCTGGGTTCCTCCCAGGCATTCGGTAAGCCCCGCTGCCGCCATCGCCGAGGATACGCCTATTTCCGCCTGGCACCCGCCCATGGCGGCGGAGATCGTGGCGCCTTTTTTAAAGATGCAACCTATTTCCGAGGCGGTCAGCAAAAACCGGATAATCTCCCCGGGGTGATCATCCGCAAGAAAAATAATATAGTATTGCAATACCGCGGGAATCACACCGGCCGCGCCATTGGTGGGCGCGGTGACCACACGTCCGAAAGAAGCGTTCTCTTCATTGACGGCAAGCGCGAAACAGCTTACCCAGTCCAGGATATAGGCAAAATCCCGGCCGCCCTCCCGGATCGCCCGGATCCAGCCGTCATAGTCCGAGTAGATCCTGTTTCCCAATAACCTTTTACTGAGCGCCGCCGCCCGCCGGGCGACGTGCAACCCACCGGGCAACTCTCCACCCGTATGGCAGCCGCGGTACATGCAATCCCGCATCACCTGGAAAATCCGCAGGACACCCGCTTTGGTGTCTGCTTCGCTGCGCCAGCAATTCTCGTTTTCCATCACGATCTCCGGTATGCTTAATCCGGTCTTCATACACCAATGCAAAAGATTATGGGCGTCGTCAACCGGAAACTGGAGGCCGACGGCCGCTTTGGGATTGCCGCCCTCGTCATTTTCCTTTACCACAAAACCGCCACCCACCGAATAATAGGTTTGCCGGCAGGTATCCTCCTTACCGGGGTGACCGGGACGACCGGGGCGTTCAGCATCATCGAAAGTGGCGGTAAAGGTCAGCCCATTGGGATGAAAAGGCAGTGTTTCGGTTTTCAAAAACAAAATATCCTTCAAGGGATGGAAGACAACGGGGCGTGTACCGTCCAGCGTCAGGAGCTTCTCCTCCGCGATCTGCCGGATCCTTCCTGAAATGCTTCCCACATCAATGGTCTCCGGATTTTCGCCGTTTAGACCCAATTGCACCGCTATATCGGTGCCATGCCCTTTACCCGTTTTGGCCAGCGAGCCATAAAGCCATACCTGTACAGCGGTTACCCGGGAAAAATAGCCCTCTTTTTTAAGCCAGTCGATAAACATCAGGGCCGCCTTCCAGGGCCCTAAGGTATGTGAACTGGAGGGGCCCACTCCGATCTTGAACATATCAAATACCGATATTGCTTCCTGCGGTGTCATAACCTGATAAAACTTAGTGTCTTGTAAAGCGCCCAAAGGTAAACCGAATCCACCACAAACTTGTTCAATAGTAAAGTTAGTCCATGAGATAAGCCAGTACAAGGATTTGTATGCCAATAACTTATTTAAGCGTTTTAATGTAGAAAGTGATAAATAGTTTTTTAAATTTGTGCGGATATGTTCGATGAGAATTCCCTAACTGTTCTTTTGGCTTCTTTTTTCTATGACCACGGGTATCTGGATCTCCCTGAACTGGGTAGATTTGAACTGAAAGAAGGAACCATGCCGGCAATGGACGAGCACCAGGGACACCGGGTACTTCCGCCCGGCAGCATCTCCTTCACTTATAACCCCAGGGAACAGGTCGATCCGGAATTGATCGGTTTTATCACTTCCAGGAGCCGGAAGATGAAAGCGCTGGCCATTTCCGATTTAGGTTCCATGGCTGACGCAGCCAAAGAAATGCTCAACCTGGGACAGTCCTATACCTTCACAGGCATCGCTACCATCCTGCCCTCCACCCATGGAAATTTCGAGGTCGTGCCCGACAGGATATTTCCCAACCTGCTCTCTGACAAACCACCCAGTAAACAAACCCATAAAACAGCTTCCCCTGAAATGGTACATCAGGGGGAACTCAATCCCATCATCAGGGAAGGGAGGATCCATTCCCCGGGGGAACGCCGCACGATCGGCAGTCTGATCATCACCGGGATCTGCGTGGTGATCGTGGCACTGCTGGTATATTTTCTTTTCTTTAATAAGACAGCGTCCAGTGGTGACACGCTGCCGGTAGAGGCGGCCAGCCATCCGGTCAGTTCCGACACGGCTGCAGCCGGCCGGGCCGTGCCGGTACCCGATGACGGGCTTTTGCATTATGAAGTGGTATTTGAGCATGCCAACCGTGAGCGGGCCCTTCAAAGATACCGCCAGCTTACGGGCTGGGGACACCGCATTATTCTACGTACAAAGGATTCGGTCAGTTTCAACCTGGCGGTGCCTGTCGCCTCTCTCTCGGCGGACACCACGGCCGTGAAGGATTCCATCCAGGTCCTGTACGGGCATCCCGTTTACATCCGGTATTTGTCCCGGCAGTAGCTTTGCCTGTCCCACCTGCCTGTCAGGTCGCCAGGAAAATCCCCATTGCACTATTTTTTATCTTAAAAACATTTGTTTATTCGGCAAAATTATCCGAATTTTGCGCTCCGAAATAGTTTAAAGAACCAGTAAATCAGACTTTTAGTAAAAACACATTTTATGGCAAGAGTATGTCAGGTTACAGGAAGAAGGCCGGTGTCAGGAAATCACGTTTCTTTCTCCAACATCAAAACGAAACGGCGTTTTCTGCCTAACCTGCAGAAAAAACGCTTTTATCTGGCGGAAGAAGACCGTTGGATCACCTTAAAGCTGACGGCTGATTCCATCCGCACCATCAACAAAAAGGGGTTGAATGCCGTTATAAAGGAATTGCACGCGGCCGGTCAGAAAGTATAACCCTGCCCGGAAACAGCAACAGGAAGATCGCAGATACTGAAATAAATAAACACAATTTGAATCATGGCAAAGAAAGGAAACCGGGTGCAGGTGATCGTGGAATGTACCGAGCATAAGAGTTCCGGTATGCCGGGCACATCCCGTTATATTACCACCAAAAACAAGAAAAACTCTCCTGAACGTCTTGAGCTGAAGAAGTATAACCCTATACTGAAGCGTCCGACCGTTCACCGGGAAATCAAATAAGATTCGTTCATCTACTGATACCGATACATCATGGCTAAACAAGCAAAGACCGCTATTAAGAACAAAGCATCACAAGATGTCGATGCCAAATCATGGACCAAGGTGATCCGCACGGTGCGTTCTCCTAAAACAGGCTCCTATTCCTTTAAGGAATCCATTGTACACAAGGAGAAAATAAAAGACTTCTTAGGGGGTAAATAAAATAACTTCCTGATAAAAATACATGGAAAGCTATCTCGTAGCACGGGGTGGCTTTTGTGTTTTTTGAGCAGGTGTGCCGCGCCCTGTTGACGGCCAATCAAAACCGGCGCACGCTGGTCCGCCGCTCGAAACGGGTTGTTTCAACTCTTACAATTATCATCACTATGGGATTATTCAAAAAAATATTTTCCAGGGAACAAAAAGAGAGTCTCGATAAAGGCCTGGAGAAAACGAAAGAAGGTTTCCTTAAAAAGATAGGCCGGGTCATGGCCGGTAAATCCGAAGTGGACGAGGAGGTGCTCGATGAACTGGAAGAAGCGCTCATCTCCGCAGATGTGGGCGTGGATACCACCATACAGATCATCGACCGTATCGAAAAACGCGTCGCAAGGGATAAATACCTGAACGCGGGGGAATTGAACCGGATACTAAAGGAAGAAATAGCCGGCATGCTCACCGCCAATGACAAAGATTCCAGGGGGGGCTTTGATCTGCCGGAAGATAAAAAACCCTATGTTATCCTGGTAGTAGGCGTCAATGGTGTGGGCAAAACAACCACCATTGGCAAACTGGCCCATCATTATAAAAACGCCGGTAAATCGGTGTTACTGGGGGCGGCGGATACTTTCAGGGCCGCAGCGGTGGACCAGCTAACGATCTGGAGTGAACGGGTGGGCGTACCCATCGTAAAGCAGGCCATGGGGTCGGATCCGGGGGCGGTGGCCTTTGATACCGTCCAGAGCGGTGTCGCCAAAAATACGGACGTCATTCTTATTGACACTGCCGGAAGATTGCATAATAAGCGCTACCTGATGGAAGAGTTGGGCAAAATTCACCGCGTGGTAAAAAAAGTGATCCCCGACGCACCGCATGAAGTTTTGCTGGTGCTGGATGGTTCCACCGGCCAGAACGCGCTGGAACAGGCCAGGCAATTCACCGCCGCGACCGATGTGACGGCATTGGCGATCACCAAGCTCGACGGGACGGCCAAAGGTGGTGTGGTACTCGCCATTGCCAACCAGTTCAAAATCCCTGTGAAATATATCGGCATCGGCGAGAAAATGGAAGATTTACAGGAGTTTGACCGGCAGGCGTTTGTCGACGCGTTGTTTACACTGGACAAGTAATTCACAAGTGCTCGTATACGCATTGCGCGCTCGGTTTGATTTTGGAAGCTGGCACCTTTTTTACACCCATGAATCCTGTCAATCGGTGCGGGGTTAGATCTTCTTCAAACGGGGTTATTTTTAGCCTGACCGAACAGGCCAAAACCTGCGTGTTAGCATGCGTTACGCACCTTCGTTTCCATCCTTCCGTTATAACTGTCTTGCCTCCAAACAATCTGAAAATTTGCTTTTCCCCCGGAGAAAGCCGACCTGAAATTTTGCCTTCCATAGATGTTAACCTTCACAAAGACACCTATCCCTTTATCAGGGAATATATTTAGATATTCCTTGCATTTGCTTGGTATTCAATATTTAAAGCATCCGACACTTGGCTTCCGGCCGAACGAGTACCTTTCATAAGACCCCGCTCGTACGGCGGTCATCCACCCACTTATCGTTTTTGATTATATCCCCGTTTATGCGTACCTTGTTGATAGGTTAGACTCCAGGATTTGCTACTTTTCCCCCTTAACTACCCTTGCCATAAACAGTTTCAGCGCGCCTTTTAGTTGATCCATCCGGATTAAACAGCCTTATTTCATTCCCTGATGACAGCGATGGATGACATTTTATGTACCCGGCACCAATCACGCTTTAAATGTTTTACCATGTTTAAGAAAATTTCACCCTGGATATTCCTTTCAGTATTCGCGCTATCCTCCTGCGGAGGAGGTCAGCAAACAAGTGTCCTGCAGGCACAGGTAGCTAACCTCCAGGACCAGGTCAGCCATTCGTTCCGGCCGCCTTTCTGGTTTTTTATGCTTACCGTGCAGATCCATCACAATAAATTATGGTTTGCCGGCATCAATAGCAACTGGGACCTGGCCCAGTTCAATTACAACAAAATAAAAGAAGCGGTTCAGGATATCCAGAAGTTTGAAGTGGATTCACCGCAGACCGCTCAGATCGTGATGATCAAACGCTTTCTGGACAGCATGCAGGTGGCGATCAGTTCCAAAAACGTCGCCCATTTTAAACACGCCTACGTACTTCTCACCAACACTTGCAACAACTGTCACCGGGCGGTGAAATATCCCATGAACGTTATCCAGACACCGACGGAACCTCCGTTCACCGACCAGGATTTTAAGCCCAAGCAGTGATTTCTAAGGAACGACCAGGGATACACGGCAGGGGCGATAGCTGACAATAAAGCAGACACAAAAGGAGTTATATGGAGAGCCACGGATATCTCCATGGCGGAATAGAGACAAGTTAGCAACAAAATGTTGTATTTTGCCAGGCATTTCCAACCGTCACCCTTATGCACGTTCAGTCCATAGACCGCGTAAAGAATATCTCTCCTGAAATGTTCAGGGAAGAATATTTAAAGCCCCGTAAACCCGTTGTCATTACAAGACTCTCCCATGAATGGAACGCGTTCAGCAAATGGACATGGGATTATTTTATCCGGCTGGTAGGTGATGAAAAAGTCGGCCTCTATAACAATAGCCGGGCAGATGAAAACACACCGGTCAATGGATATGATGAAGAGATGCCATTCGGCGACTACCTGGAAATGGTCAGACAGGGTCCTGTGGAACTCCGCATTTTCCTATTCAACATCTTCAAATACGCCCCGGAGTTGGTGAAGGATTTTACCTGGCCCGATCACCTGATCAGGGGCTTTCTCAAGAAATATCCCATGCTCTTTGTTGGAGGCTCCGGCTCCATCGCCCACATGCATTATGATATCGACCTTTCCCACATCATGCACACCCAGTTTATAGGACGTAAACGGGTATTGCTGCTGGATAACAGCCAGTCACCCCTGATCTACAAGATGCCGTTGACCGTAGAAAGCGCCGCCAGTTTTGTACACTGGGAAAACGGGCTGGATGAAGATCACTACCCCGGCCTGAAATACGCCCGGGCCTATACAACCATTCTGGAACACGGCGATACGATGTTCATGCCAGCCGGTTACTGGCACCATATGCAATATATGGACAGCGGATTCGCGATGAGCCTGCGTGCCCTGGATGAAACCCTGACAGGCAAGCTCAACGGCTTCTATCACATCGCTCCCATGCGGCTGATGAACAACCTGTTGATCCGGACAATGCCGAAGTGGTGGTATCATTACAAACGCCAGGCAGCAGCGCAGCGCGCCGAAAAGGCGATCGGACGACTGAGGCTGCACAGGAATGCCTGACTGCCGGCTCTTCATAAAAAAACAGTTAGGGACAATCTCGTTTTGCCAAAAAGTACACAAGCATCAGGGCACCAATGCAGCCGCGCCATTCGACTATGGCGACGATGACTAGCGGGGTCATGTGGATTTTAAAAAATTAAAGACAGGATCTTTTGCTGCAGGTTATATTGGGCGGAAGCAAGATGGCTTCCTCCAACAATCTGCACAGTTTTACTTTTTAGGTCTTTCTACAGATTATCCCTTCGATCGATAATCCATTTGGTGATTGATCCATTTACTGATGGGATGTGACAAATCCGCAGATCATTCCCCCGCCGCCATGGCATCTTGGACGGGAACCACCTGGGATCCCGCTACGCTCATCAAGCAATTCGTCCCGGAAAGCCCATTTCCCGTAAAATCACCCTACCTTTGCACCTTGGCAAAAACCATGGTTTGAAAACAAGGACATTAAAGAAAGATAAGATCAACATCATCACACTGGGTTGTTCCAAGAACATGGTGGACAGTGAGGTGTTAAGCGGCCAATTGCGGGCCAACGCAATGGATGTGGTGCATGAGAACCAGCACCCCGACCACAACATCGTGGTGGTGAATACCTGCGGATTTATCGATAAGGCCAAGGAGGAATCCATCAATACCATCCTGGAGCAGGTAGACCTCAAAAAAGAAGGCTTGCTGGACAAAGTCTATGTGACGGGCTGTCTCAGCGCCCGTTACCGCGATGACCTGGAACGTGAAATACCCGAGGTCGATGCCTGGTTCGGCACGATGGAACTGCCGCTTTTGTTAAAACGGCTCAACGCCGACTATAAGAGCGAACTGATCGGCGAACGGTTGCTGAGTACGCCTTCCCATTATGCTTACCTGAAGATATCCGAAGGCTGCAACCGCACCTGCGCCTTCTGCGCCATCCCGTTGATGCGGGGTGTTCATGTGTCCAAACCTATGGAGCAGATCATCACCGAAGCGGAAAAGCTGGTCAAAATGGGTGTGAAAGAGATCATGCTGATCGCGCAGGAACTGACCTATTACGGCCTGGATATTTACAAAAGGAGGGCTTTGTCCGAATTGCTGGATCGCCTGGCAGATGTGGAAGGACTGCAGTGGATACGGCTGCATTATGCCTATCCGTCAAAATTCCCGCTGGAGGTGCTGGAAGTAATCGCCAGGCGCCCCAATATCTGCAATTACCTTGATATGCCCCTGCAACATGCCTCCGACCGGATGCTGAAAGCCATGCGCCGCCAGATCACCAAGGCCGACATGACCGAACTGTTGGATGTCATCCGCGAGAAGGTTCCCGGCATCTGCATCCGCACCACCCTGATCGCGGGTTTCCCGGGGGAGACCGGCGAAGATGTGGAGGAGCTTAAAGCATTTCTTGCAGACCAGCGTTTCGACCGGGTGGGTGTTTTCACCTATTCGCACGAGGAAGGCACTTCCGGATATGCATTGGAGGACGATGTGCCCGCAGAAGAAAAAGAACGCAGGGCCCAGGAGATCATGGAAGTGCAGCAGGACATCTCCCTGGCGAAGAATGAACAGAAGATAGGGCAGGTACTGAAAGTGCTGGTGGACCGAAAAGAAGCCGGCCGGTACATCGGACGGACCGAATTTGATTCAGTGGAAGTGGATAATGAGGTCATCATCAACACGGAAAATAAATTAACGGCGGGGGATTTTGTAGTGGTAAAGATCACCAAAGCCTATGATTACGACCTGGAAGGCACCGAAATGTACTGAGCGTAAGGGCAGTTAAAGGTCTGTGGGGATAAGGGGGTACGGTGGTTTGCCCGGAAAAAGACCGCCTTTAGAAAATCACCTTTCATTGTAGACTATAGAAAGCTCACTTGAATGCATTGTAAGACTGAATTAATTGATTATGCTGATACGGGCTATTTTTCTCACCTGATCACCAGCTATCTGCATGAAGACCCCAGGCTAAAGCCCTTTTATAGATATTCTCCTGCCCATCCTGATTTTCAGGGCGCTATCGCCGCCAGGGCAGCATTTCCAACCGACAGAAAACTGTTGGTAGATGAATTGAATCACGCTTACCAGGACATGGAACTGCATGATAAAGTGCAGCAGAACCTGCGTTTGCTGGAAAAAGAGAACACCTTCACCATATGCACCGCCCACCAGCCGAATCTGTTCACCGGTTATCTGTATTTTGTTTATAAGGTCCTGCAGGCCGTGAAACTGGCGGCTTATCTGGGGGAAAAATACCCGGAGAAAAATTTTGTGCCGGTTTATTACATGGGAAGTGAAGACAACGACCTGGATGAGTTGGGTACGGTTCACCTGGATGGTGCAACTTACAGGTGGGAGACCGGGCAAAAAGGTGCGGTGGGCAGAATGAATACAAGTGGAATGGAGGCGCTGATTGACCAGGTGACACGGCCCCTGGGCGTAGGGCCCTTCGCCCAGGAAATAACCCTGCTGCTGAAAGAGGCCTATCTCCAGCATCCGGACATCCAGACCGCCACCCTGTACCTGGTAAACGCCCTGTTCGGCCGTTACGGGCTGTTGGTGGTAATTGCAGACACCCCCGGCTTTAAGCGCGCCATTGCCCCTCTGATGTGGCAGGAATTAACTGAGCAAAGTTCCTTTTCCATTGTAAAACAAACGATCACAGAACTATCCGCACATTACCCGCCGCAGGCGACGCCGCGGGAGATCAACCTTTTTTATTTAACGGAACAGTCACGGGAACGTATCGTGATGGAAAATGACCACTGGCGGGTACTGAATACCGATAAAATATTTGACCGGGAGCAGCTAAAACAGGAGCTGGGGGAACATCCTGAACGCTTTAGCCCCAATGTCATTCTACGCGGGCTGTTGCAGGAAACCATCCTTCCGGATATCGCCTTCATCGGGGGCGGCGGGGAGCTTGCCTACTGGCTGGAATTAACGGATCTCTTCTCCCATCACGCCATTCCCTTCCCCGTATTGATGCTTCGTAATTCCTTTCTCTGGGTGGACGCCAGGTCCATGCAGCGCCTGGGGAAAACAGGGCTTTCACCCAGGGACCTTTTTACGGATACAGAAACACTGATCAGCGATTATGTAAAAAAACATACCCGTCATGACCTGGTATTGAAAACAGCATACGAACAAATAGAAAAACTTTACACCGGGCTGGAGGGTAAAGCCGGCGAGATCGATGTCACCCTTAAGGCCTCGGTAGGAGCCGAGCGAAAGAAATCACTGTGCTCCATCGGTAAACTGGAACATAAATTTCTCAGGGCCGAGAAAAAAAGATTCGCATGGCAGTCGGATCTGATCCGTGGCATCAAAGACAAATTATTCCCGCATCACTCCCTGCAGGAAAGGGTGGAGAATGTCCTTCCCTTTTATGCGGCATATGGCCCCGATTTCATAGATACCGTGTACGAGCATCTGGATCCGTTGAATAAGAAATTCACCATCCTGGAATGTTCCTGAGTGAACTTATTTAGATTCAAGGTGTTATATAATCCTGTTTCGCAAATTCACATGATACCGCTTATGTCAAATAATCTTTATACCTGTTCAGGCCACTATTAAATTTATTATGCGAATCACCGTATCCAGAAAAACCACCAAAATTTATCCAAACTCAGGACGCGTCGTTGCCCGCTTTTTTATCAACGGACCCGAAAGAGCCCTCTCCGTCATCCAGAAGGTCATGCAGATGCCTGACGATGAGATGGACAGCTTTTTCAAGGAGATATTGCGTGAGTTTTCACGACGCCACCGCAACATCACCCGTGTTTTTGCCCGGCATGCCGAGCGCCTAAAACCTTTTTTCAAGCAGCTGAAAATTGACTTTGATGCGGTGGATGTCCCCCGCAGGCTCCTGATCGGTTCCTATTTCACGATGGAATATGCCATCGAATCGGCCGCCTTTTTTAATCCCAGCATGGTTGAGGATATCGACCAGTCAGGATTGGAAGAAGGCCAGAAAAGGGTGATC
>DASULB010000316.1:0-2262 GCA_036278455.1 Chitinophagaceae bacterium | reverse complement strand
ACACGGAGCCGGCAACCTGCTTATCCATTAATAAAACGATCTCGTGAGGTATCTATGAGCACAGATCCGGGTGTGGAAACCAATGCGCAGGGAATGCCGAAGTATCGGTATAAAATTGATGATGGTTTTCCCGATCCCAGAATTGCACCTATAGAACAGTTGGTGCGGGAATACAGAAGATTTGGGAAGGGTCACTTGGCAGATAGGCTCCTCATGTATGGCCCGGCTCAGGGTTCTTTCCGTCTCCGGGTCGAGCTTGCTAAATTTTTAAACCGGACTAGAGGGATGCAGATCTCTGAAAAGGAAATACTCATCACTAAAGGAACGCAGATGGCCATTTATTTAACCGCCAAGCTGCTTATCCGCCCCGGAGACGTCGTATTTGTACCTGAACCGGGCTATTTGGATGCGAATCAGGCTTTTAGGCTGGTAGGGGCCGATCTGGTATTTATCCCTGTGGATCAAGACGGGATGGATGTAGATGAGATTGAGCGGTTGTGTAAAAAGAAAGTGCCTAAGATGATCTATATTATCCCGCATCACCATCGGCCTACAACCGTTACGCTGAGCGCAGAACGGCGCATGCGGCTGATGAATCTGGCCCGCAGCTACAGATTTGCATTGCTTGAAGATGACTATGATTTTGACTATCATTTTACAAGTGATCCGCTTTTACCTTTGGCCAGCCTGGACACCGGTGAACATATTATTTATGTAGGTTCCTTTTGCAAAAGTATCGCACCCGGCATCCGGATCGGATTTATGGTGGCTCCGGAAGTAGTAATAAGCGAAGCTGCGGCCATTCGTAAATTAATAGACCGGCAAGGAGAACAGTTGCTGGAAGAAGGGACTGCCGAGCTTCTGAGCGCGGGTGAGATTTCCCGGCATCTGAAAAAGTCATACAAGATCTATCAGAACCGGCTGGAAAATACCTGCCGGTTACTGCAGGAAGAGCTGGGGGAATATTTAACCTTTAAGCGGCCGGGCGGCGGATTGGCGATCTGGGCGACCTACAGGAAAGATATAAGTGCCAGGACTGTAGCCCTGAATGCAGGAAAGTTGGGACTAAAGATCAGCGATGGCCGTAATTATTTTTTCCGGCCTGATATTTCTGTCCCCGACAATTTCATACGCGTGGGTTACTGTTCTTTGGACGAAAACGAAATGGCCGGCGCCATTTATATATGGAAACAAGCTCTTGCTCTATTTGCCGGAAAAAAATAGGTAAAAGTTGCAGGATATAGCAATGCCGATCATTGCTGTGGCGCCGAAAAGCGGTTGTATCAAAAGTCGTCGAACGGAGTGAAGCAATCTCAAAAAATAGCAGGGTCTGCCTGCCCCGTTTCACGGCGTTTCTCCTTCGCCTGTCCGCACGTGGCCGTTTCGGCAAAGGCTGGCGAGGACGTAATGACCTTAAAAAATGAACCTTAGAACAGTTCATTCGTGTTTCCGCGTTTCCTTATTTTGGAGGGAGGCTAACAACAGGCTGGAAAAACTGACCACGAAGACCGAATAATCAAACGGCGACCGGTATCCGACAAAAAACAACATGCTGAGGGCAAATGCCAGCGTAAGTATGAAGCTGCCGTAAGCTGCTAATTTGACTTGATAACCGATAATAAGCAGTATGCCGAGTGAGGCTTCGGCGATAGTGGCTATGACACCAAAAAGCGAAGCCGTTTTTGGAGAAAAATAAGGCATAAGGCTATTTGCGTAACCGACAAAATTGTTCCAGTTCCCCCATGATACATCGGCACTACCCGGTGCACCCAGAAAGCCGATTCGATCCAATACCGGTAGTAAGAAGCCCACCCCTAACGCGAAACGTAATAGTATCTGTGCTGTAGGGAAAACCTTTTTCATAACATCATTTATATTAACAAATACAAAAGCATCCGGATCCCTTAAAGCCCCAATGCCATGTAAATTGCCTGAAAGGCAAAGGACATCAGTAATCTTCATTTTGTTAGTGACATACATCACATAAAAGCATATAATAATGTCACAGGAATGTCCAGATTAAAAAGATCTATTCACACAAGACAGTTTTGTTATCCGGGAGGTCTGTGAATAGCTGGTAATCCGGGTTCCCCCGACCGGAAAATACTGCTTTTTTTAATCTTTGTCCTTATATATTCGACGACCAGGATACTTACCTAAAATACGGGTAAAAAAAATTATGTCGTCCGATTTTAATGCGGACAGTAATCACTATGTGTTACGGGCAGGATTTCCCGAATTCCCCGACTGTCCCGTAGGAAC
>DASULB010000315.1:0-5068 GCA_036278455.1 Chitinophagaceae bacterium | reverse complement strand
TTGCTCCTCTTTTTTTACAACACCCTACATTGGATGCCATATCTCCACTAGAATCTGCATGTATAACAGGCTAATACCTCATCCGTCTATAGTTTAAAGCAAAAATAACCAATTTCACTTAAAAGTAAAATCCTATTTTGTGTAATGGCGCTAAACGTCCTCCTATAATAGATATCTTTTCGTTAACTTCGATGACTCCATTGCCTGTTATGTCATATAGTGAACACTAAACACGAATCAAGAAAACAGCATTAAAAAGACGTGTTTCCTTTAAACCTGACAGCCCAACTAATCAGCGCAATTATCAAATGTCGGAGGCCCGCAATTCCAACAGTTTCCGTTATATTTGTAAAAAGATCAATATATTGACACCTAAACTACCGGCAACTAAAGGATCAATGAACGTCTAGGTTCTGTCGGCGCATAAATGAAGTTTGTTGTTTTTCTCGGGAGATGAGTATTTCTGTTTCCTTCGATCATTATTTCGTTCATACAATTTATTTTGATGACGAATATTTACGACTTTATAACGACTAATGCCAGTTACTTCAATCAACTGAAGTTCGGAAGGGAAGATGATCTGTTTATCGACTACCTCTGCCCGATCAAAGAAACAAAGGCCCGGGTATGGTCACACAAAAATTGCCTGATGTACATCATGCAGGGCGCTAAAGGTTATGGCTCCCTTCACCAGCATCATGAATCGCTACCAGGGGAAGTGTTGTTTATCCGGAAAGGCGGCTATATTTTGTTTCAGCGGTTTAAAGAACCTTACCGCGCGCTCATTTTCATGTTCAGCGACCATGCCGTCCAATCTCTATTGAAGGAATACCCCGGTTTATTGCGTTTGGATAATCAATCTGCTGCAGGATTTATGGATCAGCCCGAGGTCTTGTTACTGGAATCTTCTTCTTATGTAGCATCCATATTTCTCACAGCTCATCAGTATCTAAAACAACCCGGTGCCGAAAGTCATATCTCATTGGAATTCAAATTCAAGGAACTGCTGGTGAACCTCCTTAGAAAGAAGGAACCGAATGCTTTTTATTTGTACTTATCCTGGTTAAGCCTGGATCACCAGGCTCCCTTTATCAAGCTGATGAAGGAAAACAGCCATTTAAATTTCACGGCTGAAGAACTGGCCAGAACGGCTGGTATGAGCTTATCCACCTTTAAAAGGAATTTCAAAAAACAGTTTGCCATCTCACCCGGTAAATGGCTTCGCGAACAACGCATTGTCCGTGCCAGGGACATGCTCGGAAATCCCACTAAAACCATTTCTGATATAGCCTTTGAATTGGGCTACAGTGACGTAGCTGCTTTTTCCAAAGCTTTTAAATCAGCTACAGGCTACCCTCCCAGGGAATTTGTGAAAAAGTAAGTCATTTGTTGGGGGAAAATCACTATTCCACATTCGCGCCATTGACCCGAATTGACAAATCTTTGAACTGTTTTCACTTGGAAGACAGCGGTCAGCATGGCGATCTTTGTACCAGTCAATTTATTACTCAACCATAAAACTAAATCGTTATGCCCAAGTTTCTTATTGAACGCGACATTCCGGGAATACAAAACATGAGCGCCCGCGACCTCCAGGCTATTTCGTTAAAATCACGAAATGTCCTGGAAGAATTAGGACCCCGGATACAATGGCTTCAAAGCTATGTCATGGACGACAAACTTTTTTGCGTATATGTGGCGCCTGACCACGACCTCATTAAAGAACATGCCAGGCGCGGTCAGTTTCCCGTAAATCATATCAACGCGGTAAAAGCCATTCTGGATGCTACCAGTGCCGATGGATATATTTTTGATAAACATACCTAAGAAAATCATGGCTACTTCAAAAGAAATAAAAGCGGCGTTCCAGCGCAATGAACAGGTATTGTCCAGGCAACCGGCATTAGGGCAAAAGACCGGAAAAGTCAAAGTGACCCTGGAGGACGGTTTGTGTTGCCGGGTGGAAAGCGGATGCTGGAGATTCTCCTCTGATATGCCGGCCGGGGCAGGTGGCGCCCACACCGCTCCTTCTCCCGGCGTTTATGTAGCGGGGGCCTTAGGGAGCTGTATCGCTATCATGGCGAAAATGTGGGCCGCAAAATTGGATATCCCCGTTAAAAGCATTGAAATAGAGGTATCCTATGAAGCGGATATGCGCATGCTGTTCGGCATAAACGATATACCCGCTCACTGGAAGCGTATTTCTTATGTAGCCCATGTGGAAAGTGATGCTCCTGAGGAAGAGATTCAAAAAGTCCTGGATCTGGCGCATCATTACAGCCATGTTCGCGGCGACCTGGAACATGCCTTTCGTATCGAACGCCAGAGAAGATGAAAGCGGGTGGTGAAGGACGGATTTCCCGTTCCAAAGCAGCAAAAACACATGATCTGTTACTTCCCAGTTTCCTGCGGATCCCTGACAGCGCATGCATACTTTTTATCGGTATGCATTTTGCGCCGTGGATGGTCTGGGCGCTTTATTGAGAATCGACCTGTCTTTTAAGCTTTCCAAAATATTCCCTGATAACCCCGGCTTTGTCCTTTTTTATCTTCTTACCCAGTTCTTTGCGTGGACAATTGGGGTTGTACTTCGCTCCCCAATCCATCATCTCAATGATGATCGGCAACAGGTCTATTCCTTTTTTGGTAAGGCTGTAAATGAATTTCGACCTGTTGGTCGGGGAAACCCGTTTTGACAAAATATGCTCAGCCTCCAGAACGCTCAGCCTGTTAACAAGAATATTGGTGGCAATCTTTTCCTCCGACTCCAGGAACTCGCTATAAGACAATTTTCCCCGGAGCATAATGTCTCGGATAATAAGCAGCGACCATTTATCTCCAAAGACTTCCAGTGAACAACTGATGGGGCAATCTGATCTTGTTTTTTCCATGATGAGCTGTTAAAAAAAGTACTTGCAAAATGCAATAACTTTATATCTTTGTACTTGCAAAATGCAAGTACAAAGATAATCATTAGTGATCCTAAAAAACAAGAAAATGGAAAATTCAAAAACGACCAGGCAACTTCTGGAAACGTATTACAAGGGCTTCGCTCAAAAGGAAGGATGGGAACAGGTCATTTCCGAGGACTTTAAATTTCAGGGAGGCGACATGACAAACACCACCCAGACCATGGGGAAAGCCGCATACATAGCGGTTATTAAGCGGTTCTCCCGGATATTCCAAACGATGCGTGTAAAGCAAATGATCGTTGAAGGTAACAACGGTTGTGTGATTGGCAATTATGATTACACCTTCCCGAACGGCGTCAGCATCAACGGAGATGTGGCAGAGATATGGAAAGCGAAGGACGGAAAGCTTGACGCGCTGACCATTTTTTTGACACCCTTACTTTTGACAGGAATGCGCCAAAGTAAACCATTAAATTAGACCTCATGGCTTATAGCGATCCATTAGCTGACAAGATCAGAATAGCTCTTGCCCATGTGCCAAATGTCGAAGAGAAAAAAATGTTTGGCGGAATAGCCTTTATGGTAGGTGGTAAAATGTGCCTGACAGTAGGCATTGACAGGATCATGTGCCGTATTGACCCTGGCCTCCATGAAAAGGCCGTCAAAAGACCGGGTTGCCGGACGGTCGTAATGAAAGGGCGGCCACTCAAAGGCTATGTATATGTTCATGAAGACAGGCTTCAGTCAAAACCCGTTTTAAACTATTGGATAGGCCTGGCACTGGATTTCAATAAAAAGATACAGGAACGATAAAGAAAAGCGAGGGATTGTCCCGGCTCGCTAAGCGATGGACGCGCAGCAGTCACTGTATTGCGCTTTTTAACATCAACCGTTTTTATGCATTTGGGCGGTATCTGCCAGTGCTTAAACTCCTCCGCTATTCCCCTGAACAAAATGTTACCCCAATACACTTGCGGGTGCGCACCATCAAAAGAATTTCCGTTAAAAAAAGTGAAAGGGCCGCCTTTTACTTCTCCACTTTTATAGATCCGCCCGCCGCTGCCGAAGCAGTGCTCTTTCTATTCCGGATACGGACTGTCATAAAATTTTCTTAAAACCCCGATAGGCAAAGCAACCCTTGAAAGGTTAATGGCATATTTATAGGTGGGAAAACGTTACAACCCGCTTATTAATGGAACTATCCGCTGAAATACAGGCATGCAGTGAAGGCCGTCATGCCGCACAACAAAGATTATTCAACCGGTACGGCGAACGGATGTTTGCATTATGTTACCGTTACGTGAAAAACAAAGAGGACGCCGAGGAGCTCATGTTAAACGGATTTCTGAATTTTTTTAAAACGATCCACCGTTTTTCCTTTACAGGCGAAGCTTCGCTGTCCGCATGGATCAGAAAGATCATGGTCAATGAGTGCCTGATGTTCCTTCGGAAAAAAGGGCGTCTCAGAATGGTATCCTTAAGCGAAGGCCCGGATCTGTTCGTCAACGCGGAGATTATCGGACGCCTGACCGCCGAGGAAATATACCAGCTGATCGTGGAGTTGCCGGTGGGATACCGTACTGTCTTTAACCTCTACGTCATTGAGGGAATGAGCCACAGGCAAATCGCGGCGGTGTTGAAGATATCGGAAGGGACTTCAAAATCCCAGCTCAGCAAGGCAAGAGGCTTGCTGCAGCGAATGGTGGAGCATAACAGGGTGATCAGGGAAAAAACAAATCATTAAATACTGAACAGCTAAAATCATTTAACATGGCCACGGATAAAACCGATGGGATGATCAGGGAGAAAATGGAGCAGCTCGGGGAGATTCCCGGCGGCCCCGCTTTGGACAAACAGCGATCCTGGGAGCGCATGCGCTTCCGGCTGGATAAACCGGCTTCGCAAACCATTTCATGGTGGAAATACGCCGCTGCTATCCTGGTCCTTGTATCCGGAACATACGGGGTAATTCATTACCTGGGATCAACAAACCGTTCAGGGATACCATCCGGAAATCTCAGCAGCCAGGTGGAAAAGAGAGTCCCGGTAGATACACGACAAACTATAAAGCAAACACCTCCCACCGCCGCCCTTCAAAAGAGAGCAAAAAAGGTTCAGGCGAAAACAGACGGCCCTGAAAAGAAACCGGAACAGCG
>DASULB010000314.1:0-6086 GCA_036278455.1 Chitinophagaceae bacterium | reverse complement strand
AGCTGTCCCCGTCGTAACGGGCTGCATTCTCTTCTTTTTTGCATGTATAGTCTTCCTTTCATGCCTTATAAGTTTAAATGGTTCATTTTAAAATTGTTTACGTACACGGGATTTAACCGTCAATTATTTTATAAACTGGTGCTTCAGCACGGATTCCCTGTTTACGTACACGGAGTTCGGTCGCGCATCATTTTAAGTACAGTCCATTCCATACGTATTCTCTTTGTTTACGTACACGATATTTTGCTGTAAATCACTTTGCTGGTTGGTCTTTCAATAGGTGCTTCTTTTTAAGCTTTCAGAAATTTTGTACGTGTAATGGAAACATGATCTTTTTTCCGGGGTAATTTCTTAAAATAGTGTCATACCAATGATCACTTTCGATTTTTCTTTTACCCGCAGATAATCACAAAGACTTATTGGTCATCAATCTGCTGGGAGACATTTTACGTCATTTTACCGGCGACACTATTTTGTTGCTGATTGAATTGCATAGTAAAGTAACGCAATATTTATTTTCATACAAACTATTATTTTTGAAAAATCCAAAAAGTTTTAAACTATTCTTTCCAGATTGCTGATTAACAAGATATTATGTTTCTATATTTTTGTTTTCGTTAATTATTTCCGTTAAAATTTAAGCATTGTTTATTTATTGAGCCCAAGATCGCGACATAGTGGATATGAGTATGTTTTTATTCAGTCTTGTTTTGGATTAAGTTGGTTCACCGTATAGCAAATAATTTTTTGCTTTAATACTTCATCGTGCTCGGATCTTATGTTTGAGAGCGTTAATTCATAAATCATTTCTGGCACGATAGTGTCCAGCTTTAAAGAAACGGTTTTATGATCGGCTGATATCCGGATTGAAGTAATGGGAACGTCTTTTACATGGAACAGGTCAGAGCCATATTTTGAGGAATAATGATAGTTATAGTGGCGCAGCTTGTAGTGTTTCACATCCGTGATACCATCTCCATGTAAGGGTAGGGTAAAAGTAAGATCAAATCCGGTGGCTGTCAGGTGCATGCGGAGAATGTCCAGCGGTGTTTTCCCGGTGAAGCTGATACGTTGGATGCCCCTGTGGCCTGCCCACCCGTGGTCATTCTGGCCTACCCAGAGGCTTCCGTCAGGCGCGAAAGCCAGGCGGTTATTGCCTTTATGCAGGCTGTCGCCATCTAAAAAAGGCGTACAGGCTCCCTGTAAATGGCCGTTTATTTCTTCGGTCATCACCCGGACAATGCGCGGAATATCCATTTCGCCCACAAATATCTGGCCCGCGAAGGGGCCGAACTGACCATGGGTATAATCAATAACGGGTTGGGATGGAGAACTGGCAATAATACCCTGCGGAAACAGAACAATGGCTTTGGTCCGCATGCTGTCCAGCCGGCATACCGGTAATTTATAAGGATTGCCGTTGCGCCAGTTTTTCTTCCATACCAGGCTTGCGGGGTGCCCGTAAAAGTGATTTTTCTTTACCAGGTACAGCGTACTGGTAGGTACCCAGTCTCCCTGATTATCGGTGACATATAAATTGTCACTTGTGTCGATGAGCAGGCCATTGGGCGATCTGAATCCAGAGGCATAAGGCAGTAATTTCCCGTCAAAAGTATATTTCATAACCCACCCACGGTAAGGTACGGGCGAATACATTTCTTTCGGATGATCCATTGTTAGTGGGTTAAGCTTTCCTCTGACTTCTTTCATTACCCCGCCATTGGGGGATGCCGCGTTCAGGGCTATATATAGATTCCCGGCTTTGTCTCTCACGGGTCCATAAGCGAATTCATGGTAATTACCCGATATACCGAAATCATCCGTTAGCGTCTGGTATTCATCCGCCTTCCCGTCATTGTTATTGTCTATGATACGGGTTAATTCGGGGCGTTGCATTACAACTACTGTATCTTTGCTTATGGCCAGAATACCCAGGGGATCATGTAAACCGGTGGCATATAAATGCCATGTTTGTTTTTTCGGATCATAGAACATCACCTCACCAGAGCTGAAGCAGGCAGCGAGCCTGCCGTCAGGCAGGAAAGCAAGCCCGCCAACCTGACCGCCTAATCCTTCGGGCAGGGAAATATCTGTCACCCGGTAAGGGCTTCCCTGTTCGTTGACCTGATTATTGCAACCTGAAAAAGCTAATCCAAGCATCATAAATATTAAGACCTTCTTCATCAGGTGGTTTTTTTTATGATAGAAATGGTAAAATGATGTGCTTGCTCAGCCGAAAACTCTAGTGCGCTGTTTACCCGCTTGCCAGCGGAGGCGTCTATTATTTCTTTATTCGCAGGCGCGATGATGTATTCCATAGGCTTATTTGCCTCAGGTATGCGAAAATGGCAATCTATTCCCGATCCGTCCGGCCTGGACTTAATCAGCTCATATACATCCAGGCCATTCATTTGATAGTGAAATTCAGGGTACTGGTTTACCAGATGATAACCTTTAAATTTTACGTCAGGCTTGTTTTTTTTACTTCCGATTCGAAGGGGGTAATTTACCCGGGTCTTAAAGAATAAGCTGCCGGCGATTTGAGCAACTTCATTGCCTTTTCTTTGCCACAGATCTGCTTTTTTCAAAAAAGCGCCCGTCCATGCATAACGCAGGGAGCAGGATCCCGCATCCCAGCAATAGGATAGACTATCAGGCAGGCTGACAGCAATGGCTGCCGGCCCGCATCCCGGCATAAAGGTCCGGATCAGGTATGGAGCCGCGAGATGATAAGGATGCAACTGCTGTTTTTCAGATCCATGCACATGCGCCGCCATTGGGTTTTTGCCGGTATTGGGAACATTGGGGTCATTTTTTAACGGGGGCAACACTTTGTCTGTGACATACATTACCCCGTACATGGTTAGGCCATGCCCCGGGTAGGTGCAGACATAAGGATAAGTTCCTTTTTTCTCCGGAGCTGTAAAAGTGATGGATTGAGAATCGCCTGGCTTTAATGTGGTAATATGCCATAGAACATTGGAAGAGGCAGGTACGTAATGCATTTCCGGTCCTTTCGTCCCAAGCTGCATGGCCGATCCCAAGACATCCTTTCTTTTACCAGGTTTTGTGAATACCAGGTTATGGTCCATGTCATCCATGTTCGTTAAAGTAACTTTTACGTCCGCCCCCGGTTGTACTTTGAACCGGACAACGTTATATCGAAGCCCCTGCAGGGCTTTTATCCGGATATGAACGGTTGAATCATGATGATTATTTCCTGATTGCGGGCCTGTTGTGCAACGTTGGAAAAAAATAAATATTGCGATAGTGAATATATTTAATCCTGCGACGGATATCTTCATATCTCAACGATTAAATAGCTTTTGGTAATATGGAAGAGGTTTAAAAATGTTGTCGTTTTTTTGATAAAAACTTGCGCCTAATTCAAAGATGCCATTTTTTACAGGTGTCCAAGAGCAGTTGTAACAGGGATCGTGTCGGCATAAATCCTGCCAGTGCTTGTAGTTCTGGCTGCCGTTTGCTTCCAGCAGGTTAAATGCCACTCCGGGGAAAGGAGACAGGCGGGCTGCTATGTTTTTATTCCACTCTACCAGAATCGGGTTCGCAGTTAAATCGGCACAAAAGCAGGGAATGTCGTTGGCCTGAGCAATCTTTAAAATTTTCAGTGTCATGCTTAAGGTCTTTGCAGTGGGCTTTAAGGCGATGGCATGATAGCCCCTTTGTATGCCGGACAGCACTTCTTTATCTGAATGGGCACTTTCATCCATTGCAATTCTTACTCCTAAATCTGAAACATCAAATTTCGCGTTTTCAGGAAAAGGTTCTTCAAGAATGGCAACCCGGTCTATTGCCCCAATCTTATAAAGATGGTCTATAAACGATTTTAAATTCTCCTTTTCCAGGTATCGCCCGTTGGCATCAAGATAATACCGGATCTTACCATCATGTGTATGAGGCGTATGGGTTTTACCCACTATGTTGTGTATAAAAGATATCCATGTTTTATCTTTTTCCAGCATTTCTTTTTGAGTACCGGCATGTCCTATTTTAATTTTCAGGAAAAAATATCCCTGATCTGTTAAGTCTTTGATGGCATGCTCCTGCATTCCGTAAGAGATAACCGGTATGGCTGCCAGCTTATTATTTTTTGAAGAAAGAAGATCACGGTATGTAGGTGGTATCATGGTTTCAAAATCACTGATACCATTTTCACATGCATACAATAGCCAAACGGCATTGTCTACAGGTGTCAGTGCATTTAAGGCAAAGGTTTCTCTGATGGAGTCATTGTTTGTTATTTTCTTCGCGTAAGCATATACCTGGCCAAATATTGCGTCCAGTAATACTATCGGGTCGGTATATTCATAATTTTGGAGAAGCCGCAATACCTCCTGCGTAACCCGGAACATCAGGTCGTTTCCCTGCTCTTCGGTGTGCGTGCTGAATATAGCAGGATCGGACCATAGTACACTTTGCACCCCGAGACCTATGGCTGAGCATCCATTTGCACTTTTCAACTGTACGATCACCTGCCACAACTCCGTCAGGCTTCCGCCTTTGAATCCGAATGGATGTAAGAGCGGCTCTCGTTGTACCAAAGCTTTTGCTTCAGTTATCTTCACAGGATATCTTAATTGCATGAAGATTTATTATTAAGTTTTTATTTGATGCCGCATCGCTAACTCAGTTTATGCTGCCTTTGATTTGTCTTAAGATACGTATCGAAATCAACATGGCAACGCCGGTGTATAAGAATTTCAAATCTTGGTGACCACAGTATTGCAAACGCTTAATCAGTGCATTTTCGGGCAAGCGGCCTGTCATTATTTGCCGTTATTTTTTATCGCCTTTTTGAGCAAGAAAAAAGCATGCTAAAGCTATATTGTCGGTACCGATTTTGAATAAGTATTGCGCTTTCCATAGATAAACTGTTTTAAATTTTAAACGTGTTCTATTCCTCATTTGGGTCCAATAGTTTTAATACCAGGTAAGCCATTAATCCGGGACCGGTTTTAAGCGCTTCTTCTTCGATATCAAATGTAGGGGTATGAAGACCTGAGGTAATCCCTTTGGCTTTATTCCCCGTCCCCAGGCGATAAAAGCAGCCAGGAATAACCTGGGCATAATAGGCGAAATCTTCTGCTGCCATCCAGATGTCCAGGTCTACTACATTATCTTTGCCAAGAAACTCGATGGCATGCGTACGTGTTTCATCGGTTAATTTTTCATCATTGTTCAACACGGGATAGCCCTTTCGTATTTCAAATGAACACGTACCGCCCATGCCTTCAACCAGCGTCTCAGCGAGTCGTCTCATTCGTTGATGTGCTTCTGCCCGCCATTGCTCATCCAGCGTGCGGAAGGTGCCTTCTATTTCTACCGCATCCGGAATCACATTGGTAGAGCCATCGGCTATAAAGCGGCCAAATGATAGTACGGATGGAATAAGTGGGTTAGCTTGCCTGCTGACAATTTGTTGCAACGCTGAAACCAACTCACAGCTAATCGCTACGGGGTCTGTATGCAGATGAGGCATAGCAGCATGACCGCCCTTTCCGGTCACTTTGATAAACAGCTCATCTGTACTGGCCATGTAATTACCGGGCCGGATCCCTATTTTACCCGCGGGAAGCTCCGGCATTGCGTGCTGGCCTAATACATATTTTGGCGCAGGGTTCTCGAGTACTCCTTCCTGTATCATCTGTTTAGCTCCGCCGGGAATTCTTTCTTCAGCAGGCTGGAAAATGAACTTAACAGTTCCTGAGAACGAATCCTTTAACTTACTTATAATATTGGCAGTGGCAATTAATGAAGCAGTGTGTACATCGTGACCGCAGGCGTGCATAGTACCTTCATTTTTGGATCGGTAAGCGGCTTTATTTGCTTCGTATATGGGTAGTGCATCTATGTCTGCGCGCAGTGCGATTGCTTCAGAAGATGAGCAGCGCGTTCCCTGAACCCATGCGAGAATGCCGGTATCAGCTTTGGACTCGAACGGGATATTGAGCGCTGTTAATCGTTTTTTTATAAAGGCAGCAGTATTGTACTCTTTGAACGATAATTCAGGATTTTCATGTAAATATCTTCGGTCAGCAACAGTTTCCCGGTGGAGTGCTTCTGAC
>DASULB010000313.1:0-5704 GCA_036278455.1 Chitinophagaceae bacterium | reverse complement strand
TTACCGTAAATGCTGCCATAGACGGGGCCGTCCACCATGCCGCCGTTGATGGGATAGTGCTTTAAATGCGACAGGGCAGAATGCGGATCACCGGGATTATCCCCATCGGCGGGAAGTCCCACTACCATGGTGGTGCCCCAGGGATTGCAGCCCAAAAGCCAGTCAACACAGGCTTGTTCCAGCGGACGGTAAGTCTCGTCGCCGGATAATTTCCGGTACAGGTAACATTGAATGGCGAAGGCTGCCGTCAGATTATTGGAACACCATATAAAAGGGATGCCGCGATAAAACGCGTTGCCCTTTGCTTTTTTCCACACAGCGTTTATACCTTGCCGGTAGTAGCCTATCAGCTGCGCTCTTTCAGGCCCTTCCAGGTCTTTAGCCAGCTCATCATGCCCGGCGTTGTAAAAAGGGTACCACTGGTAATGTGTCGCGGTATCGGCCCCTTCCCAGGGCTTCAGCGGGTCTGCGGCAGCATATTGCAATGCCTGATGAAGATACGACTGCTGCCCTGTCAGCTGCCAGAGCATCGCCGCGCCCAGTTCCATGTCATCGCCCCAATCCTGTTCGGTATAATAATAAGGAGCCAGGTTGGGGGCTGTCTGGCAATAACCGGGCTTCTCCTGCCCGTAACGGTAGGCCGTCAGGGCATGGTCTTTTAATTTCTTCGCGTAGACAGGATCTGTCTTTTCAAAAACCGTGGCACCCAGGGCGAAGCAACTGGTAAATTTCCCGGCCGTAGAGGCGGCACCAGTGGTATGGTTTTTATATTTGCCCAGACCCTGCGGTTTGCCGCTGCAGAAATAGACCGGGCGCTCCAGTCCACGGCCATAGTTTACACTGTCGAGGTTGGGAAGCCGGAAGCCCGCATGATCGCGGTCGTCGGCGATCTGATTAAACATCCAATCCGGCCTGGGATGCATTTTCAGCAGCCAGTCCAGTCCCCACCTGCCTTCATCCAGCACATCGGCCACGCCGTCTTTTCCCGGCAGGCCATTGGCCTGGCAGGAATCAATAAATACCTGTGGAAAATCCCTGTAGGCAGCCAGCAGATAATAATCCGCCGTGGCTGATGTGGTTACATATTGCAGGTAATCGCTCGCGTCATGCCACCCGCCCCAGACGTTCACGTAAGTAGTGTCCGGCATAGGGCCGTAAATCGTATAACCGTCGTGGGTGTGGCAGGAATCCCGCAGGTAGGGGTTGAAGCCGCTGCGCTGCTGTCGCATGTACTGCATGCAAAAATCAGCCGTCCCTTTATAGATCGTGTCGCTGACGGGGAAGACTGGTGAGCGGACACTCCCCGCCCGGAGGTAATAATTTCCGGGAACCGGGAACGAAGAAAAATCCAGCCGGAAACTATGCGTGAAGGGACCATAAGCCCCAAAATCATTTTTGACCGAATCGGTAAAGACGACTTTTCCGGTGGCGGTGTTGATCAGCGAGAACATGGAAGGCACCTTTGTCAGCTTTGTGGCCCAAACCGCCACTTTAGGACCCTCTGTTGTATAACCCAACTGATTGATGCGGATGACGGTACTGGTGTCATGGCCCTCGCCGGCCGGTGAAGGTCCCCGCTTGCAGGAAGGCCCCCAAAAAGCCACCATGATGCATACCAGCGGCAAAGTTCTTTTTAAAAATGAAGTATTCATGCCGGTAATCATTTGCTAAAAATAAAATATTTTCAGGTTCCATAGCGCCTGGCAGAAAAATAAGGCGAAGTATTATCGGAAAAAGCGTCGTTTCCATGACCGCAACTGCATATCTTGGTCCGCCCTGCCGGAAGCCATCATTGGTTGCATCGGTAAAAGCAAAAAGAAACGAAAACAAAAAGAAACGCCGCCGCCAACCCTTTACCCGCATATTGGTATATTTGCCCCTGTAATCAAATCAACAATATTTTAATGAAATTCATTTCTTATCTCAAGGAAGGACAGGATCAGCTGGCTTTTGTAGTCAATGACATGGCATACGATACGGATGGTGCACATCCTGAGCTTCCGGGCAATATGGAATTTTTTTTACAGCTGTGGGATGAAGCGCTCCCTTATGCAAGGCAGGCCCGTCAGGTGGTTGCCGATGGCGCCTTTGTCGGACCCAAAGGCACACCACTGGATCAGCTGGAATTGATGGCGCCCGTTCCCTTTCCCTGTTCCTGCCGCGATGCCTATAGTTTTCGCCAACACGTGGAAACGGCACGCCGGAACCGCGGTGCGAAAATGATCAGTGAATTTGATCAGTTCCCGGTCTTTTATTTTACCAATCATCACGCCATATACGGACCCGGAGAGATCACCTGTATGCCAGACCATTTTCAGCGGCTGGATTTTGAGTTGGAAGTGGCCGTTGTCATCTGCAAACAGGGAAGAAACATCCGTGCGGAACAGGCCGATGAATATATCGGCGGACTGATGATCTTAAATGACTTCAGCGCCCGCAGATTGCAGGCAGAAGAAATGAAATTAAATCTCGGGCCGGCCAAAGGAAAAGATTTTGCCACCGCCATGGGACCCTGGCTGATCACCCCTGACGAACTGGAAGCATTTAAAACCGCACCCAGGGACGGTCATACAGGCAACGCCTATAAGCTGAAGATGACCTGCAGGGTCAACGGCAAACAAGTCAGCGAAGGCAACCTGGCTGATATGGACTGGACCTTCGCGGAGATCATCGAACGCTGCTCTTATGGCGTGGACCTTTTACCCGGTGATGTCATCGGCAGCGGCACTGTAGGTACCGGATGTTTCCTGGAATTAAACGGCACGGGCAAACTCAACCAACCGGAATTCCAGGAACAATGGCTGCAACCGGGCGATGAAGTGGAACTGGAAGTGGAAGCGCTGGGCGTATTAAAAAATACAATCAGGGCGGAAGAAACGGATTATTCCCTGTTGCAGCTGAAAAAGAATATCGTGTAAAGTCGTGGCCGGGCAATGTGCACCAACGGACAACGAGCAGGGTAAAGGCTGTGATCCTTTTTTACCATACCATAATGATGACTTATGATAATTCGACCAGGCCAGCCGGATGGCAAACGATTCTATCAGCTGCTCACGGGCACGATCGCACCAAGGCCGATCGCCCTGGCCAGCACCCTGGATAACGAAGGAAAGCCCAATCTGTCTCCCTTCAGTTTTTTTAATTGCTTTGGCAGCAATCCGCCCACGCTGGTATTTTCGCCCTTACGGCGGGTAAGAAACAACACCACCAAGCATACCCTGGATAACGCCACCGAATCGATGGAGGTAGTAATCAACGTGGTCAGTCACGCCATCGTACAGCAAACCTCTCTGGCCAGTTGCGAATACGGCGGTGGGGTGAATGAATTTGAGAAAGCCGGCTTAACATCCCTGCCATCGGAAATCGTAAAACCTTTTCGGGTAAAAGAAAGCCCGGTGAATTTTGAATGTAAGGTCACCCGGATCGTGGAAACCGGTCAGCAGGGAGGCGCGGGGAACCTGATCTTCTGCGAGGTCTTGCTCATCCACCTGAAAGATGAGATCCTGGATTTCGACGGCTTTATTGATCCTCATAAGATCGACCTGGTCGGCCGCATGGGCCTCAATTATTATTGCCGCGCCTCCGGCGATGCCGTTTTTGAAGTGCCCAAACCCAATACGGAACTGGGCATTGGCTTTGATTCCCTGCCATCCTCTGTTCGCCACAGCGACATTCTTACCGGTAATGACCTGGGTATGCTGGCCAATGTAACGGAAAGGCCCCTACCCGATCCCGCCTTTTATAACAGACGCGTGAAAAGTATCCAAAAGGACTTTAGCGCCGACACTCTCGGAATGCAAACAGCTTTGCAACGCTACGCGAAAGAATTACTGGAAGCCAACCTGGTGAAAGAAGCCTGGCAGGTGCTGCTGGCCGGAAATAATGGTAACAAATAAGCCCTATCTTTGCAGCCTGAATCATCAAGGCGAACAAACACCATGGAGCAAAAGACCCCCCATTTAAACGAACAGGAAAGCATCCGGAGAGAGAAGTTGCAGGAGCTGAGGAACCTCGGCATAGACCCTTATCCCGCCCCGTTGTATCCGGTGAATGATACCGCGGCGCATATCAAAGCAAATTACACCGAGGAAACGAAAGCGCGTTTCGCACAGGTATGCCTGGCAGGCCGCATCATGGCGGTGCGCGTAATGGGGAAAGCCAGCTTCGCCTCCCTGCAGGACAGCACAGGCCGCATCCAACTCTATGTTCGCCGCGACGATATCTGCCCGGGAGAAGATAAGACCTTATACAACACGGTATGGAAAAAATTGCTGGACATCGGGGATATCATCGGTGTAAAAGGCTTCGCCTTCATCACCCAGACCGGTGAAATATCCGTTCATGTGCAGGAGTTTACCTTACTGTCAAAAGCATTGCGCCCGCTTCCGGTGGTCAAGGAAAAGGAAGGCGAGACCTTCGATGCGGTGACAGACCCCGAATTCCGTTACCGGCAGCGTTATGCCGACATGATCATTAATCCTGAAGTAAGGCACACGTTTGTCAAAATCACGCAGATCAAAAACGCCGTCAGGGATTTTCTCAATGAAAGAGGCGCCCTTGAAGTGGACACACCTGTTTTACAAAGCATTCCCGGCGGAGCAGCAGCACGGCCTTTCACTACCCATCACAACGCGCTGGACATTCCTCTTTACCTGCGCATCGCCAATGAACTTTTTTTAAAGCGGCTGATCGTCGGAGGTTTTGACTGGGTATATGAATTCAGCCGCAACTTTCGCAATGAAGGCATGGACCGCTCGCACAACCCCGAATTCACCATACTTGAGTTCTATGTTGCCTATAAGGATTATCTCTGGATGATGGAGACCACGGAACAAATGCTGGAAACGGTCACGCAAAAGGTAACCGGTGGAACGGTGGTGGAGGTAGCGGGCAAAAAAATCGATTTCAAGGCGCCCTACAAGCGTGTAAGCATATATGATGCCATTAAGGAATACACGGGTTTTGATCTTGCCGGCAAGGATGAAACCGCCATCCGTGATGTTTGCAAGCAATTGCACATAGAAGCGGATGAAAGCATGGGCAAGGGAAAGATGATCGACGAGCTCTTCGGCGCCAAGTGCGAAGCCAATTTTGTGCAGCCTACCTTTATCACCGATTATCCCATAGAGATGAGCCCGCTCACCAAGAAACACCGTAACCAGGATGGGCTGGTGGAACGTTTCGAGCTGATCGTCAATGGAAAAGAAATCGCCAATGCCTACAGTGAATTAAACGATCCCATGGACCAGCGCGAACGCTTTGAGGAACAACACCGCCTGATGGAACGCGGCGATGATGAAGCCATGTTCATTGATGAGGATTTTCTGCGCGCGCTTGAATACGGCATGCCGCCTACTTCGGGGATCGGCATCGGTATGGAACGACTGAGCATGCTTCTGACCGGAAAAGTTTCTATTCAAGACGTACTGTTCTTCCCACAGATGCGGCCGGAACGTTTGGAGTGAACACGTAGAAGGCCTGTTGTAAAAAAACTGATAAACAATTCATGGCAACCATTTGGGATTTGCGCAATCCGGCTTCTGCCGGTGGGTAAGCAACCTCTGTAAAAATGAAATGACTTAAAGTAAAACCTTTGATAAAACAAGACATGAAAAGAAAGAACATACTGGTTTTAATAGTGCAGATTTTGAGTAGTGTCAACCTCGTACAAGCACAATCCTTCCGGCCACCTGCCTATCCGTTG
>DASULB010000312.1:0-26197 GCA_036278455.1 Chitinophagaceae bacterium | reverse complement strand
GTCTTCGCAGAGGAAATCACCATCATGAAATATACAGTGTACTAAAAGGATAAAACAGATTTGCCGGTTAAAACTTATTTCCAGGCCATTTCCATGGCTTCGGTTTTGGTTGATAGATAAAGTCCTGCTCTATAGGAGCAGGATTTTTATCATGTGGCCATTCCATTTTTGCATGAAACCATTTATGGGATGCTTATTTGGACAAACCGGCGAGGGACATGTAAGATGCCGCTTCAAAATATCTTTGACTAACCACGATACGACCATTCCGGTTGTGTGCATGATGGTAAGCAACATTATTGAGTCAAAAAATAATACCCGTTTAATAGACCTGTCCGGACTCAGGTGATATATCTCCTACGACAGCCGGTGATATCTTTATTACCGGGAAGCAAATGCCGTACTATCCATTTGAAGAAGTTAATGTTGATCCTTAATTGATCCATAAAATCAAAAAGAGCAATACGGCGCCAAAAAGAACAATCATAAAGGAATAAATGGTGGGCAGTGAAGCATTGTGATGCGCAGGGAAGGAATACTCCTTCTTATAACTGCGGCTATAGGCAATGAACCTTAATGCGGCTGACAAGGCCATGAACATGGAGAAGGCCACCAAAACAGCGCCTGTCACCGCGGAGGGGGTATCCTGATGAATAAGAAAATGGGAATGTCCGCGGAACAGGAGTCCCAGGCGGTCAATGGCGATACCGAATATCATGGCGGCCAGGGAGGTCCGTACCCAAACTGACAAGGTGCGCTCCGCATTCATATAAGAACGTTGCGCGGACATCCTGGTGCGCTTCTGGGACAGTTCCACCAGCGTCTGCATGGCCTGGACCTGCTTTTCAGTCTGTTCGTCTGTCATGGCTGTCTTTTAGAATGCATGATTTAGAATGCATGGTAAGACATCAAAAGTAATAAAATTAAGGTCGCAAATGGTGGATCCGTCTCATCGCCTGATGCTGATAGAACAATAGGAACCCCTGGTTCGTTTACAGAGATGTATTTATCTTTGCGCCCATCATTCTGCCACGATATACCGGAAACAAGGCCATCAGCATGATTCGTAGACACTTTAAAGTGATTTAAACAAATATTGACATGAACAATCCTTTTGAAAACATCAGAAAAGTAAGAGCACATTTGCTGGGTTATATTGAGGGACTTACCACTGAACAAATCAACAAAATTCCCACGGGGTTTAACAACAACATCGCCTGGAACCTGGCGCACCTGGTAGCCAGCCAGCAGGGAATTTGTTATGTACGTTCCGGTCTGGAAACCGTAGTGGACAAGGCCTTCGTAGAAGCATATTTGCCGGGTACCAAGCCTGAAAAGGATTTAAGTACAGCGGAGATAGAAACGGTCAGACGACTCCTTATCTCCACGGTTGACCGGTTTGAAGAAGATTATCAGAACAAACGCTTCGCGAAATATACACCTGCAACCGTCCGTTATGGCATCACTTTAAGCAACATCGAGGACGCGCTTCAATTCCTGCCCTTTCATGAAGGCCTGCATACCGGGTACATATGGGCGTTGAAAAGGGCGGTCACCGCCGTCTGACCGCACCTTGAATAAAGATCATTTTTTACATCCCGCAACGCCAGAGGGTTCAATCACGCAAAAAACATCATGACCGGGACCGCCGCTGAAACAGAACTAACACCTTCACTGAAATACCTCATCACCATTGGTTGCGGCGTCGTGGTGGCGAACCTGTATTACTGCCAGCCGCTTCTGGGGGCGCTGGCGAGGGCTTTTCATGTAAGCGAAGGGTCCGCCTCCATGGTCAATATCTGCTCGCAGATGGGTTATGGAATAGGTCTTTTTTTTATTGTTCCGCTGGGTGATATGATTGCGCGCCGGAAACTGCTGATCTGGATGCACCTGCTGGCGGCGCTATCATTATTGGGTGTCGGGCTGTCTCCCGGCATTTCCTCGCTGTACCTTTTCAGTATCTGTGTCGGCATTACCAGTACCGCCTGCCAGATATTCATTCCACTGGCCGCGCACCTTGCCTCGGATAAACAGCGGGGTAAAGTGATAGGCACCGTGATGGGCGGCCTGCTCACAGGTATCTTGCTGTCCCGCACCTTAAGCGGTTTCGCTGCGCAGTATTGGGGCTGGCAGAGCATTTACTACATCAGCGCGGGTTTTATGGTGGTGATGACCTTATTGGTATGGCGCTATATCCCCGGGGAACACCCTGCCTTCCGGGGGAGTTATCCACAACTGATGCGTTCTTTATGGCAGCTGTTCAGGGAGCAGCGGGTCATCCGTGAAAGCGCCTGGATCGGGGCGTGCCTGTTTGGTGCGGTTTCAGCATTTTGGGCCACCATGGCTTTTTTCCTGGAGAAACCGCCTTTCGGATATTCCCTTTTGGTGATAGGCCTCTTTGGCATTATCGGCGCCGGCGGCGCACTCATTTCACCTTATGTCGGAAAGATAACAGACACAGTGGGTCCTTTCAGACCGATGCGCTGGGGGACCGTGATGATGGTGGTGGGCTGGCTCCTGTTATTTGAAGGAAGCCAAGGGATCTGGTTAGTGGTGATCGGTATTATTTTGATCGATATGGGCATGCAGTCCACACACATTCCCAACCTCGCCCGGAACTATGCCCTGCTGCCCGAAGCGCGAACGCGGCTTAACACCATTTACATGACAGCCTTTTTTATCGGCGGCACGATCGGTTCCACCATCGGGAGCATTGCCTGGAACATGGACCATTGGACGGGTGTTTGTATCGCGGGTATCGCTATGGTGATATTAGGTGCTGTTCCTGTATACTTCAGGAGACATCCGGTAAACAGCCCTCAGGGCTAGCAGAACCATTCTGGCATATTTTTGTAAAGTAAAAGAGATTTTTACCCTTTGCGGTGTGGCCGTGCAGGTTTGTTTTAAAAGTTATTTTCGATGGATTTACAACTAAGCGGGAAAACAGCGCTTGTGACCGGTTCCACAGCGGGAATCGGTTTCGCCACAGCGAAAAGATTATTGCAGGAAGGTGCGACTGTTCACCTGAACGGAAGAACGAAGGCCAGGGTGGACCAGGCGATCACCCAATTGAGAAAGGATATTCCCGATGCGAAGGTCAGCGGTGTGGCAGCGGATTTTTCAAAAGCCGGAGAGGTGGAAGCTTTACTGGTGCAACTACCTGCCGTGGATATTCTGATCAACAATGTAGCCATATTCGGTCCCAAGGCCTTTACGGAGATCACCGACAGGGAATGGCTGGATTTCTTTGAGGTGAATGTTTTAAGCGGTGTCCGGCTCAGCCGGCATTATTTGCCCGGAATGCTGGATCGGAACTGGGGCCGTATCATTTTCATCTCCAGCGAATCCGCGATCAATATCCCGGAAGAAATGATCCATTATGGGGCGACAAAGACCATGCAGCTCGGTGTCAGCCGGGGATTGGCAGAGCTAACGAAGGGAACCGCTGTGACGGTAAATGCTATTTTGCCCGGTCCTACGAAATCCGAAGGCGTTAAAGATTTTATACACGATCTGGCAGCGCATCAGGGCAAAACGGAAGCGGAAATGGAAAAGGATTTTTTCGTGTCTGCACGTCCCACTTCCCTGCTGAAAAGATTTACTTCCACCGACGAAGTGGCGAACCTGATCGCCTTTATTGCCAGCCCGCTTTCTTCCGGCACCAACGGGTCGGCATTGCGGGTAGATGGCGGTGTAGTAAAAACCGCAGTATAGACAGCACCTGTCTTCAGCAGTAATGCTTGTTGGCATGAATCATTTGTCCACGATTTCAGGATGTTCACGGATGCGAGAACCTGTGCAGATTGTGAACAAATATAAGCCTGGACTGCTGCGTTAAGGTGATCACCTGAAGCCTGGACTGTCTTCGAGGACTTTTTCTGGCTGCCGTCACATAGGTGAGCGGAGTGGTGGGTGTTTTGATTGTAAGAACCTGGATTCCAACTGAGCCTTGATTTAGCCTGGAAACGGAATTTTAGCATCGGTTAGGAATTTATGAAATACATGGTGTTTCTGTATTGAAGTCCAGGAAATTCTTTAGGGACTATATAGATATCAGATATTCTTTGTTTGCCAACAATATTTTGTCGCTCAGGAGTTTCCGGAAGTGAGGCGAAGATATTGTAGAAGACGCTTCTGGGGTGTAGAGCATGGAGCACCAGTGATAAAACTGACGAAATGGTAGAACAGTCTTTGGAGCATCATCGAGTGGACCGAATGTAGATAAGAATTCCATTCTGGAGTAGTTTTTAATGGGATTTAGGACAAGCTTTGTCAACTGGCTTTAGCCACCAAAAGCAACCTATGAGATCTAACCCATAACTTTTTGAGGTACCCCAAATTTTTTGCAGGGTTTATCTATTTGCCGAAAGATCGTCCCTTCTATTGATTGTTTAGTTTGGATCATGCACTATATCTTTTATTCCTTTGATGGTTTCGAAGACGAGTTTAAGCTTTACAACCAGATTATTGTCTTCATCCCTTACCTTGTACATTTGATCTATCTCCGGTTCGGTAAAGCCTTGTAATTGTTGCATTAGAATGTTGATTACGCTATTTTTCAGTGTTTCATTTTTGTTTAACACAAGAGCCATATTCCTTCCCAGCATTCTTGCAGAGGCGATATTTACCTCAAAATCACCTTCTATCAGGTCATCATACTGGCCGTTGAATAATTCTTCACCTGCTATCTGATAATAATTCACAACAATAAAAAAGTAATCTTCCAGGTCTTTGGAACGATATTCCGGTCTTTCACTATAGGCAATCAATTTTAAAATACAGAGACCGGCCAAGGTAACTACTTTGAAATGCTTAGTTACAACCACAGCTTCTTCAGTAACTTCTTTACAACCATATACTGATAACTCCATAGGAGGATTATCCAGCACTACTGTCCCATCCTGCGCGATAGCACCAAAAGGGATCAGGTCAATGGAATGTTTTTTATGGAATCGGTAGGGCTCCATTTTGTCCTTTTCAAATCCTTCCTTATGGATCAGATATTGAATGAATTCATTCCACGTATCCCATTCTTTTATAAATACGCAGAAATCTATGTCACTGGTCGTCCTCTTTTTCAGATTAAGGTGATCAGTCCATATGTCTCTTGATTGAGCGCCTATAAGATAAAAGTCAATATCCCAATTTTTGAAGCCCTTTCCAAGGGTTCAAAAATATCCAGATAAGTTTCTCTTAATCTTTCAAAATTTGTGCTGTAAATATTGTTCATATACTTTTTTTGCGGTTTCGACACATCTTTGATCTCCGGTATTAATTAAATCAGCGTATACTAACAAAGGAGGTGCTATTTGTTTATTCCCGTCCCCATTTACCCAAAACTTATTATATATCCGTACCCTGCCTTTTTCATCAGGGACGAGGCGGTAATTCTTTATTAAATCGTTCTTGGCTTCACTGGTATATAAAGTTAGTTCTGCAGGGCGTAGGTAATGGGTGAGCAGATCTCCTCCCGGTTCGCCGCCCCAATAGGTCTTCCCTTTGCGTAAAGGCAGTTTTTCCCATTGATTAAAATCATTTTCTCTCTGAAAGCGGAATGTACCTACTTTCAAATCGGGTTTTAAATGCAGTTCATAGGCTTCTGTCCACTGATCAAGTAACCTCTTTTTATTATTCAGCCTATACGTATTCCGGTCTATGGTAAGGAGAAAGTCCTCTTGTTTCAGCCCATTTATAATATTAGTAATATTACCAATACCGGTATTGGTTTGTGCTGCAATTTGCCGGTAAGGTTTGTTGATCCATTGTTCGTCTGTCAGGAACTGAAAAACCACTTTTAACCCGGTTTTGGTAAATGCCCGGTTTCCGGTTTTCTTATTTATTTGAATAGGCTTATTAACATCAATCCATATTAGGATATCATCCGCTTTCAGGAAAACATTACCATTGGCTTCCAGGTAAGCTACATTTGTTCGCCTGAGTTCTTCCCTGATTTTTGGGAACAACTGTGGCGCTATGACCATAAAAGGTTGAAATTTCCTGTTAAAATGGATAATCTGCGGTAATTGATGGTTTCGCCATTCCTTTTTTATGTCAACGTAATATGTTATTTCTTTATCATTAATCATCAAAATGAGCTTCCCATCAGGAGTATCGGGATGTAGCGGACCCAGTGGCTTCCATATCGCTTTGATAGTAGTCTGTCGCTGCAAGTTTTCCAAGGCCAGATGTAAAATTTCCTTTTGATTCATGTTCACTTTTTTTCCATGTTCACGAATTCGTGAACATGCGATAATTGTGAACAAATATAATTATTTATCTTTGAATTCCTATCCATCCGGTTCATCTTTTCTTCAATTTTAGGGTTCAACAATCCAATAGAAGGGGACTGGCGCTGAGATTACCAGTATAAATCCGACCTGCTCTTTCCAGATGGATGCTGTATATCACCCTATATAATGAGCGGAGAATTCGGGCTAAAAGCTTCTCTGGAGGTAGCTTACTAAATTTATTGAAATAGCTATAGCCCCAACAGACGTCAGAAAAAAATGCCTCCCGCGCCACAACTTCCGCTAGTTGCTCACCTTCAGAAGGGATGTGGGGCCATCCTGCATATTGGTTTTAAAATGTTAACTAACCTATCGGTAGACACCCTTGCCGAAAGCATTTTGCCAGAATTACATAGGCAGTAACTTCGGATTGGCGGACTATTTTAATTATCCCTTACAGCATAGTCTGACGTGTAGATCAAGAATTTCTTCATGGAATTTTGTACCTTTCAGTCTCTGATGAACCCCAAACGGCATACATGAAAAAGATCTACAGCTTAATGGCGGGCAGCTTTCTTTTACTTATTTGCTCCATATTAGCCAACCAGGCTTACGCACAAACAACATCTATGCAATCAGATCATTCTTTTTATTTGTTTATCGGCACTTATGCGCCCGCTGACAGCAAAGGGATATTTGTTTACCGTTTTAATACCACCGACGGCAAAGCTTCCTTTGTAAGTGCAGTTTCAGGTATTCAAAATCCTTCTTTTCTGACCCTGTCACCGGATCACCGCTTCTTATACGCGGTGAGTGAGACTGAGACCCATGACAATCGGGGCGGCCAGGTCTATGCCTACAGCTTTGATCAGGGGACAGGGACGCTTCACTATATCAATAAACAGTGGTCAAAGGGCAATGACCCCTGTAACATCAGTATGGATAAAACAGGAAAATGGTTGTTTGTCGCCAACTACAACGGCGGAAGCCTTTCGGTATTTCCCGTAGAAGCCGACGGTTCCGTCGGTGCGGCCATTCAAACCATTGAACATCATGGCCATGGCATCCAGCCGCAACAGACCACCGCCCACATACACTGTGCTTTACCGGCACCCGAAGGCAATGATGTATTTGTGACAGATCTGGGTCTGGACAGGGTGTATACCTATGAACTTGATCCCGCGACAGGAAAGCTGTCCCCCGGGGACCCTCCCTACACGGAAGTGACCAAGGGATCAGGGCCGCGCATCCTGTCGTTTTCACCCGGTGGGAAAAACCTTTATCTGATACAGGAACTGGGAGGAGAACTGACCGTCTTTAAATACCAGCCGGGTAAACTCACCACCATCCAAACACTGTCCAACCTGCCGAAAGATTATCAGGGAAAAATATGGGCGGCGGATATTCATTTTTCTCCTGACGGCCGGTTTCTCTATGCAGCAAACCGGGATGACCTGAATGATGTTGTCCTGTATGCGGTGGATAAGGCCACCGGCAAATTAACCTATGTAAGCAGGACCCCTACCGAAGGAAAGACCCCCCGTTATTTTACCATCACCCCAGACGGGAGGTTCCTGATCGTGGGCCATCAAAACAGCGATGAAATCGTCATTTTCAAAAGGAACGCAGAAACCGGGGCGCTGACCTTAACGAAACAACGTATCGGCGTCCCTCATGCGGTTTGCCTTAAAATGGTACCAGCGCCCTAACAAGCGGGCTAGGACCGGTGTTTGCCCGGACGCGGCCTGATGCTCTCAAACATTCTTTTCCCGTTTTCGGGATTTTACCTTCTTGCAGCCCGTGAGCCCCACCGTGGTGAATTGATTTGTCAAAACAACAAAAAAGTGAAGGTAACGAACGGCCAGGCAGTATCTTTGCGTGATCATTGATACCGTGCATCTTAAAAAAACAAGGCCATGACCATACCTGTTTTCCGTGTTTTCGATTATGCCAAAGCCATGGCGTTTTATGTGGAATGGCTGGGCTTTAAGATCGACTGGGAACAAAAACCCGATGACGGCCCTTTTCAAGTGCGGCTTTCCTTAAGGGAGGTGACGCTTCACCTTGTGGAACATGCCGATGAAGGAAGCCTGGGGACCTGGGTGATCGTCCCGGAGTTTAAACACCTGATCGCCTACCGCAAGATTATTTGCCCCGACGGCGGAAAATTTCCAAAACCTGAATTAAGAAAAGTGCCAAGAGAACCCAATTCCATTTCAATGACCGTGGTGGATCCTTTCTTTAACCGGATCGAATTCCGGGAAGCCATGCGGTAAGCCCCCCTGGCCGGTCCGCCGCCGGAGAGATTTGTTCGGGGATCTTTTTAATTCTTAATGCCCCGCTCATTTTTCCGGGTTAAGGACCAAAGCTTGCACCAAAGCCCGCGCCGGCACCGGAACAAAAACCGGGATGCCGGGAAATAAAACAAGGGGCACCTGCTGGGACCGCATGGATGAATGACGGTGTCAACACACCTGCAGTTGGGAGCAACCGCGGAAACCGTACCGGATCGCCGCAAACCGCCCCTTCCCCGTGAACGACTGACCACTCCACCCTCCCCGGGACAGCCCGGCAACATGTTAAAAACCCCGGGAACATCCATTAAAGGATCCGGTGTGAGATCCTGGTGTCCGGGGGATAAACACTGCTGTTACCTGTTGTAATGATCCTGGCTGCAGCGAATAAAGAGGGAGCGCATTTGATAATCATCCTCTTTGGCGTAATTTTGCCTATCATGTTATTTGTACCGTTAAAGAGGTAAACCTATGGAATACGCATTCAGGGAGATTGAAGAAAAATGGCAAAAGCGCTGGAAGGAAGAGCGGATTTACCAGGTGAGCAATGACAGTGACAAGCCTAAATGCTATGTGCTGGATATGTTTCCTTATCCTTCGGGAGCGGGGCTGCATGTCGGCCATCCGCTGGGATACATTGCTTCTGATATCTATGCCCGGTACAAAAGGCTGCAGGGTTTTAATGTATTGCATCCCATGGGTTTCGACGCATTTGGGTTACCGGCCGAGCAATACGCCATTGAGACGGGACAGCATCCCGCGGTGACCACTGAGAAAAATATTGAGGCCTTCAAAAAACAGATGGACAACATCGGTTTTTGTTTTGACTGGAGCCGGGAGGTGCGTACTTCCGATCCCCGTTATTACCGCTGGACGCAGTGGATCTTTTTGGAGTTGTTTCACAGCTGGTATAACCGTGAAGCATCCAAAGCGGAACCTATTTCCACACTGGTAAACATTTTTGAAACGCAGGGCAACCAGGCACACCCCTGTCCGGGGGAAGCCTCGTTGCGGTTCTCCTCCGGGGAGTGGCTTGCCTTTGGAGAAAACAAAAGGCAGAAAATACTCATGAATTACCGCCTGTGCTATTGTGGCATCGGTGAAGTGAACTGGTGTGAGGCACTCGGCACGGTGCTGGCCAATGACGAAGTGGTGAATGGCGTCAGTGAAAGGGGCGGTTACCCGGTGGTTAAAAAGAAGCTGCGCCAGTGGTACCTGCGCATCACCGAATATGCCGACCGTCTGCTGGAGGGTTTGGGGACAGTGGATTTCAGTGAAGCGATGAAGGAGATGCAAAGCAACTGGATCGGCCGTTCCAGCGGCGCCGACATCGAATTTAAGATTAAGAAGCCCGGGTCCGCCGATGCGTTACCGCTCACCGTGTACACCACCCGCCCCGACACCGTGTTTGGCGTGGACTTTATGGTGCTCGCACCCGAGCACGCCCTGGTCAGCGAGATCAAGTCACCGGGGCAGGCTGCCGCCGTCGAGGATTATGTGGCTTATGTGCAAAGCAGAAGTGAAAGGGAGCGCATAGCGGAAAAAAAGATATCGGGCTGTTTCACCGGCGCCTATGCCATCCATCCGTTCAGCGGTAAACAGATCCCGGTCTGGATCTCCGAATATGTACTCGCGGGGTATGGTACCGGCGCGATCATGGCGGTGCCCTGCGGGGACGAACGGGATCATAAATTCGCCCGCCATTTTAATATCCCCATTACCAATATCATCGGGGATGCTTATAACGGCCACGAGGCCAATCCATCCAAAGACGTTCGTTTGCAAAACAGCGATTTCCTGAATGGCCTACCCATGGCTGAGGCGATCGAAGTGGTGATCCGTAAATTGGAAACTGAGGGAACCGGCCTGCGCAAAGTGAACTATAAAATGCGGGATGCGGCGTTTAGCCGCCAAAGATATTGGGGAGAGCCGTTTCCCATCCGTTGGGAAGAGGGGATCGCCTACCCGTTGAATGAAGACCGGTTGCCGCTGGAGTTGCCATATGTGGAAACTTACAAGCCGGGACCGGAGGGAGAAGGTCCTTTGGCGAACATCCCCGAATGGACGGCGCAGCATCTGGAGACCAATACCATGCCGGGTTATGCAGGCAGCAGCTGGTACTTCCTGCGGTATATGGATCCCGGTAACGACCAGGTGTTCGCATCGCGCAAGGCCACCGATTACTGGAACCAGGTGGATATGTATATCGGCGGAACGGAGCACGCCGTGGGTCACCTGCTTTATTCAAGGATGTGGACCAAGGTGTTGAGTGACCTGGGTTACATCGGATTTGACGAGCCTTACAAGAAGCTGGTCAACCAGGGGATGATCCAGGGTTCCAGCCGGTTTGTCTACGCATTTAATTTTAAGCTGCAGCCGGAGATTCCCGTCACATTCGATCATCCCGTCTTTGTTTCTTTTGATGTTTGCCGGAAATATGAGAACGATGACCCGGGGCTTTTTAAATTTATCCTCTCCCGGATCGGGGAGCTCAGCGGACTGGATCCCGAAAAAGATTTTTCCACCATAGGGGTCATTCCACTCCATGTTGATATCGGTCTTGTAAGCGGAAATGAACTGGACAAGGAGGCTTTCCGTCGGTCCAACCCAAAATATGCGGGCGCTGTATTCGTATCGGAAACAGATCAGTATATCTGTGGCAGCGAGGTGGAGAAAATGAGCAAAAGCAAATACAATGTCGTAAACCCAGATGATATCGTTTCCCGTTACGGCGCCGACACCTTTCGCATGTATGAAATGTTCCTGGGGCCGCTTGAACAGTCCAAGCCCTGGGATACCAAGGGCATCGAAGGGGTACACCGCTTTCTGAAAAAGCTGTGGAGGCTTTTTTTTCCTGACGGATCCCTTGTGGTCAATGACGATGCCCCCACCGAAGGGGAGTTGCGGATATTGCACAAAACGATCAAAAAAGTAAAAGAGGACACCGAAAAATTATCTTTCAATACGGCTGTAAGCCAGTTTATGATCTGCGTGAATGAGCTTACTGCCCTCAAATGCCATAAAAAAAAGGTGCTGGAACCCCTGTTGATCCTTTTGACGCCTTATGCGCCGCATGTCACAGAAGAATTATGGCACCTGTTAAAGGGTGCGGGTTCGGTGTTGAACGCGTCTTACCCGGGGTATGCCGAAAAGTATCTGCAGGAAGCCACCTTTACCTATCCGGTGGCCATTAACGGAAAAACGCGCACCGAAATGACTTTTTCCGCCGATGCTTTACAAACGGACATGGAAGCCGAAGTGCTTGCCGATAACGTGGTGCAGAAATGGATTGATGGAAAACAGGTGAAAAAGATGATCGTGGTCAAAGGCAGAATGATCAACGTAGTGGTATAAGTTTTGCCGATGGCTCCCGGCGCGGCTGTCTCCCGGTGGCAACCGCCTGCCTTGTTGCTGACATTTAACAAAGATGGAGGGGATAAAAGATATTTTTTGCGTTCTGTTGGCGTTGTCGTCTTTAGGCGGCTGCGCGGGTCCGTCCGGCTCGTCGAAGGAAAGCCAGACAAAGAAAATAATAAAGAATGTAGTTCTCCCGTCGGCCTATGACTTTTTACGGGTTTACCATACAACGGTGAACGATACGGTTTATGCTGATACCACGCTGCTGAAACTGAAGACCGGGACTGCCGGCCGGATCTCCGGGATTTACCGGTGGGTGTTGCCCGGTAAAGACGGAAGGTATGGGAAGGTAAGCGGCACTTTTTCCCAAGACACGGTGAACGGCCATTTTCAGTACCGGCAGGAAGGCGGCAGCTACACCGATTCCATTCAGATCATTTTACAGGCGGAAAAGGCGGTTGTCATTCAGTTTGGTGAATCCGGCTACCGGCTGACCGATACGCTGGAGACCCGGAAACATTGAGCAGGAAGATACCTCACAAAGCATGCAACCCTTACGTGCACCGGCTTCCGGGTTTCCTTCTCCGGCACGCGGCGCGCTTATCGTTGGTTTTCTTGTGGGTTATGGCTCCTGTTGCACTTCGCAGGCTCCGTTCCGGCAGGCCCCGCAACTCATATTTAACAGGCCCATCGTAAAAAAGTAGGTACCGGCGATGCCATAAAGCCAGTCATGATGGAGGATGCCATAGACGACAAACCATCCCCCACCAATGACACGCAGGGCGCGCATCACCGTCCATCGGGAGAGCAGTATTGGTTTTATGTTCCTGATCCATTCCATCTCAAACGATTGGGTCGCGTTCCTTTAAAAATTTTTAACAGGACATTTACATTTGTCCTTTATCAACAGGTCCGCCTCGGTCTGTAACAAATTTACGTATTTAAACCGGTAGGGCCAAAAACCTTTAGCGCGTTGTACCCGTGGATACAACGCGCTAAAGATCATGAACAAAAGGATGGTTATTTCTTTTTGGCCAGTTTAGCCTCAATGCTCAGCGTGGCGTGGGGCACCGCACGCAGGCGGGCCTTGTCGATCAGCCGGCCGGTTTCCCGGCAAATGCCATAGGTTTTATTCTCGATGCGTACGAGCGCCTTTTCAAGGTGGTCAATGTACTGGATCTGGCGGCTTGCCAGCTGGCTTAGTTGTTCCCTTTCCATGGTTCCTCCGCCATCCTCAACGCCCATGTACTTGTTTTCTGTATCATCGGTGCCGGCTTCATCCTTCCGGGTGATCAGCCCCTGAAGATAGACCAGCTCTTTACGGGCGGCCTCCAGCTTCCGCTGGATCAGGTCCTTGAATTCCTGCAGGTCATTGTCGCTGTAACGCCTCCTGGGCCCGTTGTTTTCCGGAGGAATATCCAGAATGGAAGGCTCAGGATGGTAAACGTATTTAGGTTTGACCGTGGGCGCCTTTTTTGTGATGGTTTTGCCGGCGGTGGGTTTTACCTCCCTGGCAGCTGCATGATTATTACCGGTTTTGGCCGGTTCTGAACTTTTCGGTGCTTTCTTTACAGCGGCGGCAACTGGTTTGGCAGTTGACTTGGTTGTTTCAGCCTTATGGGTTGCAGCCTTTTTAGGGGTCGTTTTTGTTTTTTTTGAAGCAGTAGCCTTTTGTCCGGTCGGAGTTGCAGCTTTCTTCACATTGGTTGTTTTCTTCACGATAGCCTTTTTTGTAACGCTTTTTTTATCTTTTCCTCTGTCGGGCGTAGCTTTCTTTTTAGGGGCTTCCTTGGCAGTGACAGGTTTCTTTTTCGCCACTACCTTTTTTACTTCCTTTGCTTCCTTCTTGGGAGCAGCAGCTTTCTTTTTAACCGCCTTTTTGCGATTATTCGTTTGAACGGACCGGGTAGCTTTTTTAGCAGTGGATTTTTTTGGGGTATCCACATTTTTCTTTTTGCTTGCCATGATCACTTATTTTTGAGAACCAATACGTTAAGTTTGATATCATTGACCTCAATTTCAGTACCAGCCTCTAGTTCTGGTACTGTTTCAAAAGCATCTGCCAAAATTTCCGTGCAAATATAGGTATTAAAATGAATTATCGCCGATTTCAGCGGCTCACTTTCAGACAGTTTAACAATTATCCGGTCAGTGAGTTCAAATCCCTGGTCCTTGCGCAAACGCTGGATGCGATTGATGAGTTCCCTGGCGATGCCTTCTTCCTCCAATTCCGGGGTAAGGGTGGTGTCCAGGGCGATGGTCAGCGATCCTTTGTTCGCCACCGACCAACCCGGAATATCCTCGGAGGTAATCTCCACTTCGTCCAAACCGATCCTCAGCGGACCGTCTTCCATCCCGAGGTCGTAATACCCTTGTTTTTCCATCAGGGCGATATCCTGCCGGGAGAACACCGCCACTTTCAGGGCCACGGCTTTCATCTTCGGCCCCAGCTTTTTGCCAAGCGCCTTGTAGTCCGGTCTGATCTTTTTATGGATGAACCCTTCGGTATCGCTCAGGTACCGGATCTCTTTTACATTGACTTCATGCCTGATCAGTGCGGAAACGCGTTCTATCTGTTCCTTTGTATGTTCATCACTGACCGGGATCAATATTTTTTGCAGCGGTTGCCGCACCTTGATACCCGTCTGTGACCCCTGCTGTCCGGGCCCGCGCACCTTTTTGCGCACGGACAGCACGAGCGATGAAATGTCCTGTGCCAGTTTCATTCTTTCTTCCAGCGAAGGGTCGATGGCCGCTTGCACCACCTCCGGCCAGTCGGTATGATGAACGGAAGTAGCATTGTGGGTACAGGCGCAGCCATTCAGGTTCCGGAAAAGCCAGTCGGTAAAGAAAGGAGAGATGGGCGCCATGAGCCGGACGACCTTTTCCATACATTCGTAGAGCGTCTGGTAGGCGGCTATCTTGTCTTTGGCTGCTTCTGTGTCATTCAGGGGGGCCGGTTTCCAGAAGCGCCGCCTGCAGAGGCGTACATACCAGTTGCTCAGGTGTTCATCCACGAATTCCTGGATGGCCCTGCCCGCACGGGTAGGTTCATATTCATCCATATGGGCGGTGACCTGCCGGATGAGCGAATTGAGCGAAGAAATGATCCACCGGTCAATTTCAGGACGTTCCCGGACGGGTATGTAAGACTGCTGGAATGTAAAGCCGTCTATGTTGGCGTACATGGCGAAGAAACCGTAAGTATTATACAAGGTGTTAAACAGTTTGCGTTGCACCTCCTTGATACCTTCGGTATCAAAGCGCAGACTGTCCCAGGGGGATGCGTTGGTAATAAGGTACCACCTGGTGGCGTCCGCCCCGTAATGCCGGATGGTGTCAAAGGGATCGATCACATTGCCCACCCGTTTGCTCATCTTATTGCCCTCCTTGTCGAGCACCAGACCATTGGCAACGACGGTCTTATAGGCAACGGAATCAAAGAGAAGCCCGGCGATCGCGTGCAGCGTATAAAACCAGCCCCTTGTCTGGTCTACCCCTTCGGCGATAAAATCGGCGGGGAAGTTATCTTCAAAAGGCGTCCTGAAAGGACGCGGGTGGCCCGAGCGCAATTTTTCGTGATCCAGTCCCCACTGGGCGTACGGCATGGATCCGCTGTCAAACCAGACATCCACCAGGTCCGGTTCGCGGTACATCGGCCGGCCGTCGCCACTGACCAGCAATAGCTCATCAACAAAAGGCTTGTGCAGGTCGAGATCCTCCCAGGTCGTCCACGGAATCTTTTTCAGGATGCCGGCCTTGAGGGATTTTTCCACTTCCGCCTTTAATTCAGGGATGGACCCGATGCATTTTACTTCCCTGCGGTCAGTTGTAGCCCATACCGGAAGCGGTGTCCCCCAGAAGCGGCTGCGACTCAGGTTCCAGTCCACCATGTTTTCCAGCCAGTTACCAAAACGTCCGGTTCCTGTAAAGGCGGGTTTCCATTGAATGGTCTTGTTCAACGCTATCAGGCGGTCCTTCATGGCAGTGGTGCGGATGAACCAGGCATCGAGCGGATAATAGATGACGGGTTTGTCCGTGCGCCAGCAATGCGGATAGCTATGGGTGAATTTCTCCACCTTAAAGGCGCTGCCTTCCTTTTTCAGCTTTACACAGATGTCCACGTTTACATCCTCGTACCCGGGATCATCGGTATAATCCTTGATGTACCGACCGCTGAATTCCCCTACCCCGTCCACAAACCTGCCTTGTCTGTCCACCAGGGTCAGTATGCCGATACCGGCTTTTTTGCCCACCCGGAAATCATCGGCGCCAAAGGCGGGCGCGGTGTGTACGATGCCGGTACCGTCTTCGGTGGTGACAAAGTCGCCCGTCAACACCCGGAAAGGGTCCCCCCCCGTTTTTTCAGGACGGTTGGCTTCAAATGGCATGAGCTGATCATAGCGGAGTCCTTCCAGTTCATTTCCCTTAAAGGTCTTCAGGACCTGCCAGGGAATCAGCGGGTCGCCCGGCCGGTAGGCATCAAAATCCCCGTTTTCAGCGGCTGCTTTGAAAAAATTCGCCACGGTGGCTCTGGCCAGTATCACATGGACCGGCTGATGCGTATAAGGATTGAAGGTCTTTACCAGCACATAATCAATCCCCGTCCCTACCGTTAAGGCTAAATTGGAGGGCAGGGTCCAGGGAGTGGTGGTCCAGGCGAGTAGCGATACCGGCTTATCCCCGGCTGCCTGAAACAGGAAGGCGGCTTGTTCCTGCCTGGCGACGGCAAACATGGCCACTACGGACGTATCTTTTACATCCCGGTAGGTTCCGGGCTGGTTCAGCTCGTGGGAACTGAGGCCCGTGCCGGCGGCGGGGGAATAAGGCTGTATGCTGACGTCCTTGTATAACAGGTTTTTGTCGAACAGCTGTTTCAGCAGGTACCACAGCGTTTCAATATAATGATTGTCAAAAGTGATATAGGGATCCTCCAGGTCCACCCAATAACCCATCTGACGGGTTAGCTCATCCCATTTATCCTTGTATTTAAGTACCTCCCGGCGGCAGATGGTGTTGTATTCCGCTACGGAGATCTTTTTGCCGATGTCTTCTTTGGTGATGCCGAGCAACTTTTCCACGCTCAGCTCCACTGGCAAACCGTGTGTGTCCCATCCGCCCTTGCGTTTTACCTGGTAGCCCCGCATGGTCTTGTAACGGCATACGAGGTCCTTGAGGGTACGGGAAATGACATGATGGATACCCGGAAGGCCGTTGGCCGAAGGAGGACCTTCGTAAAAGACGAAGGGCTGCGCGCCATCGCGCAGGGAAACGCTCTTTTTAAACGCCTCCCCGTCTGCCCATTCTGCCAGCAGTTTTTTTTCAAACGCCGGCAGGTCAAGCTTGGAAAATTCTGGATATTTCTTTGTCATTACGCTGATTCCTGTTTACTAAAGACCCGTCGGAAGGCGCGGGAAAATGAGTGCAAAGTTACAAAAACCCATGGATCTTACGGAGGGGTAAAACAACAGGAAGGCTGGGGAATACCCGGTGCAAAACAAGGGAAGCCGGCACGGAATTATCCCGTGAGAAGCCGGCCGGGCTATTTTGGTTTGATTTTTGCTTTTGCCAAGAAAATTTGTTCCCATGAGGCAGTTAAGGAAACAGTTAGGTTTTTCGGTGAGGCGGTTAAGTATGCTCTTCATCCTGGCAGCGGTAGCCGTGATACCGGCAGGCGCTCAGAAACATGCGGATCGCCATGGGGTAAAGGCCCCCGATGCCGTGCAACAGGCATTTGAACAAAACTTTGCAGGTGTATCCGAGGAGACCTGGCATAAAATGGCTTCCGGAAACTGGTACGCGGACTTTTCAAGGGACAGCCTGAATGCCAAGGCAGAGTTCACCGCTGACGGACAGTGGGTGGCTACCCGTACGGCAGTCTCGGGTGCCCAGCTCCCCGATACGGTCAATAGCGCTATTCAACAGAAATATCCCGGCGCCACCATCAGCCAGGCCACCTGGATACAGCGCGCCGACGTAGCACCTTATTACCAGATCGCCCTTCAGCAGGGTGGGATGGAGAAAGATATTCTGGCGAACGATAAAGGAACCATTACCGAATAAGCTATCCTAGGAAAAATTCGGGAATTCCCCTGGCCCCGTCTTTTGACGGGGCCTTTTGATGTCGGGAAGGGCATGGTATGTTGGTTATTTTTCCTTTAACAGGGCCATGATGCCAGGGGCGCCGCGCAGGTTATTCATTTGTTCCAGGATCCAGTGTTGCCGGAAGAGCGTAATACGCGAAGGCGGTTTAACGGTATAGTCAACGGGATCGGGCAGGCAGGCCGCTATCATGGCCGCCTGCGCCCCTGTCAGGCTTTTAGCGTGTTTCCCGTAATACTGCTCTGCCGCCGCCTCAATGCCGTAGATGCCTTTGCCCATCTGCGCCACATTCAGGTAAACTTCCAGTATCCGTTCTTTGCCCCAGAGCTTTTCGATCATAAAAGTAAAGTATGTTTCCAGACCCTTGCGAAACCAGCCCCCGCCCTGCCACAAAAAAACGTTTTTGGCCGTCTGCTGGGAAATGGTACTGGCGCCGCGGGTATGGGTACTATGCTGATTGTGCTTCCAGGCTTTTTCAATAGATTTGATATCAAACCCGTGATGGATGGGGAACAATTGGTCCTCTCCCGCCATGACGGCCAGTTTGGCATCCGGGGCTATGCTTTTGTAGGGTACCCATGCCTTGTGAAAGGAGTGACCGCTGCCCATGAGACGCAAACGGCTTGCGATCATGGTCACTGTGCAGGGCGGATTGACCCACCTGAGAGCAATAATATACACCAGCTGGGCGATGAACAGGTAAAGACAGACTCTTTTGATCGTTCTCCAGACGCGCGGCATCACGCCTTTTTTTAGGATGGTCATGACGGACAGGGATTATTTACCAAACGAAAATAAGCATACATCGGCACTTTTCATGGGCGCCCGGCAGGTGGGTGATTTTTACCGGGAACAACCGGCCCGTCATCACAGCGCGATTATTTTTAGCGTGTTGTTTAAACGAGGACCGGATAAAGCGCTGTTTTCCGGTGGCCCGGTATAGAAATTGCCCGGTTCACCGGATCCGGGCCGGCATCCCATAGGAAGATGAGAACATTTGTCGAACAAGATGAGAATATTTGTCGAACAAAATATGTATATTACGAGTTGAATTGAAAAACCGTTTCCTATGTTGCTAAAGCTTCATCCCCAAAATCCGGGCACCAGAAATCTGAAAACCATCACGCAATGCCTTTTGGAGGGTGGCATCATCATTTACCCCACCGATACGGTATATGGCATGGGCTGCGATATTTTTCAGCCAAAGGCGGTTGAAAGGATTTGTCGCATCAAAGGTGTTGATCCGTTGAAAGCCCAGTTTTCTTTTATATGCCATGACCTGAGCCAGTTGTCTGATTATACCAAAAGCATTGATACGCCGCTGTTCCGCATGCTGAAGCGCTCGCTTCCCGGCCCCTTTACCTTTATTTTGCCTGCCAGCAAAGCGGTTCCAAAATTACTGAAAGCAAAGAAGAACACTATTGGCATCCGTGTGCCTGACAACGTGATCTGCAACACCATCGTACAGGAACTGGGGCACCCGATCATGAGTAGTTCATTGCCCGGAAACAGAAAGGTGGAGGAATATACCGATCCGGAGGTGATCCATGAGAAGTTTGGCAACCTGGTGGACATGGTGGTGGATGGCGGCATTGGCGGAACGGTCACTTCCACGGTGGTGGACTGCACGGGGCCAAAGCCGGTCATCATCAGGGAAGGCGCCGGCCACCTGATCGGCGTGGTTGTCCAGTGAGAACGCCCCCCGGTACCGGGAACTGGCCGATATCTATGGTTAAGCTTGAAAAAACGCGGCTAATGAAAAGGATGAAACAGGTGACATGGATGATGGGTTTGATGATGGTTTTAGCGAGTGGGCCCGGCGTCCCTGCCTCAGCGCAGGTCACCATAGCCGCGCGGTCATACGCTCTTCCCGCCGCCGGACTGCCATGGCCGGCAGGTTCCATCCGGGGAAAAGTACCGGATGTCTCCTTCCCGGCGTCCTTTGAAGAGGGGCTTAAATTTCCGGCTGCAACGCCTTCTTCCATGCAGCGGGCTGCACAGCAACCCGCACGCATCCCACCGGATGCATACTACGTGCATTGCTATGGACTTTTTTGTAAACTGGAATGGATGACGCAGCAAAAACTGCATATTCCGCTATCGTTTCGCCTCGGTGATGCCGCCTATGAAGAACGGCTGGAGCGGGGAGATTAAAAAGGGTCCGTTCGCGAGGCCAGGCGCCACCGGGTAACTTAAAGCCGCTGCACAAATTCGTTCAGGATGGGTTTGTAGATGTCCATAGGCATTGATGAGGGAAGGCCATAAGGAAAGACGGAAGCTTGCTGCAACGCATCCCTTATATTAAAATCCTTTTGCGCAAAGCAGGGGAAATACCCTTTTCCCATCAGGTAATCACCCAGGTATTCCTGTTCGGTCTGGCCGGGTGTAGGGACCAGTATGGCTTTTTTACGGAGTTTGATCAGGTCCATGACCGAACTGTAACCTGAACGGCAAACGATCATGCTGCTCCGGAGGATGGCCTCATTCAGTGCGTCAGCGTCCAGGTGGTGGACCCGTCTTATTTTTTCTGTCACCATCCTGTCGGACACCGAAACGGGTTGCCCGGTGACGATGAGTGCTTTGCTATCCGAGACGCTTAGTTGTTCCAGGAGCAGGTCTTCAAAAAAGGTTCGCTGGGGCTCTGGCCCGGAGATAAGTGCCAGCAGATCGTATAAAGGTTCTGTTTCCGTGGCGTCCCGGTAATGGAAGCGGGACAGTCCGCCGATATAACGGACCGCGTTACGGGGCATTTTTTCAGGATGAGAAAGCGCGCCGGCCAGATTTGCAGGCCCTTCAAAATCCACCACCCAGCACGCGTCAAATTTTCCGATATGGTAGTAGTTGACCTTTTGGAGTGCCCTTTGGCCGCGCCTGCCGAAGGGCGATCTTACACGCAGTTGGTGGGTCATGATGACGCAGGGGATGCCCGGATGGTGCAACCCGAAACGGTTGTCGGAGATCACGGCGTCAATCCGGTGAAGGAGGACCATTTTTTTTAGCCACCGGTTTTCAAGGCGAACGGCCTTTCCCATGCGGGGAAGTTGCAGGACCATTTTCACACCGAAGCCGGAAGCAGCCGGACTGTAGCTGATGTGGTATCCCGGGAGCGGTAAGACAACCGCGTCGGGAAATTCCTGTTGCAGCAGGGCCGCCTGGGCACCTTCCGCGCCAATCAGTACTTCGCACCCCAGCAGCCGCAGTTCCCTGATCAACGGGATACACCGTGTGGCGTGCCCCAACCCCCAGTCCAGGGGGCTGACTAAGATGCGTTTTGGTCTTGGGGGGGCAGGGGTCAATGGGTTGTTTTTCACGAAAGTAATAAAATATTGTACCTTAAACCCCGTTTAAATGCAAAGCCGATCCGTCATGGGGAGAACTATCAAGCTGCTGTTTTTGTTAGTAATTGCAGGGATTTTTCTGCTTGGTGGTTGCGGTGTGCTAAAGAAGAACAGTTGTCATTGTCCACCCTTACCCACCGCCGGCAAGATGCGACATTAGGCAAAAACAAGCACTCCGGAAAGTGCTAAAAAATGTATCCTTTATTATAAAACTTTGTTTTAACTTTGAAAGAGCATAAAAAAAGAGCGTAAAATATACCGTGATGAATGTGCCCGACAGAGAATTGGTGATTATGCTGCCCCATGACCGGTACAATGAACAAGTGATGGAAAGGCAGGCTTTGTGGCTCCATGAATTACTCAACCACGTGGAGACCCTTGATAATTATATTCAGGCGGTAGAGTTTTTGAACCTGCACCGCGGGGGGATTTCCAACAATAGGCTCCGCATCGAGCTTGCGCTCAGTCGAAAGACCTTAGGCCCCTTTCAATTCATTTTGCATAAAAATTAGCTTTCCCGGCTCCATTATTTCCGCATTTCATGTAAGTTTGCCCACTGTTATCGGTGACTTTTCACGGGTGAAACTCCGGTGAGATTTCCGGATTTCCCTGTCTGTCTTTAATTTTTGATTAACTTTTGAGCAAGCCATGTCCGACTATCAGCACCTGAGTGATTTTCTTGAACCCGTGGCGCTGACCGAGTTGTTCGGCGATCATGTTTTCCACGAATCCCAGTTTGGTCACCTGTCAGAAGAGGACGGTCCGGCCGACAGCGAGGATGCTCCCGTGGTGCTGGTCGGGGTCACCGAACAGCGCGGCGATGGCTTTCCCATGGAAACCGCTTCACCGGACATGATCCGCAGGCAGTTATACCCGATGTACCACTGGCACCATGACATAGGCATCACGGACCTGGGCAACATACGGAGTGGCAGTTCACTGACGGACACCTATGCCGCCCTGAAGACGGTCTTGGCTGAGTTGCTGCAAATGAAGAAGACCGTCATTATCCTGGGAGGCTCCCATGACCTGACCACGGCGCAGTATCAGGCATACGGCTCGTTGGAGCAGATCATTGAAGCCACCATGGTGGACGCCCTGATCGACCTGCACGAAGAGGAAGGTCTCCCCTCCAGACATTTTTTGATGGACATGCTCACCGCGCAGCCAAATTTTATCGGACATTATAACCACATAGGCTTTCAAAGCTATTTTATCCATCCCCGCATGCTGGAGACGCTGGACAAATTACGTTTTGATTTCTACCGCCTGGGAATGGCGCGGGAGAATCTCGAGAACATGGAGCCTGTCATCCGCCAGTCCCATATGCTTAGTTTTGACATGTGCGCCCTCAGATCCGGCGATTCTCCTGCCAGCCGGCTGTCCCCCAATGGTTTTGCCGGAGATGAAGCCTGTACGCTCATGCGGTATGCGGGTATGGGAGGCCGGCTCTCCTCTGTGGGCATCTATGGCTACCGGTCGGAATCCGACCGTGATGATCTCTCCGCCATACAGGCGGCACAGATGATCTGGTATTTCCTGGATGGCTATGCCATCCGCGGCCGTGAGGCAGCTCTGGATGAAAAGGACGCCTTCCTGGAATTCCATGTTTCCTTTTCCGATATGAAAACCTCCTTTCTGAAAAGCAAGCGTACCGGAAGATGGTGGATGCAGCTTCCCGGGGAACAGTATATCCCCTGCGCTTATCACGATTACCTTACCGCAAGCAATAACGGGATCCCTGAACGCTGGCTAAGAGCACAGGAAAGATTGTAACCAGCGCAAGGCCGGCGCCCGCCGGTTAGCATAATGAGCGGCCGCAAAAGACAGTTCCTTACCCCCTATGGACCGGTTTGCAGGGCGCCCAAAGAAGGGAATTACGCGCCCGCTCTATCCAATGATTAACATTTTCTTAAAGAATTTTCCCCATGACCAAGCGTTTTTATCAGTGGATACGTAGAGTATAATAGAAGGCGGCTTTGCCCCTGCGAAGTTTTGACCTTTTATTATTATTTACGCATGTTAAAAAGGATATCTTATGATGAACAAGCATTTGCGCCTGGGCGCAGTGGCGCTTTTAGGAGCGGGGTTATTTGTGTCTGCCTGTAAAAAGAACAATGATTCGGGGCCTACCAACACACCCAAGGAAATGAAGCTGGCCGGGCACGCATGGAGCGTAACCGCGGCGACCTTCACGGACAGCACGACTACGGACAGCAGTTTTTACGCCGCCTGTATGCAGGATGACAGCCTGGCGTTCAGCCTGAATCATCAGTTCAACCTGGCTGGCGGCACCGAGGTATGCGACTCCTCCTTATTACCTTATGGAAACGGCATCTGGGCTTTCAACACCGCTGAGGACAGCCTCGCCCTGAAAAATAACGCCGGAACGCAGATCTGGCAGGTGAAAACCCTGACGGATTCAACCTTCCAGGTAAGCTATGCCGACAGCCTGGATCACAAAGTCGGTACCAAGACATTGTCATTCGCTGCCAAGCAATAAACATCCCGCCTTATTCCAACAGGAGCGTTGGTCCGGCGGGCGAAACGGGCAATGCTGTTAAAAGGATTGCCCGTTATTTATTTTAAGTGCAGCGAATGGGCGGTAATCATTGTCTGTTAGCGTATCACCCATCTTTCCTTTTTTATTTAGCAGCGAAACCAATCATCGTACTTGGCAGTAAATTGGTAGCAAAATGCTCCGTTCATACCGACGATAAGGCGCTTATCGAAGCGTGCTTACGCCATGACCGCATGGCGCAGGAATTCCTGTATCAAAGATATTTTGAAGATGCCTTCAGGACCTGTAACCGTTATCTTTCCCAGTACGCCGATGTGATGGAGGTGGTAAACGCCGGTTTCCTGAAGGTTTTCCAACACCTGGCCCGGTATGATCACTGTCAGGGCTCCCCGGGAGCCTGGATACACCGCATTATGGTCAATACGGCCATAGACCATATCAGAAAAGAGGGCCGTATTACGGCGGCGCCACTGCCGGAACAGGAAACACCGGCATTGTTCGTGCACAATGAGGCGGTTCCGGACATGGATGCGGCCGAGGTGCTGGTGCTGGTGAAAATATTACCGCCTGCTACCCGTGTTGTATTTAACATGTCGGTGATGGAAGGATACTCTCACAAAGAGATCGCCCAAGCGCTGAATATGAGTGAAAGCACCTCCCGTTGGCATCTGACGGAAGCAAAGAAACGGTTGCAGCAACTACTCAGGGAAAAAGAAAAAATTGTTTCTGCATGAATCAAAGATTTACACCAGAGGATTTATTCCGCGGAAAATTAGCCGATACCCCCGTCCCCGACTGGAAGGAAGGATGGCGCGCGCTGGAACCCCTTCTGGAGGCGACAGAGGTCTCCCGGCCTTCCCGCACCCTCCCGTGGTGGAAACAGTTATCGGCAGCGGCGGCCATCGCGCTTGTGGCGGGCCTCTCGGCGTGGTGGTTATATAGCGGTCCCGGCGCGGGTCCCGCTTCGGGTACGCCTCCCGGAACGGCTGTTATCCTGCCGGAGGAAAGCCTTCACGGCGTGCCGGCTGCAACCGGTCACAAGGGAGATGATCCCGATCCGTTGACGCCGGGGAAATCATTGGAGGTTACCACCTACCCGGCGATACGGGAAGCGGTTCAGACCGTGGCTGACACGTTTTCCGTGGCAGTTTCGGCGTCCTCATCTGCACAGGAGTATCAGGCCGTCCCTGCATTGCCCTACCCGCCGGCATCGCAGGAAAATGTTCTCCTGAAAGGTGTTTCCATTCGCATTTCTTTGTCCGTGTTGCCGGAGGTGCTTCCGCTCACGGATAAGAACCCGGCCCGTCAGACAGTTCATGATTTGGCGCAGGCCCGTCCTCCCGCGGTGGGCGATGTTCCCGTATCATTGGTGTCACCGGAGGCTGTCTCCGTCGCCCCGGCAAAAGAGAAATCGTCCTCCGGGTACTATGTCGCCGTGAGGCTGAATGCCAATGGCGCCTCCAGTTTCGGGCATGCCGCCAGCAATTTTAGCCCGGTGCTAAAGGGGACCCCCGTGGATGTTTACCCGGCGGTAACGGTGGGCAGGCGCTTTGGTGGAAAGTTTTCCCTGCAGGCAGGGCTGGCGATTGCCTCACCGGTAGATGTGCAAAAGGAAGGGCTGAACAGGAGCGTCTCAGACCCCCTCAGGGCGATGCGGGCGAATGTATTGCAATCCGATGACAGCGTGAACCTCAGCCGCCTGTACTATGTGGATGTTCCTCTTACGGTGCAATATCATCTGAATAAGGAGTTTTCGGTAGGCAGTGGCCTGCAGTTGTCGGTACTGGAAAAAGTGATCGGAGAAAAGCAGCGCCTGGATTATAATACGGCGGGTTATGTGGCGATGGCCCTGCCGGAACGCCCGGAGCCGGAAAACCTGACCCAAGCTAAAAGTGCATCGGGGACGATCAGCCCGGTGGACCTGCGCTGGGTCATCGGGCTGTATTACCAGGCGGGAAAACATTGGAACGCCTCGCTGCAATACCAGTGCGGGCTGACCGATATTTCAAACGACCGGGCTTTTTTGAACAATCATGTCAACCGCAATAACATTATCCGGGCGGGGATCGGCTTTGTCATCAGGTAACCTTCAGGAGGATTTCCAGGTATTGTTGGCGCGGTTTTCGTCCGGCAGTTGTTTTTTCGGGTCCAGCACGACGCTTTTCAAAGTACGGGTGCTGTGGACCTTGAAAGTCCACGTACTGCCGCGCTGCCAGATCTCCGCCGGCAACTTGAGGTGAATGACCCTGCCATCGGCTTCCGTGATGCTGACCAGGGCGGGCAGGGGCATTTTATCCAGGTTTTCAATCGTAATGAGTGCTCCTTTGGACGGATCGTTATCCTGGTATTTCACTCCTT
>DASULB010000311.1:0-8423 GCA_036278455.1 Chitinophagaceae bacterium | reverse complement strand
TTGGCGGTATCTTTTATAGTGGCATTTGAGCTCTTTTTAACCATTGGGAGCTGTGCTCAATCAAGGCCAAATATAATTGTTATTATTCCGGATGATTTAGGATGGTCGGATGTTGGTTATAATGGTTCAGGGATTAAGACTCCTAATATTGATAAACTAGAACAGTCTGGTATTAGATTGAATTTTCAATATGTAATGGCCACCTGTACTCCTACACGGGTAGGAATTTTTACAGGTCAGTATGCCAGTAATTTTGGAATAACTGCACCCGATTATGGGGAAGTAATCCCACCTCACACACCTACAATGGCTTCTTTGCTGAAAAAGAAGGGGTATTTTACTGCGCTTGTAGGGAAATGGCACATGGGATCACCTCCGGATTTCATTCCAATAAAATATGGATTCCTTTCTTCTTATGGCTATTTTGCCGGACAAATTGACCCCTATACCCACCGGTATAAAAAAAAGATGGCGTTTGCGGGGAGCAGGACATGGAACGGTGAAGGTGTTTATTTAAAAGAATTAGAAGGAAAGGATTCGGCAAATAATCAATACAACAATGAAAGGTTTTATGGGTTTGAATTTCTGGACCAGAAAGGTCACGTTACGGATCTTCTGACAGACCGCGTTATCCATCTTATTAAAGAAAAGCGAAATCGGCCTTTTTTTATCTATTTGGCTTATAGTGTACCTCACTTCCCGTTAAATGAACCACAAAAATGGTTATCAATTTATAAAAATACATTTGTAAATCCCTCGCGAAGGCTTTTTGCAGCGAGTGTTTCACACATGGATGCGGGCATTGGGCGAATAATTGATATGTTGAATAAAACGGGTCAACGTGATAATACCCTGATCCTTTTCATTAGTGATAATGGGGCGGAAGAAGGTTGGCCTAAACAGGCACAGAAGGTTCAATATAAGGGCTACTATGCAAATAAGCCCCAAAATGTATTGGGTAATAATTTCCCTTTGCGTGGTTGGAAGAATACGTTGTATGAGGGAGGCATACGGGTGCCTGCCTTTATTAGCTGGCCCGGGCATCTTTCACCCGGGAGTTTAAATATCCCCGTTAAATGGACGGATTGGCTTCCAACTTTCCTCGGTTTAACAGGGAGTAGCCAAAAAAAGATACAAGGATTAAATTTTAATGGAAAAAACTTATGGCCCTTATTAAAGGGACAGGAAGGTAAATCAGATTTTGAAAATCGAACTATCTTTTGGGAAACACCAAATGCTTATGCTATCCGTGAAGGTGACTGGAAATTAATAAAATATAAAAAGGCGGGCAAGCTAGAGCTTTATAACGTCAAGAGTGATTTTCGGGAACAATATGATTTAAGCAGGAAGAATTTGAAGAAGCTCGAGGAACTTAAAGGGTTATTAAAAACGGCCATCAGGAGGTGATTGTCGCTAACTTAAAGAAACTATAAAAAGGAAGTTGTAATTTGATCGGCAATCTTGAAGACTATGAACTTATTATAAGATGTCTTGATTTTTGTTTACTCTTCCGCAGAATACAGTCGTCTTGTTTTATTTTTTATAATTCAGTTTCAACAGGGAAATGCTCTGGCTGGGTAAAGTAAAAGTAAGAGAAGCCGTATGGTTTGGTGTAGCGATCCACCGGGGGGAATCCAGCAGCTGGAGGTGCCCCCGGCTTTCCAGTGTCTGGTATTGCGCTTCGGATACCTGCCCGGGTGATCCCATCTGCTTCCACGCCGTATAGGCGTTGCTGTGTTGTTTGTCGATGCGGTAATGTTGCAGCAATATTTTTTGAGCAGGGATATGTTTTATGGTGATCGTTATGGTAGTTTGCGGGCGGGGAACATCTGCATCATAATAATTCCATACCATGATCGAAGCGCCGGCGCTGTCCGCTGTTGCCAGCGCCCGGATATCCGGTGTGCCGCCGTGTACACTGTTTCGCAGTATACTTTCGATTGGAAGCGCCTGCGGATTATGGACCCTCACACGGCTGCCGCCCATTAACCCGAACATCCGAAATACGTTCAGCACCGGTTTATCGATGCCATGGGTAGCCAGCGAGCGGAAGCCATCAAACCAGGGCTGGTTTTCAAAGGTGAAAGACCAGCTTGTGGCCCGTATCAGGTTGATATGGTATCTTCGGATAAGGTCGTAGAGGCATCCAAAGGCCGCCGCGGTATAGCTTGCATACATCATCCCATTGCGGTAGGCATTTTCGGGATTGGTGGTCATGCCGCAGGCAGCGCAACCTTCCGGATCGAATTCAGTGATAAAGACAGGGATATGCGCAAAGGGGGAGGCGGCCACCTGCCGGAAGCCTTCCTGTACGTCCCTCAATTCCGGTGATAGATTCATCTGTACATGTCCGTGAATGATGCGCGGGCTTCCTTTGGCGTGAAAGCTGATAAAATCCAGGGGCGCCCCTTCTTTGCCCGTAGCATAATTTTTTCCCCTGGCACAATGGATGAGAAAGGCCTTCAGAAAGGCGGCGGCACTTTTCCCGCCAGGCCCTGTGCTGGCAGGACCGCCGACCTGAGCGCCGGGACAGGCCTGTTTTACCGCCTGGGCGGTATAATCATAGAGTTCAAAGTATTGCTCCGGCGTGCCGTGCCAGTAACCGATATTGGGCTCATTCCATACTTCCCAGCGCCAGGTTTTGACGGCGGGGGCGCCATAACGTTTTACGGCATGCTTTACCCAGGCATAGACGAGCGTTCCCCATTTTTTATAATCTTTTGGCGGATAAGACCATCCGGTGTATACCAGCTGATAAGGCATGCCGGGTTTCCAGTGATGGCGGTAGGGTTCCGGATGGGTGGACAGCGCTTTGGGCATAAAGCCGATTTCGGCAATCGGAACCATGCTCCGCCGGCTATAGACGTCAAAAATGGAATCCATGATCCGCCAGTTGTAAACGGGATTTCCCCTTGTGTTCAGAGTATAAGCGCCCGTAGATCCCCATTTTAAGGCGTAAGTGCCATCTCCGGTTGTTAAAAGATTGTGTGCCCTGACATATACCGGTGCCGGGCTTAGTGCCGCCAGTTCGCTTAATAATTTCTTGCCGTCCGCCGTGTAAGTGACGTTGGGTTCATCATAACCGAAAGAGGCCCAGACGGGTCGCAGGATACCGAGGGTGTCCTGCAGGTTGACTGTCAGGGGCCAAACACCGGACTGTGCATTCGCATGGCCGGCAAAAAACGTAAAAAGAACTGTTAAAAAGACAAGTGCACTGTTTTTTTTCATGTGTATTGATGTTTAACTATTAACTTTCTTAAAAGCGGTATACCTTCACTTTTCTGATCCCCGGGCCGTCCTGGATCCTGAGGACCTTTCCGGTTTTGTGTTGGGCTGCCATTGCTGCCAACCGGATGCTGTTGCTGATCTCATCCCCGTTCAGCCGGCGTCCCGGCTGCCATTTACCTTCCTTAAAGACACCTTCTTCCACCTGGTCGAATCCCACCAGTTTTGTTCCCGAGGCGGGGAAAAAAGTGATCTGAAAATCATTTCCCGCCACATAATAAGTGTCCGGCGCCGTCGCGATCATCAGCGCATAACCTTGAGAGGCAGCAACGCTGGTATCCCACCCATGCCTTAAGGCCACCTCCAGGATGTAATTTCCAAGCCGGATGCGCTGCACCGGATGAGACTTATCCAGGGAAACAGCCGCCATCTGCCCCTGTTGCTGGGCGGTTAAGATCAGGGGCGTCAATTGCTGCAGCACCTGATAGGCTGCAGACATCGGGCCGTCACTAAACCCGGTGATGCCATCCACACCGAAGGGGGAGTAACCGATGGCATCCATGGCCCCGATGGCGTAAAAAGCCTGCGCAGCGCCCAGGGCGCCGGCCCGGGCCTCGGGTATGAAAAAGCCTTTGCCGGATTCCCGATACTTCTGGCACACTCCGGCAAAACCTGCAAGGTAAATGTCAGGGCAAAGCATATCTATTTTGGGTGCCGCGGCCTTCCAGACATCATGCATATGCGCCTGGGGACCTCCGCTGGGGTAATCTCCGGGATCTTTATCGTTGGGTTGTACGATCCAGGTATTGACGTACATCGGCAGGGGATAAACCGCCTTTCCGGCCCGTACTACTTCGTTGATGAAATGTGCGTAGCACCACGCCATGAAGATCTCATCGGTAGCGGTACCCGCGCCAAAGACATTCTTCCAGTTGCCTGAACGCTTAAAACCACCTGCTTTCCACAACTGGTAGATATGTGGTCTCAGGCTGTCTTTGTGTGCCTCCAGGTAATGGAAGAACTGTTCGGGTACAGGCGCCGAAAAAGCCTTATCGGCCAGCTCGCTTCTGTCCCGGGAATCTCCCAGTACACCGACTTCGTTTTCCACCTGTACCATGAGGACCGTATGCTCTTTGCCATCGGTCTGTTTCAGGTGACCCATCAGCCTGGCGAAGGCGGTGGCATCGGCCCGGAGCGTCTCAGTACCAAGGGGGGACAGGATGTCCAGATCGGCGCCTCCCCGTATGCGCACCAGTGGAAAACGCCGCTGATCGTGTTTCACCCAGGCAGGAGCGTAGGTGGACTCGCCGTTCTTCCAGCTCCCGAACCAAAGCAGGATCAGGTGAAGATGATGCGCCCTGGCCTGACGGATCATGCCATCCACCAAATGAAAATCAAATTTTCCTTCCTGTGGTTCCATCAACTCCCAGGAAACAGCGGCCAGCACGGTGTTGAGGTGGGCCTTTTCCAGCGAATCCCACGTGTTTTGCATGTAAGCAAGGCTGGAGGAGCTGGAGTTGTGTAATTCACCGCCCAGGATCAGGTAAGGCTTGCCGTTCACAATGAGTTGCACCGCTTTTCCGCGTTTTTCCAGATGGGGCAGGAGCGGCCCCGTGCTTTGGGCGGTAGCAGCCGAGACCATAAAGATCAGTAGCAGGAGCCAACGGAGTTTGCGTTTATTTTGCATGTTTTCCTTTTTTTAAATCTTACCAATTACCGGTGCCTGCACTTTTCCATCCAAAACCGGCCGCATGAAACAGGCATTGGCGTGGCTGGTGTTTACATTGCTGTCCACGTTGCCTGCAGAACTGGCGATGGGATCAGGGTTTAGCCTGAACGCCGGTCCGTCCCCCGTTTTGCAAGTAGCAGTTGAAGCCGGTTGCTGCCGGCTCCTTCCCGAAGATTGCCAGCCATGCTATACTTTATTGCCCCTGGCATTCTTGAAACCAAGGTTACACTTTTTCATCCGGTGCTGTGTCCGGCAGGGGTCGTCCTGTTTATCAAAGACAAAACTAACAGGAATTGCATAAAACAAATTATTTTTTCTAATCGTTGGCAGACGGTTTAATCCGGGTGATCCGGAACGGGTAAGCATAGGCGTGCGGTTTTTGGCCGGGCAGTTGCAGGATCAGCCGCCTTTTGGTTTGAGGAGAGGAACCTTTTTTTGACCTGTTTTCAGGAGATCTCCCAGGACGATGATGCGGGTTTCATGGGGGGCCAGCTTCAGCGGGATTTTGACAAAACCTTTGGCTGTGAAGGTGCCTGTTGCCAGGGCAATGGTTCCGTCCGCCGCCCTCCAGACCTGCGCCGGACCCTTTCCTGTGAGGGCTGCTGTCCTGGTTTGGCTCCGGCCCGATTCGTTAAAGAAGAAATAGACTTCCCCATCCTTTAAATGACGGTGCAGGTACTTTATGGAAGGGCAGGCGCGGTCAAACCGGACATCAGGTGCCGGCAGATCCTTTAGCAGGCCGGCCGTCAAAGTATCGTTCGTATCCCGGACGGCCCAGGATGGGCGACCCAGAGGCCTCCTGCCCAGGAAGGTCTTTCCCCGGGTATACGTGGGAAGACGCCCCATAAAGATCACCTTTCCACCCTCAGCGGAGAATGCTTTCAGGCGGTCTAAAATGATTTTCGGTATGATCTTTACGGGTGGAAGGATGATCGTCCGGTAGTGCTGCCCGCTCAGGTTGATGAAGCATCCGTTTTTCAGCCGCATCACCGATGCCAGCGACTGGTAATCCACAAAATCAAAGTCTCGCTGTTCCTCCAGAAGTTGTCGTGCGATGCGCCAGGTAGCCGTATTCGCGGTAGTGTCCTTCAGCCAGAGACTGGCCGAGGGGAAATATACACCGATCGAGGCGGCCGGCCGTCCGTTGGCAAGCACATATGCCTTACGGCCGGTGGCCCGCATCACCCCGGGAAAGGAGTCAGATGCCATGAACCCGTGGGGCCCACGCCTGGATCCCGAAGAAGCAGCATAGAACATGATCTCAAAAAGATTGATGCCCCGCACCAGCTGCTCATTGAGCACCCATTTTACCTGGGGTATCCCGGGTGGAGGGCGGAAGGCGGCAAAGCTTTCGCTGAAAACCTGGGGCCTGCCAAAAAGATGGGCAGCGGAAGACGCCAGCTTAGGAAAATTATTGGCGACGCCCGGCCAGAGCTGGTGCCAGATCACGTCGATGCCGGGGATCTGCAGATAACGCATGTCCCTGAAATAGTCTCCTCCGGAGCGCCCGAGGGCCAGCATGGTGGCACCATCCTCCGGTCCGTCATGGTCCAGGTGATCTTCATATTCCAGGTGGTTTTTCACGCACCAATCCGAGATCACCTTAAAAAAATGATCACGGAACAAATCAGAGAATACTTCCCAGTAATCTGCCCTGGCCAGCTTTTGCTTTTCGGTGGGATGGCTGATAAAAAAGGAGGCCAGATAAGGGCGGATGTCATAGCCCTTTTGTTCTTTAAATACCTGTAACATCTCCGGCGTCCAGGGGGTATAGGAGTATGCTGGTTCATCGCTTCGAAAGCCAAGGACCGTTTTACCAAATGCATCGCCGATGTATTTTTTATACTCTTCATGGGTAAAGCGGATGAACTGTTCGGTCGCCTTCGGGTTGAGGTAGTCACAAAGCGAGTTGGTCTGGTCCTTGGCACCCGTGGGATTGTTGGAGGAGCGGGTAGGCGAGGTGCGGAAGGCGTGGCCTGCGAGGCGTAGCTGCCAGTTCCCTTTTCCCCCAGGAGCAGTCCATTGAAAGCGGCCATCCCTTACGGGTAGCAGGATGGAGGTGTCTGCATTACAGGCCACCGCGCTAAGGGTCGTGGGCGAAACCTTCCTGTCGATCGTTTGCCCCGCCGCCAGGGAAAATTTTCCGTCCACTACCAGGGCCTGCATGCGCAGGTCAGGTCGTTTTTTACTAAACGACCCGCCGGCGAAACCACTGGGGTATTTGCCTTCGTCGATGATCCATACCTGCATATGCCTTTTTTTCGCCCCCTGGACGGCGTAACGGATCAGCTTAAAGTAACCCGGCGACAAATAAGGTTTTTCCATATGCCCCCCTTCGATCGTGACCATCCTGAAACCGAGGGACCGGAGTGTATCCAGGTCACGGTTGATGACCGTGGTATCCATCCGGCCCTCCCAACCCCAGGTGACAGTCGGCCCGTAAAACGGTGGTGGCTTTTTGAAATGCGCCGCTAATGCCGACACGGTAGGCAGCGTTTCATGATCCAGCCCCTGGGCTTCGCTGGGTTGATAAGGGGTACTCAGCAAAAAAAAAGTCGCTGCTACCGAATAGAAGAATTTCACTATTTTATGTAAGTAGATCATTCCATTTATTGTGCATCAATATTTTACATCCTTTGAGTCAGTTACAGCGATCTTGCTGGCATCAGTGGTATGGATACCTACCTGGTTAAATCGCCAGTGCTCCGCATACTGGATCCTTCCGGCTGTTTTCGACGAGATGTCGATGTGGCTCAGCCCAAAGTTTTTCAGCGGGGAGGTTTTCATGCCCACCGCGTGGATAGCTGTCCTGCAATCCGTCGCGGTAACATCACTGATATATACCTTCCGGATGGTAGGGGTTCCCCGGGAAGGAGGCACCTTTTCAAGCATCACTTTCCAATAACGCGGAATGGAATCCTTATTAAACCCGGGCGGCAGCGTGGTGTAGCTGTAGCTTGGATTCCAGTTCAGGTTCAGGGTAATAGCCGTCTTTACACGGGTCATCGTGATGCGCTCGATATGGATGTCCTCCACGGTCCCTCCCCGTGTGAAGGCGGACTTGAAATTTACGCCGTTGCCCGTGCCGAGGGCTTTGGAATCCTCCACCAGCACATGGCGGATGCCGCCGGAGGTTTCGCTGCCACAGGTGATCAGACCACCGCCACTCCTTGCGATGCAGTGCCGGATGACCACATATTCGGTGGGTTTGTTGACCCTCAGCCCGTCCGCGTCACGCCCCGCCTTCAGACAATAGTCGTCATCGTTGCAATCGATGTCGCAATTTTCCACCAGGATAAAGGTGGAGGAATCGATGTCGACGCCATCGGTGCTGGGCCCATGGCCGCCGATGTTGTTCTGTACGGTGATGCCCTCCACGGTGACATGGCCCGAATACAGGATATGCACTGTCCAAAAGCCTGAACGTTGTAAGTGAATACCCTGTAAAGTGACATCCTGGGAACCGCTT
>DASULB010000310.1:0-9166 GCA_036278455.1 Chitinophagaceae bacterium | reverse complement strand
ATGAATCGCAAAACAAACGGAACTATAAGATCAAACAAATCTTTACCCGTAATTCCGCCGAGGCATGAACAGATGGCTGAAATGGACTTTGCGGATCCTTCTTTCCGCCATCGCGTTATATCTTATCTTCCGCAAAATAAGCTGGCCCGAAACCTGGCGTTTACTGCTGTCATCTGACGTTTTATGGCTTATACCCGCCCTGGCTTTATACAATGCATCACAGTTCGTGAGTGCCAGACGGCTTCTTTACTTTTATAGGATATTGGCCATTCCGATTCCCTGGATATCAAATCTTATATTATATTATAAAGGAATGTTTTATAATCTTTTTCTGCCGGGTGGCATCGGCGGTGATGGTTATAAGGTACATTTTCTTTATAAGCATTATCGGGCTCCGGTGAAAAGACTGATCACTGCTACCCTGTTGGACCGGCTGAACGGGCTCGTCATACTGGGGCTGTTGGTGGTTTTGTTGGCGGGAGGGGGCCTGCTGCCGGAAGATGTGTTATTTTTTCCCGCCTGGTGGCTGATCCCCGCATATGTTTTCGTCATGGTGGTGTGCGTGTGGCTGCTCAGGCACTTTCTGCCTGCTTATTCTCCCGTTATTTTGCGCACCACACTGCTTTCAGCCGGGATACAGGCTTTACAATTGATCAGTGTCCTGTGCCTGTTGGAAACCATGCATGTGGATGGTTCCTGGCTGGCTTATCTGCTCCTGTTCCTGGCAAGCTCCGTCGCTGCCGTCATCCCCTTCACCATTGGTGGGGCTGGCGCCCGGGAACTCGTTTTTATGGCCGGGGCACCTCTGTTGGGCATTGTGCCTGAGCAGGCGGTCGCGGTCAGCCTGTTGTTTTTTTTGCTTACGGCGGTAAGCTCATTGGCCGGTGTATTGATCAATCCGGACGGGAGGGGAACCTACTCCTAAAAACCGTATTAATTAGCCAGACCCATACGTCTGACATATCCCGATAACGACATTATCTATAGCCCGATCATAACCAACTGCCGGGAAAAGGACAACTGAAAAAAAATTTTTGTATTGACATATTGAAATAAATCTTCTTCAAGTTACTAATAACATAGGATCGAACGAACCGGATGACGATCCGATACTCCAGGGTTCCCCCCTGGCAACGAATGAGCATCCAATAGTCAGGAACCGCTATATTTTTCTCCAATACGTAAAATATAATTTAGTCTTCCGGAACCCTCCGGGGTTTTAGAAGCTTTAGCATCCCTTATCTTATCATGGGCTTGATTCTGCGTTAGTGTTCTGAATCGCCTCATCAAAAGAATCCGGAATGCCAAAGAATTACATCGCCATAGGTGTCCTGGGTAACCCATTGACAACTGTATTCGCATAATTATTGAAATCTCCTAATACTATGGCGGGAGCATAATATTTCTCAACCCTTTCTTATTCAAGCATCTTTTCTGTCGGTAACCTCCCTATACCATGCAAGACTTTTGTAAGCCTATTTGGATAGTTTGTAATAATTCCATCTACCCCCTAACTTAAAATTAACTCACCCATTTTTTGGATCATCAGGCATCCACGGGATAACCTTTATCTGCAATGAGTGACAACTGTTCAACAACCCTGGAGTTACATAACTATAGCATGGCAGAAAGAAATCAGGCTTAAATCTAAGCTCTTTAATCCAATCTCCGATGGGGAGTCCTTTTTTTTATGGGTAACAACGCAACCTGAATATCCGGATAATTACGATGTAATATTCTCAGAGGCTCCAAATCTGCACATTGAATAATTAAACGGCTCATTATTTTGGGCAAATATGGTTTCAAAGTAGTCATTGGGGCTATCTCTTTTAATGCCCCTTCATTTTTGATGATTCGGTACCGGAGAAAGCATGTTCTTTTCCGGTTGTATGCTTTTGTAGCGTTTTTCACAGGTACTTTAAGTGAATGTTTTGGTTAACGGTAAAAGGGTTGTTTATCTCTTTTCCCAATTAATCCGCATGGTCCCGTGGTTCTCATGGCGTTTAAAGCGGCACGAATTGTGCGGTTTTCTACAAAAAAAGCGTATGGCGCTCGAAACATACCAGAAGAAGCGTTCTTTCGGGAACACGCCTGAGCCAAAGGGCGGCAAAAGCAAGGATCAAGCATTGCGTTTCGTCATTCAAAAACATGATGCTTCCCGTTTACATTACGATTTCAGGTTGGAGATGGAGGGGGTGCTCAAAAGCTGGGCGGTGCCCAAGGGCCCGTCGCTGGACCCATCGGTGAAGCGGCTGGCGATGATGGTGGAGGATCATCCTTATGACTATAAGGATTTTGAGGGCATTATACCAGAGGGCAACTACGGTGCCGGAACCGTTATATTATGGGATGAGGGGACTTACTCGCCCATTGACGATAGTGCCGGAAAAGCCGCCCAGGAAAAATCATTGCTTAAACAATTAAAGGCGGGATCCTTAAAATTTACACTCAAAGGTAAAAAGCTGAAAGGCGAATTCGCGCTTGTAAAGACCAAGGGAATGGCGGAAAACTCCTGGTTGTTGATCAAGCATAGGGACAAATATGCTACGGACAGCGATATTACGGGAAAGGATAAGTCGGTGGTAAGTGGCAAAACCATTGAGAAAATGGCGGGCGCCCCAGACCGGGTATATGGTGCAAAAAAATCCACAAAAGCGTCTTCAGCGAAAAAAAAACCTGCAAAAAAAAACGCAAAAAAAAAGACAACGGCTAAGGCAGCCTCCGAAAGCAAGACAGGCAAGAGAGAAGCGAAGAAGGAGAAGGAGAAGGAGCCTGCCGCGGAGCAGGACAATGACGGTGTAGCCGTAGAGGATGTTGCACATGTCTTGAAAAAAGCCCCGGAAGCGGCATTTCCCAAAAATCTTTCCCCCATGCTGGCAACATTGGTAGACGAGCCTTTCGATGACCCGGATTGGGAGTATGAAGTAAAGTGGGATGGCTACAGGGCGCTTGCCTTTAAAAATAAGGGCAAGACGGAGCTGCGTTCCAGGAACGACAAATCCTTTAATGATAAGTTTTATCCTGTTTACGAAGCGGTAAAGCAGTGGGGAGAGGATGCCGTTATCGATGGGGAAATTGTTGTTGTTGATACAGAAAAAGGCATTTCACATTTCAATAAGCTACAGAACTGGCGGAGTGAGGCTGATGGGCAATTGTTATACTATGTCTTTGATGTGCTTTGGTATAAAGGTAAATTATTGGTCGGCTTGTCCCTAAGGGAGCGCATGGCCGTGCTAAAAAGCATTATTCCGCAAAATGAAGAAAGTCTCATCCGGGCGGGCTTTTCCGTTACAGGGGCGGGGAATTCATTTTTCGCAACGGCGCAAAAGTTGGGACTCGAAGGAATCATTGCCAAACGACTTGACAGCAAGTACATACCGGGCGACCGAACGCGGAACTGGCTTAAGATCAAAGTGCATAAACGACAGGAGGTCATTATCACGGGGTTCACCCATAATGACGGGTCGCCAAAGTTATTCAGTTCCCTGTTGCTGGGGGTGTATAACAACAAAAGGCTTGAATATGTGGGCAAAGTTGGTACGGGCTTTAACAACCGTCAGCAAAAAGAAATGATGGCGCAATTCAAACCACTGATCATTAAAAAGAGTCCCCTGGAGGATGTGCCGGATTATAATAAACCTTCCCGGTTCCGTCCTAACCCGCCACATGCCAGTGCTACCTGGCTTTCCCCTGAATTGGTATGTGAGATCAACTATACAGAGGTGACGGAAGATGGCGTTTTCCGCCATCCTTCCTTTGTAGGCATGCGAAGCGATAAAAGCGCGAAGGAGGTGGTCAGGGAAAAAGAGGCGTCTACAGAAACCGTTGTCGAACAGGCAGAGCGGCAGCCACCCGTAAAAAAGCAAAGCGCAAAAAAGGGCGGAGCTTCCAAAAAAGCTAAAACTTCCGGAAAGGCTCCTGCAGTGATCAAGCCGCCCGCTAAGGGCGGCCGTAAGACGCTTTTGAACCCGTCGGACGAAACACAGGTGCGCAGGGTGAATGGCCATGAACTGAAATTTACCAATCTCAGCAAAATATTCTGGCCGAAAGAAAAAGTGACCAAGCGTGACCTGATTAATTATTATTATCAGGTGGCTCCTATCATGCTTGCCTATCTGAAAGAGCGGCCGCAATCCCTGAACCGGCATCCTGACGGCATCGGTGGAAAGAGCTTCTACCAAAAAGATGTTACCGGCAAAGTGCCTGATTGGATGGATACCTATCTTTATCACAGTGAGGGTGATAAGAGCGACAAACACTTTTTATTGGCAAACAATGAAGCCACGTTGCTCTATATGGCCGGCTTAGGATGTATTGAAATGAACCCCTGGAGCAGCACAGTCAAAAAACCGGATTATCCGACATGGTGCATCATAGATCTGGACCCCGATAAGCATTCCTTTGACAAAGTCATTGAAGCCGCTCAGGTAACCAGGCAGGTGCTGGATGAATTAGGCATTTCAGGCTATCCCAAAACCAGCGGGTCCACCGGGATACACGTTTACATCCCACTAGGGAGCAAATATACTTATGAACAGTCCAAAGAATTCGCCAGGGTTGTTGTCACCCTGGTGCATCAGCGGATCCCCCGGTATACCAGTCTGGAGCGAAACGTTTCCAATCGCAAGGGAAAAATGTACCTGGATTTTCTGCAAAACAGGCCCCAGGCGACGATCGCCGCCCCTTATTCGCTGAGGCCAAAGCCAGGGGCTACTGTGTCAATGCCTTTGCACTGGGAAGAAGTGAAAAAAGGCATGCAGATGAAGGATTTTACCATATTCAATACGATGGAGAGGATTCGCTCGGAAGGGGATATTTTTAAGCCGGTGCTTGGCAAAGGCATTGATCTGCAAAAGATCATTGAGACATTTTCTGAAAACAGCTGAATACCTTATTAGTGGATTAGTTCCATTACGCTTATGAAACACAGCGCAGGCATATTGCTTTTCAGGAAAGTAGAAAAGCAGTTTGAGTTTTTTCTGGTGCATCCCGGGGGACCGTTTTTTACCCGGAAAGACAACGGCTGGTGGACGGTTCCAAAAGGCGAGATCATGCCGCATGAGGAGCCCTTACAGGCTGCCATCCGGGAGTTCAAAGAGGAAACCGGCAAATTGCTGTCGGGGGATTTCAGGCCCCTGCAAGCCATTGTTCAAAAGGGCGGCAAGCGGGTGGCGTGTTGGGCGATTGAGGGGGAAATAGAAATCACTTCTGTTATCAGCAACACATTTCAATTACATTGGCCGCCCGGATCCGGTAAAAAAATGACCTTTCCTGAAATAGACAAAGCCGCCTGGTTCCCCATGACGGAGGCCCGTGAAAAAATTAATGAAAGACAAATATCCTTTCTGGAACAAGTCATTCAACAAAATTCCGCTATAACAGAAGGAAAAAAGCGGCCATAGGTTGTAGCGGAGCCAAGGGCGTCCTAAAGGATAGGAGAACTACATTTTGTTCCCTCAGATACTGTGATTTTTACCTTATTGCTTTTGCTTCAGCGATGCCTGAAAAGCGATATGGTGAGATCCACTTCAAAATTTCCATCCGTATAATCTCTTAGCCCCTTGGTTTTGGAGAGATAAGACCCCTGTATATAAACAATATCTTTATAATGCACACCGACCCCGGCAGAGAAATTCCCGGAAGTATGGTACATCCCATAGATATTTAAAAGATGGTGGAACATGACGAGGTTGGCACCTACGTCCACAATGCTGTTGTAATTTTTTATGCCGCGGAAGCTTACCTGTGGTTCTATGGAATTGACAGGGCCATCGCCATCCGGGATGAATTTATAGGCGGCAGCGGTATAAAAGGTAGCGGCATCGGCGGTGGTGTTATTGAAATGCTTCATATAGCCGATCAAATTGGAAAGGGATGCCTGAAGTGTGATGTGTGTATCGGTGTAACCCATGCCGTAATCGACTTCAAACTGATTTTTCCGGCCGTTGAAATCAGCAATGGCAGGGTCTGTCTGGTCACCGACAATGCCCTTGGGATCCAACTGTGTATGTGCGAAGGCCCCGCTGATGCCAAAGTGAAGCTGTTGGCTGGCAGTGCCAATGGGAAGATGATAAGCGTAGGTAAGGGCAAAGCGTGTGTTATTGATGAGGGCTGCCTTGTCATTATAGGCGATCAGTCCGAGTCCCACCCGTTTACCCGTGTTGTAATCAGCGCTGAAAGCCTGGGTAACAGGGGCACCCGGTATGCCATTATATTGCTGCCGGTAAGCGGCATTCAGGTTCAGACCGGAATCGAGGCCGGCCATGGAAGGGTTCGCCAGGTAGCGATTGATAAAATACTGGCTCTCAAAAGGGTCTATCACAGCACTGGAGTTTTGCTGGGCACTCGCCTGCAGGATGGTACCCAGCAGGATAAAACCGGTGAATCCAAAGGATAATGCTTTACGAATAATGCTTAAAAGTAGTTTCATATCACTTGAATTATGATGTTATTTATATGTCGTATCACTGATCATTTTACCTCGATGACCTGAGAAACCTTTCCGGTGATTTCCACCTGAAAGGTTTCCTTTTACAAAAGTTCAATAAATCCTTTAAAGATCTTCTTGCCGCCGTCCACAATGAACACGTAATAATAGGTTCCCGGGTGCAACCGCCCGCCATTGAGGGTGCCGTTCCACTGGTTATCATATGTCTTTTTATGATAGATCATTCTTCCCGAACGGTCAAAGATCTTTACCTCGTTATGGGGATAGCTTTCTATGTTCTGTATGATCCAGGTATCGTTTTTTCCGTCGCCGTTCGGGCTGATCAGGTTGTTGCAGATCAACTTGTAATCCGCTACAGTCTGCAGGGCATAATGCTGTTGTGCCGTGCATCCTTCGGCGCTGTTACCGGTGACCGTGTAAGTAGCATCCTGCTCCGGGCGTATCACGAGGATAGCTTGATTCCACCCACTTTGGATACCGGTTCCGTTTGACCATTGGTAGCTTGCAGCGCCCGATGCCGTCAGGCGCGTAAGAATGCCTTTCGAGACGGGGTTGGCATTGTCAGCTGTGATGGTCATCACGGGCAAAGGATTAATCGTGAGCGCAAAACTCCGACTCAGCTGGTCCACTCCTCCGTGAGCAGTGCCGCCATTATCCTTCAAGGTGACAGTCACCAGTGCCTTGCCTGCGGCGCCTTCCTGCAGGGTGTATTGTACTTTATTCCCCGATGCGGTCAGGCTTTTAAACAAAGTGGCGTCATCTGCACTTACGGTGAGGCTCGTGGTTTGTCCTTTGTCTTCCCCGGCAGAAATACCGCTCAGGTGGACAGACTGCTGTTCGCCGGAATAGCAGATCGTTTGATCGGCTACCACATCGAGCGTGGGGACCTCATTTACATTATTTATAGAGAGGGTAATTCCCTGCTCTCGGGCGAAGCCGTATTGATCGGCCGCCCGTACCAGGATATGATAAGTGCTCTTTTGCTCATAATTAAGTGGGGCAGCTGTTTTAAGCATATCTCCGGCGATATTGAAAAGGCTGTTGTCCGTTCCGCCGGTTCCGGATGCCAGGGAATAGGTAAAGGTAGCGCCTGCATCCTGTGTCGTGGCGGATAATTTGCCGGCAGTGGTTCCTGCGGGTTGATTTTCATACAGTGTTTCCGGCACAAGGCTTATATCGGTGATCTCTTCGTACGCATTATTGAGATCAACCGTTACCGATGCTTCCGGAGAGGTATGGACGCCGTCGCTCACCGTAAGCTTTAAAGTAAAAGTAGGGGTGGTCTCATAATCCAGGGCGGCGCTGTCATTAACGGTAATGGCCCCGGTATTTGCATCAATGGCAAGAGCATCCTTTGTATTGCCCCCCGTAATTTTCCAGTTGCTGTATGATGTAGCCCCGTCGGTATCCTTTACCTTCACCGTCCCGACGAAGGTGTGAGGGTGGCTGTTCTCATCTATGGCAAAGTGTTGAGCAGCAATGATCAATGGTGCATTATCGTTTTGATCTGTCACCGTTACGGTGATGGCCTGGTTAACGGTATGGGTACCGTCGGAAGCGCGCACCGTTACTTCATATTTACCATCTCCATCGTTATCCGAAGGGGTCTCAAAGTCGGGTGCCGTCTTAAATGCCAGTACGCCCGTGGATCCATCAATAGATAACAGGCCTTGATCTGCCCCGCCAGTCAGGCTGAAGGTTAGTGTCGTTCCGGCATCAGCATCCGTAGCCTTTACGGTAGTGACCGCCGTGGTGTTTTCAGGTACATTTATAGCAGCTGTGCTGCCACCACCATTCGAAGTAATCATTGGTGTATTGTCGTTGAGATCCGTCACTGTTACGGTGATGGCCTGATCAACGGCATGGGTGCCATCGGAAGCGCGCACCGTTACTTCATAGTTGCTATCGCCATCGGCGTCTGCAGGGTTCTCGAAGTCAGGCGCCGTCTTAAATGCCAGTACGCCCGTGGATCCGTCAATAGAGAACAGGCTCTGATCGGCCCCTCCACTCAGGCTATAGGTCAGTGTCGTTCCGGCATCGGCATCCGTGGCTTTTACGGTAGTCACTGCCTTGGTATTTTCCGGTATGCTTTTAGAAGCCGTGCTACCGCTGCCATTAGTCGTGATAACCGGTGTATTATCGTTTTCATTCGTCACGGTTACGGTGATCGCCTGGTCATCGGCATGGGTACCGTCGGAAGCGCTCACCGTTACTTCATAGTTACCATCGCCGTCGTTATCCGAAGGATTTTCAAAGTCGGGCGCCGTCTTAAATACCAGTACACCTGTAGATCCATTAAGGGAGAAAAGGCCTTGATCTGCTCCACCAGTCAGGCTGAAGGTTACTGTCGTTCCTGCGTCGGCATCCGTAGCCTTTACGGTAGTGACGGCCTTAGTATTTTCAGCTACATTGATAGCGGCCGTACTGCCGCCACTATTTGAAGTGATGACTGGGGTATTGTCGTTGAGATCCGTCACTGTAATTGTGATGGCCTGATCAACAGTATGAGTTCCGTCGGAACCGCGCACGGTTACTTCATAGTTGCCGTCCCCATCGTCATCTGCAGCCTTTTCAAAATCAGGCGCTGCCTTAAAGGCCAGTACGCCGGTGGAGCCGTCAATGGAGAACAGGCTCTGATCTGCCCCTCCCGACAGGGAGTAGACAAGTGTCGTCCCCGCGTCCTCATCGGTAGCCTTTACAGTAGTGACGGTCTTGGTA
>DASULB010000309.1:0-3108 GCA_036278455.1 Chitinophagaceae bacterium | reverse complement strand
GGACGTGAGCCGTCATTTCTTTTCCAAGGCATTCGTAGAGCAGTACATAGACCAGATGGCTAAATACAAATTCAATGTCTTTCACTGGCATCTGAGTGACGACCAGGGTTGGCGTATTCAGATCAGGGGATTGCCCAGGCTTACCGACGTGGGTGCCTGGCGGGTTCCCCGTACCGGCCATTGGGGATTTAAACCACCCCGGCCGGGCGAAAAAGCCACCTACGGTGGCTTTTATACCCAGCAGGACATCAGGGAAATCGTGGCCTATGCCCAACGACGATTCGTGAAGATCGTGCCGGAGGTGGATGTGCCCGCCCATAGCCTCGCGCTGATTGCCTCCTATCCGAATTTATCCTGTACCCAACTACAGTACCCGGTAAATCCGGGAAGTGCCTTCAGCGGGGACAATGTGCTTTGTATCGCCAACGACTCGACTTGGTTGATCCTGGATAAAATATTTACCCAGATAGCGGAATTGTTTCCGGGAGACTACATTCATGTAGGAGGTGATGAGGCCAACAGAAGTTTTTGGGCGAAAGATCCCAGGGATCAGGCTTTGATGAGAAAAGAAGGTATTACATCACCTGCCGGTCTGCAGAGTTACTTTGAAAAGAAACTGGAAAAGATCATCACTTCCAAAGGCAAAAAAATGATCGGCTGGGATGAAATACTGGAAGGGGGGCTGGCACCGGAGGCCACAGTTATGAGTTGGCGGGGTACCGAAGGAGGTATCCATGCAGCCAAAATGGGACATCATGTGGTGATGACGCCGGATAGATATTGCTACCTGGATCATTACCAGGGTGACCCGCTGATAGAGCCTTCCTTTGTTGTTCCCATCACTACAAGACTAAGCACGTGTTATCAGTTTGAACCAGTGCCGGCGGGTGTGGATCCCAAATACATCCTGGGTGGGCAAGGTAACCTATGGGCTGAATTTGTTCCCAATGAGCGCCAGGCCGAATACATGACCTGGCCCAGGGGCCTGGCACTCGCCGAAGTGTTGTGGTCGCCCAGCAATAAACGTGACTGGGCAGGCTTCGTTCAGCGCATGGAGTGGCAATTTAAATATATGGATGCGGCGCAGGTAAGGTATGCGCGCAGCGCTTTTGATCCTATCATCAGCGGTGTAAAGGACAGTGGTGGTATCATGAAGGTGAAATTAGCGACCGAAATACCGGGGCTGGCGATTTATTACACCTTTGATGGCACCAACCCTGACAACTTTTATCCCCGGTATGAGGGTAAGCCGTTGGACATCCCAACAGGGGCTACTGAAATCCGGGTCATTACTTATCAAGATGGCAAACCCATCGGTCGCCAGATTAATTGTCCGGTAACGGTCATCGCAAAAAGAACCCCCAAGTAAAGTTTTCGGGTAAAGTTCTCAGGGAAAGTTATTTTGATTGTTTAGGTGGATTTTTTTATAGTTCATCATAGCCTGTCACCATGATGAATCAGTCATGTAGAAGGAAGGATGTGATGAAGGGAAATGCCGGGTGCCTGTGGCATAGGAGTATGCTGCTGAGGAAAGGATGAAAATAAAATGCATATTTTTTTAAGGTTTTCGGATAAATTTGTGATGATGGGAGCGCATAATATCCACCGCAGCCATAGAGAAGCAGTTACGTTTTGCTATCCTGGAGAAAAGCCTGAACGTTCCGGTATGATAAACAAGTTAAAATGCCCGGTTGAATTCAAATACATTTCAAGGGTTTAATCCATGTTTGAACATCAAAATAATACAGGTTAAATCCTGATAAGTGTTGGTTGAAAGAAGTGGATGAGCATACCTTTGATCGTCATTTGCCATGAAAAAAAATAACGAATGGAAACACTAAAGGAACTGGATTACCGACCGCAAATGCCACTGAACCCCCGGCCCATAGCCATCATAGGCGCCGGTGGTATCGTTCATGACGCACATTTACCCGCTTATGCAAAGGCGGGATGGACCGTGACAGGTATCTATGACCCGGCTGTTTCAAAAGCCGAAGGACTGGCTAAAGATTTCAAGATCGCCCATGTCTACCGGAGCCAGGAGCAGCTGGTGGGAGCGGTGCCGGAGAATACAATATTTGATGTAGCGGTGCCTGCTTCCGCTATTCCAAAAGTACTGGCGGGGCTGCCTAGTGGGGCGACGGTCATGATTCAGAAGCCCATGGGCGAGAATATTCAGGAAGCAGACAAAATTTTGCAGCTGTGCAAAGAAAAGAATTTTGTGGCAGCCGTGAATTTCCAGATGCGCTTTATTCCCGCGGTACAACTGGCGAAAGCCATGATTGAAAACGGTATGATAGGAGAGTTGCACGATATGGAGATCAGGATGAACATTTATCATCCCTGGCACTTGTGGAAATTTCTCTATGGGATTCCACGCATGGAAATGCTCTATCACAGCATTCATTATATGGATATGCTCCGGTATTTTTTCGGAGAACCCAAAAAGATATATGCCAAAACATTAAAGCATCCGAAAATGATGCAACTGGCTTCCACCCGGTCGGTGATTTTATTGGAATACGATGATATTATCCGTGCCTTTGTCAATACAAACCATGGACATGAATTTGGATTAAAGTATCAGGACTCCTTTATCAAATTTGAAGGCACAAAAGGCGCGATCAGAACTACCCTGGGCATGAACCTGGATTATCCCAGCGGCGTGCCGGATACTTTCGAATATGTCATACTGGAAGATAACAAAGCGCCCGAATGGAAGCCGGTCCAACTGGATGGAACCTGGTTCCCCGATGCGTTTCTGGGTTCCATGGCCAACCTGATGTGCTACGCGGAAGGATCCGCACCGGTGTTGGTGAATCATATTGACAGTGCATACCGGACCATGGCTTTGGTCGAAGCGGCTTATGCCTCCAGTGATTCAGGAGGGACCACGGTACCTGTCAGTTGAATCAAAGAAATCATATTGTTCAACCAATTAAATAATCGTTTTTTACGAAAGGGGTATTTTATGTCCACTAAATTAAACAAATACAGCAGTACATTGACGGAGGATATCAGTCAGCCTTCTTCGAGGGCGATGTTGCATGGTGCCGGTCTGTCGGAGGCTGATTTCTCAAAGGCGCAGGTAGGGATCGTGAGTTCCTG
>DASULB010000308.1:0-9523 GCA_036278455.1 Chitinophagaceae bacterium | reverse complement strand
GGTGACTGAACGGATCGCCGTAGCGGTCACTGATCGGAAAATGCAGGGTGTCTCCCGTGGTGTCCGCTGCGACAGGACCGATGGCATTCATTAACTCCCGGACCGCTGCCGGCCGGCGCGCAGACTGTCCGGGGGCACCCTCCGGGAAGGTCCGGTCGCCGGACAGCGGCCTCCCGGTCGTCCTGCCTTCATGCCCAGACAGGCTGACCCTTTTGGAAAAAAGAGTGTTTTTCCCGGCTGCTTCGGCGGCCCCCGCAAAAACGGTAGTCAGGAGGCACAGGGCAATCATACTACAGGTCACAAAGATCGTGTAAAACCGCTTTATCACCGGGGTGGTTTTAGGTTTAGGGAAGTTTAAAACAAATTATAAATTCTTCAAGGCATCTTTTATCAGCATTTCCAGACTGCCTTCGGCCGGGAAAGCGCGCATGACTTTGCGGACAGCATTTTCTGCGGCGGGGCGTGCTATACCGAGTGCCAGCAATGCATTTAACGCATCAACCTGCAAGGTATTGCCTTCCGTGGAGGTCAAAGGTTGTGCGCCCGCATATTTGACCATCTTATCCTTTAATTCCAGGATGATGCGTTTGGCCGTTTTCGCCCCGATGCCCTTAATGCTTTCCAGCAGCCGCTCGTCCTCTCCAATGATGGCCGACCTGACCTCATCCGGTTTCATGGAACTGAGTATGATCCGGGCCGTGGAAGCGCCAACGCCCGATACGGAGATCAATTGTAAAAAGAGCACCCGTTCACTGTCCTCAAAAAATCCATAAAGGGTATGGGCATCCTCTTTGATATGCAGGTACGTGAGTAACTTACAACGCTCCAAATGCTGTATCCGGGAATAAGTGTTCAGGCTGATCTGCACCTCGTAGCCCAAACCGTTCACATCCAGGTATACCAACGCAGGGGATTTATAAGTCAGTTTTCCATCAATATAGGCAATCATAGTCCATAGTCGGTAGTAAAGGTGAAATGGGTACAAAGTAAAGAGAAATCAGCGAACAAGAAAAGGCTGATTCGTTTTTGGCGGTGATAAGTATATAAACATCCCTTTTTAAGGCGGCAATGCACAGCACAATGGACGTGGAGATCCAGGGCCGCCAATTGAAAAGAAAAAATACCCTTTTCACCTGTTTGCCTTACTTTTGCTGGCGAAAATTTATTACCTAAAGGCTATAGGATGACTAAAATCAATGCGGCCATTACGGCTGTAGGCGGCTTTGTACCAGACGATAAGCTGACGAATAAGGACCTGGAATCTATGGTGGACACCAATGATGAATGGATAAGGACCCGCACCGGCATTGAGGAGAGAAGAATATTAAAAGGAGAAGGAAAAGGCACCTCGGACCTTGGAGCCCCCGCCGTAGAGGATTTGCTCCGGAAAAGAGGCATCACTGCCGATGAGATAGACCTTCTGATCTGCTGCACTGCCACCCCCGATATGCTGTTCCCCGCTACTGCAAATATCATCTGTGATAAAATAGGCGCTAAAAATGCCTGGAGCTTTGATCTGCTGGCCGCCTGTTCCGGTTTTATCTTCGGGTTGACGACTGCTGCCAAATTCATTGAGGCGGGCACCCATAAGAAAGTCGTCGTCGTGGGCGCCGATAAGATGAGTTCCATTGTTGATTATTCCGACCGCACGACCTGTATCCTTTTTGGTGATGGCGCGGGCGCGGTATTGCTGGAACCAAATACCGAAGGATATGGCGTTCTGGACAGCATTTTGCATGCCGACGGCTCGGGCAGGGAATATCTGCGGATGAAAGCCGGCGGTTCCCTGAAGCCGGCCAGTCTCCAAACGGTCGCCAACGGCGAACATTATATCTACCAGGAAGGCAAAACGGTCTTTAAGTTCGCCGTGGTGAACATGGCGGAGGTCTCCTATGAGATCATGGAGAAAAACAACCTGACCAAAAACGATATCGCATGGCTGGTGCCACACCAGGCCAACAAGCGCATCATCGACGCGACTTCCCAGCGCATGGAACTGCCGGCGGAAAAGGTCATGGTTAACATCCAGCGCTATGGCAACACCACCTGTGCCACCATCCCGCTTTGTTTGTGGGAATGGGAAAACCAGCTGAAAAAAGGAGATAACCTGATCCTGTCAGCCTTTGGCGGCGGGTTCACCTGGGGCGCCGTCTATGTGAAATGGGCTTATAAAGGCGATCCCGCCTGAAGGCAACCTCCATCAGATACCCCCATGTAATTGTCCCTTTATTTAACCCTTCGCGTTCATACTCACGTGTTCATACTCAAAGGGCATCGCACATACTATCGGGTGAATCCCGGTGATAGACATAAGTGGGTTGATTGATCCGGAGGATCTTTTTGCCCGAAGCGGCAAAATGTTCTAAAAAGGCGCTGTCGTCCGAATAGACATCATGGAAACGGTCAGTCGGTCCTAAGGCACTCCTTTTGATTACAAAGCTCCCGCCTACCACACAATCCGCGATGGCGATCCTTTTGGCCGGATCATCCTTATCCGGAACATACTCCTCCCCAACCACCCGCACATCACTATACAATAAATCAATGGCGGGATCCTGCAGCAGGATTTCCTTCCGGATGGCCAGATGCCCGGGATCGTACTCGTCATCGGAATCCAGAAAGGTAACATATCGCCCGCTGGCCGTTTCCAGGCCCGCGTTCTTGCTGCGGGCACAGCCCCGGTGACTATGACGCAGGTACCGGAAATGTTCTCCCAGATATGGCCTGACCACTTCACCGGTACCATCCAGGGAAGCATCATCTATGATGATACATTCCCAGTCCTGACAGCTTTGGCCTCTCAGGGAGTCCAATGCGCGGCGCAGGGTCTGCACCCGGTTATAAGTGCAGGTGACAATGCTGAAAAAAGGAGACTGCTCATCGCCGTTATGTGTCATGATGATTCATTTTACAACGACTGCGGTCCGTGATTTTTGCCGGGCAACCGTTTAAATACAATATAATCCGTGGGCGGTATTTTTGTTACGCCGAGTTGATGGAAGATTGTAACGATTTGTCCGCGGTGATAAGTGCCATGGTTAAAAAAATGCAGGAGGCACTGGTAGACCGGCATTTTAAAATATTTCTTCTCCGTATTATAATACGCGATTGTATGTTCAAAGAGGGTTTCCTTTTGCGCGTCAAGCCATTCAGAAAGCGTTCCGTCAAGCGCCTTCAGACTGGCCGCCAGTGCAGCGAAGTCACCCTCGAACGCGCGTGAGACCACCACTTTCTCCTGCATCTGCAAACGCTGCAGCCAGACGCCTTCTGACCAGAACAGGTGCTCAACGGTTTTTCTCAGCGACGGGAAACTGCTTTGTACCTCCCTGTCCGTCCCTTCCGCGGGGAGTTTGCAGGCAGCATCCAGTAATCTTTTATCGGCCCAACCATGATATGCGGCAAGATCCTTCAATACCTCTTTCATCATCAGATTAAATGGTAATTTTGATGCACGTAAAATTACACTGAATTCATGAACAACGAAAACACAAAGCAGGAGGGGCCGCTGGAAGGCTTCGGCTCCGCCTGCGTACATGGCGGACACGTGGCCGATCCTAATTACGCCCACCTCACCCCTATTTACGCCTCCTCCACCTATGTCTTCGATACCGCCCAGCAGGGCATGGACCGTTTCAGCGGGAAGGAAAAAGGCTATATCTATTCCCGTTGGGGCAACCCCTCCTTTACAGAAGCTGAAAATAAGCTCGCGGCGCTGGAGACCTTCGGTTTAAAAGATGATCACGGCAATCCCCTGCAGGCAAAAGCCCTCCTTCATGCCTCGGGCATGGCAGCGCTCACCACCCTGTTTTTCACCCATCTGAAGAGCGGAGACAAGGTCATTACCCATCCCTCCCTTTACGGTGGCACCGATGAATTGCTGCAAAAGATATTCCCGTCCCTGGGGATCCGGCCCGTCATCACCGACATGCATGACCTTGGCCAGGTGGAGGAACTGATCGAAAACGACCCTTCCATCCGCATGATGTACCTGGAAACACCCGCCAATCCCACGCTCCGCTGCGTGGACCTGGAAGCGCTGGTTGCACTCGGGAAAAAATATCATTTGGTCAGCGCGGTGGACAATACCTTCGCCACCCCATACCTGCAGCAACCCTTTCGCTACGGTGCTGACTACGTATTTCATTCCACCACAAAATTCCTGAACGGTCACGGCACCGCCATCGGCGGTGTGCTGATCGGCAGAGACCTGGAAAAAATGGACGGCCCGGTCTACAAGGTGCACAACCTCATGGGCGGCAACAGCAATCCTTTCGACGCCTACCTGCTGACCATGGGCATGAAGACGCTGGAGATACGGATGGAACGTCATTGCAGCAACGCCCTGCAGGTAGCGGGATTTCTGGAAGGCCATCCGGCCATCAGCAGGGTAAACTACCCGGGGCTGAAATCACATCCCGACTTCGCCATCGCGCAAAAGCAGATGAAACTTCCCGGCGCCATGATGAGTATTGAACTCAAGGGCGGCATGGAAGCAGGGAAAAAATTCATAGATAAACTCAACATGTGCGTCCGGGCGGTATCTCTCGGGACCTGTGATACGCTTGTTTCACACCCCGCCTCTATGACGCATTACGGGGTGCCTAAGGAACAGCGTGAAAAAGCAGGCATTACCGACGGGCTCATCCGCATGAGCGTGGGGATTGAAAACATAGAAGACTTGCGGAAAGACCTGGCCCAGGCGCTTCAGTAGTCATCTCAACGGTTGTCCGGCAGTGTGCAGGTTGTCCATATCCATTTAAAGTTCGATCACCTGGCAGTGGCGGTAGGGGAGTGTTATTGGGTGCTGCTTTGCACTGCTGATCACGGGTAATCCTTTGTGGTCATTATTTTTACCTTCCTCTGGTCTTGCCTTATCTTTTGTAAGCCATCTCCCTGTTTTTGTACCCATGTATCATGGAGCTTGCCAGGACGATCACAGCCGCGACCATGGCGGACCATACGATAGCGGCCTGCCCGTGCCAGTTCGCCACGGCGACCGCCACGAGTCCCCAGGCGCCGACCATGGCGAACTCGCGCATATTCCGGTTCCAGGTAATCCACAGGTTTATAATGGCCGTCACAATGATCATGATCACCGCCAGACCGACGGAAATACCCTGACCGCCTTCTTTTAGTTTGGTGAGGTAGGCGGCGACATTCGCCATGAAAGCTACCAGGATCCAGGCGGAATAAAATGAAAACGGCCACCAGATAAAAACGAACCTGCTGAGCGGATCATACCGCTTTTCCATATCGGTATTTACAATGATCCGGCCCAGTGAAAAAAGCAACACCCCCATCAGAAGCACGGAAAGCCCGGTGAAGTCATAAAGCCATGCCAAGACCCAAAGACAATTGGCGATACAGGAAACGACGAACCACCACCCTATTTCCAGGAGTTCCCTGTCATCCTCTTTCCTGGTAAACAGGCCACGGCCGCCATAAACCACAAATCCGATCAGGCCGAGATAAATGATGATCCAGATAAAAAAAGCATACCCGGCAGGCGTGAAATAATTTGCATACCGGGCGGAAACATCCGCCAGGGTATTGCCATTAAAGATCCTCGTGCCGGCAAGGCCGTTAATGATCAGTACGACCAGCAGTGCAATGCCATTGGCAATCTGAAGCGCTTTTCTGTTCATGATACCTGAACTAAAATGATTCCAGGGCATCAGGTCCGGGAAGGAGAAACCAAATAAATGACCGCCACCAGCTTGCGAATTTCCTTTTATCTCTATGTAGGTCAGCATCTTTCAACAATCTGCGCACCTCATATGTCTTTATTTGTAAAGCATAGATTTATTGCCCGTCACCTTTGAATATTTTTTGGTCTGTTGAGCCGGTAAGCATCCTTTCATTTTGGCTTTTGCTGATCACCCATTCAAAGCTACCGCTTTATTTCTATTTGTTTCTACCCTGCTTTAAATCGTATCATCCTGTTTATCAGCATTTTAATCCGCCAGGGCTATCATTACATTTAAACCGGTTAATTATTTCTTATGGAACAGCAACCTGCCTGCCAGCACATCACGGAAATAAAAACCCTGAAACAACCCAAAGAGTTGGTTTGTGAAGAATGTATCAAAACCGGTGACCAATGGGTCCATCTGCGAACCTGCCAGACGTGCGGTGTGACATTGTGCTGCGACTCTTCGCCCAATACCCACATGACAAAACATTATCATCATACCCGTCATCCTGTGGTCATCTCGGCTCAACCCGGGGAAAAATGGCTTTGGTGTTATGAGGACCAGGTATTCGCGGAATATGAGTAAAGAGCCCTTTTAATGAAAATACCTTAAAGAATGTGATTAATCTTCCAATGCCGCCCTGTCCCATTTTGCAAGGTCCGCGCCGGCATGATAAGTACTGTTTAAAAATTCAAGTAAATCTTTTTCAGGCGCCGCAGATTGCTGTATCGCTGCATACGGCAATATAAATTCTTTGAAAGTGGTGTTATAATATGCGCCCGCCGGTTGCACCTTCGCCGCGCTATATCCTTCGGGTTCGGGATACAGGTAGCAATAAAACGCCGCCTCCGTAAAGCCTTCGTTTCCTGTCCAGAAACCGCAACTACTCACCTCTCTGCAATAAGCCTCTTCCGCCACCCAGTCAGGCAAACCCGGTACGCCTCCCGGATGCCTGGGAGCCTTTCTGCCGGAAAAAAAAGAAAGTGCCAAATCAAAACTTCCCCAAAAGAAATGGATCGGGCTGCATTTTCCTTTAAACCCGCTTCTAAACTCCATAAATACATCCTGAATATTCAACAGGGCATTGTGAAAAGCAGTCACCTGCCCTTTATCATAATCGGCGTGTACCCGGTCCTGTTCAAATGGAATCGGGTCGGCAAGTTCAGACGGGACAGGGTATATTTTCACTTCGATTCCCAAGCCGTCCAGGACCTCAAACACTTTTTTGTAAAAATCCGCCACGGAAATTCCATGAAGATCAAATTTTCTCAGTTCTCCTTTATCCGTAACGACCTTTAGCTGATGTTCGATAAAATTAAAATCAATCTGAAAATTCCCATTTTTATAAGGCATGTTGTGGGTAGTCAGCCCGGTGGGCGTAATGTGCAAGGTAACATGCCATGAATGATTGACCCACGGAAGCGTTGCCAGTTTTATTTTTCCCACCACCTGTGTAAACAGGTGTAATGTTTCATACGTCTTTTTGCCTTTTTGGTAGGAAAGGACAGGCCATTGATGAAGCATGTTATCAGGTTTAGGTGCTTAATGCAATCGATTCAGTTAAACACGGCAATATTGATTTATAATAATGGTGACGTCTTTGCCCGTACATCCCCTTCCCACCGGAAGGACATTTGAATTGTCCAAACATCAGGCAAAGACGATCACTTTTATTTTTTCCTGTCCATCATCTATCATCACGGGCGCATTATGAACAATAATCAGTTTGTCAGGCCTTTCCCTTCTGCTTCAGATAAACCTGTTATGAAGGGGAACGCCTGGTATGTTGATTAAACATTCGGGTTTTAAAATTGTTTTTACTGGGGCGTTTACCCATCGTCGTAAAAATATGATGAATCCCAGGGAAACGCATCCGGTATCACGTTCCGGCGCTTCAAACCAGACAGGGCCTGAACCCGCAGGACCCAAATTTATGAATCCTGAGACTTAAAACATTCCGCCTATGCCCATCATTATTCGCCGCGCCACAAGGGAAGACTGTCCGCGTATACTGGAACTTGTAAGGGAACTGGCAGCCTATGAAAAAGCGCCGCAGGAAGTAACCGTTTCACTGGAAGAATTCGCCGAAAGCGGTTTTGGTGACCAGCCGGTATGGTGGGGACTGGTTGCCGTCGCTCCGGGAGTTTCCCCGGAAGAAGAGGCAACTGACAACTCCGCTGAAAGGGAGACGATCGTCGGTTTTGCCCTGTATTATATCCGCTTTTCTACCTGGAAAGGTGAGCGCATGTACCTGGAAGACATCATCGTCACCAAAGCCATGCGCGGAAAAGGCATCGGCAAGCGGTTATTTGACCGGCTGGTGGAAGAAGCCAAAGAGAAAAAACTTCATGGCATGGTATGGCAGGTACTCCATTGGAACACGTCTGCCATTCATTTTTATCAGAAATACGGCGCCTCACTGGACGCCGAATGGGTAAACGGAAGTATTGACTGGTAACGGCCGGGTCAGGCGGCAACGCCGACGAGAGGATCGATTTCCCTGCAAAGCAATTCGAAAGTATCTTCCCTGCTACCGTCACCCCTGACCTTTTTGAATTTTCCGGCCTTGGCGTAATGATCGGCCACCAGCGTGGTCTTTTTGTGGTATTCGGCGATGCGCGCGCGGATCACTTCTTCGTTGGCGTCGTCGGTGCGGCCGGAGGTCTTACCACGCTCCAGCAGGCGGCGGACCAGTTCATCCTCCGGTACTTCCAGCGATAATACCTGGGTAATGGAGGTTTTTCTAAGTACCAGCAATTTGTCCAGGGCCTCCGATTGGGCAGCCGTCCGGGGAAACCCGTCGAAAATATATCCCTTCGCATCCGGATGTGTCTCCAGCACCGAAGCAAGCATACCGATCACTACCTCGTCCGGCACCAGCTGGCCCTTGTGGATAAATTTTTCAGCTTCCTGGCCTAATGGCGTACCCGCGCTCATTTCATTCCGCAATAAATCACCGGTAGAGATATGGATAAGGCCATATTTCTCAATCACCAATTGACTTTGTGTGCCCTTACCACTGCCAGGGGGACCGAATAGAATAAGATTCAACATAGCTGTCACTTTTGAGGAGGTCAAAGATAATAAAACATCTTTAAAAAGATGATCGGAATAAAACATTTCATTAGATTACATCTAATTTTTAGAGGTTAAACTAAACAATATTGCTTAAAATGACACAATTATTGATCATTTTCAAAACAGTCAAAAATATGGCTTTGGGAATTAACAAAACGTTAGAAAACCACCGTCCTGCTTTTTACGTAAATTGGGATACAGTTTTTAACTAAAACGTCACCCTTTTGTTATTCATCCATAATTCCAGGTAAAATGAAATATAAATCTCTCATCGTGTTACTGCTCATCCCTTTTTTCTTCGGGGAATGTGTACATTCGCAAAGCAGGGCCATCGAAAATAAAAGTACAACTATGCAAACCACCCACACAGAACATCCAAAGAATCCATATTATTCCCGTACCGATACCACAAAACTGGATGTGCCCCTATCGGAATGGAAGAAAATACTGCCTGCCAATGTTTATCACATTGCCTTTGAAAAAGGTACGGAACAGGCATTCACGGGTAAGTATTGGGATTACAAAGGCCTCGGAACTTATTATTGCGCCGTCTGCGGCAATAAACTGTTCCGTTCCGATGAAAAATTCGCCAGCACCTGTGGTTGGCCCAGCTTCTTTGAACCTTCCAGGAAGGACGCGGTCATTTACCGCCCCGATCACAGTTTCGGGATGAACCGCACCGAAGTGATCTGCGCACGTTGCGGGGCGCACCTGGGACACGTTTTCGAGGATGGCCCACCACCCACCGGGTT
>DASULB010000307.1:0-19523 GCA_036278455.1 Chitinophagaceae bacterium | reverse complement strand
CGGTATGCGCGCCTTCCAGGTATTCGCTGATGACCGGTAACAATTCCGGCCAGGCGTATATCCGTGGCAATGATGAATGGGACGGTCGGGGAGATGTCTGGAGCTACAAGGCCATGGAGGCTAATCCGTCCCTGGAAGGACAATTGCCCATCCCTGATTCCACCATGACGATCGCCAAAATACTACAGAAGGCAGGTTATCATACCGCCCTGGTGGGTAAATGGGGGCTGGGAGGTCCCATGACAGCCGGCATCCCCAACAACCAGGGTTTTGATTATTTCTTTGGATTTTTATGCCAGCGGGAGGACCATAACTACTACGCAGGACATTTATGGGAGAACACTTTCAGGGTTCCCCTGAATAATAAAATCCAGGATCCCAATATAAAATTCCCCAAGAACCTGGACCCGATGGATCCCAAAAATTATGCGCGTTACAGCCAGCGGGATTATTCGCCGGACCTGATCATCAAAGCGGCGCTGCGGTTTCTGGATTCCTGTAAGCATCGGCCTTTCTTCCTATATTTTGCAAGCCCTTTGCCCCATGCATCTCTGCAGGCGCCGGCAAAATGGGTGGCCTATTACCACAAGAAGTTTGGTGATGAAAAACCTTTTCTGGGAGGCAGTTATGTTCCCTGCCGTTATCCCCACGCCACCCGGGCCGCGATGATCTCCTTACTGGATGAACATGTGGGAGAGATTGTCAAGAAACTTAAACAGATGGGCGTGTATAAAAATACCATCATCGTTTTTACTGGTGACAATGGTCCCACTTATGAAGGAGGGACTGATGGACCGTGGTTTGACAGCGGTGGCCCGTTTAAAAGTGCTTATGGATGGGGAAAAGGTTCCGTTCATGAAGGCGGCATCCGGGAGCCCTTTATCGTATCCTGGCCGGGGAAGATAACACCGGGTACCAAAAGTGATCTGATTTCTGCCAACTGGGACTTTGTACCCACCATCTGCCAGACGATAGGTGTGCAGCATCCCGCAAATATTAATGGCATCAGTTACCTTCCCACACTATTGGGTCAGACGGAAGGCCAGAAAAAACATCCTTTTCTGTATTGGGAGTTCCCGGGTTATGGTGGCAAGCAGGCGGTGCGCCTCGGTAAATGGAAAGCCATCAGGGCGGATATGAAGAAGGGCAATATAAAAATACAGTTGTTTGATCTGGACAATGATCTGCAGGAACAGCATGATGTGGCATCGCAGCATCCCGCCATTGTCAAACAGATGGCCCGTATCATGAAGCAGGAACACAAAACACCGGCCGTGGATGCGTTCAGGATGAAGGTGCTGGATGGCGATGAGTAGCAATGGACGATAGATGCATGATCACCGGCACCGGTTTCCATTGACCTTTCTTTTGTATTTTTGACCCCTTTGGAGCCAGACCCCGTTAAAATCAACTGATGCGGACAAATCCCCTGACCTTACCCATATTTTTATGGATGGCATTGCTGAGCCTGCAGACGGGCACGTTGTGCGCGCAGCAATTGCATTATCCGCCCCCTGCCGAAAAATGGAATGCGGATTCGGTGGGGAATCACCGGGCAGTGATCGCCGTGACCGGCCATGGTGATATTGCAAAGGCAAAGGTATACTGGCGCCGCCCGGATGAACACCCCGAAAACAAGGAGATGATCCTGGTAGACGCGTCCACTCATCAACGCGTGATGAACGTTTATGCCCCGGTGATGGGCCGCGAATATGCGCTGATTTATTTTGAACACAAAGGCAATGACAAGACGTATTACCTGTATTACATGCCTTTCCGTCATAAAGGCTCCGCCAACTATCCAAAGGATTATTATCCGGTGCCGGTGCAGACTGCGAGTGATTTGTGGCTGAGATCGGTTAAGGCAACGAAGCATTTTGCAGCCGCCCGGTTGGTGCGGCTCGAAGCGGTGACACCCTTTAATAGTTTTTATCCCATGGAAGTGATCGCTACAAAAGCAGAGACCGCTAAACTTGTTGGCGAACATCCGGGTGCCCCTTATCTTGTTTTTCCGGAGGATCGTTTACATCCCATCAAGATGAAGCACGATCTGCCTTTGCGGTGGATAAAGAAAGGTGTTGAAAGCACCTTCAGGGGTGTTGCTGAAAAAAATGAGTATTACGCCTTCCAACTGGGTGTTTATCCCATAAAAGAAAATCTGCAAAATGTACAGGTGGCATTCTCCTGCTTAACGGATGGTGCGGGTCACCGCATTGCAGATACGCTCATCTCCTGTATCAATACAGCCGGTATATCCTATGAAGGGAAACCGGTCCGCTACCGGGTTGAGGTGCCTGAAAAAAGTGTACAACCCTTATGGTGTTACATCAAGGTGCCCCGCAGGGCAGTCTCCGGAACATACAAAGGTACCGCTACGGTCAGCGCCGTTAACGCGCCGCCCACCAGGATCAGCCTTGAACTGACGGTTACCGGCAACGTGGCAACGGACCATGGTGTAAACGAACCCTGGAAGCAGACGCGCCTTCCCTGGTTGAATGCTACGATGGCACAGCAGAACACGGTGATCAAACCATACCTGCCCTTAAAAACAGATCGTGACACCATCAGCTTACTGGGAAGGAAGCTGATACTGGCCCCAACGGGTCTTCCGGGACAGATCCAGACTTTTTTCCCGATAGAAATGACCAGCATTTCGGAGAAGCCTAATAATCTATTGACAGAAGCCATACATTTTCATTTCTTTGATGGCAGTGGCAAAAATATCAAACTCAAAAGCCAGGGCCTGTCGTTTACAGAGAAAACACCCGGAACGGTAGAATGGGAAGCAACAAATGTGTCAGCTTCCCTGGAGATGGAAGTGAAAGGGCATCTTGAATTTGACGGCTTTATTTCCTACCGGGTGACAGTGATCGCGCTGCAGAATATCCATTTAAATGATATTGAATTTCATATTCCTGTCGAGCCGGACAAGGCCAAATACTTTATGGGTCTTGGCCATAAAGGTGGATACCGCCCCGGGAAAATTGACTGGAAATGGGACGTGGCACATAAGAACCAGGATGGCGGATGGATCGGAACGGTGAATGCCGGGCTGAAGTTTTCGCTTCGCGACCAGCATTATTCAAGGCCGCTCAATACAAATTTTTACCTGTTGAAGCCTTTGGTGTTGCCATCCTCCTGGGACAATGATCATCGGGGTGGCATTCATATCGGCAAAAAAGGCAATTCCGTACTGGTCAATGCCTACAACGGACCGCGTGATATGGCAAAAGGTGATACTTTATGTTATAATTTCAATTTGCTGATCACACCCTTTCATCCGTTATTTACCGATCAGCACTGGAGCCGCCGGTATTTTCATGACTATAAACCCGTGGATACCGTAAAAGCCTGGGGCGCCAATATCATCAACATTCATCAGGGAAAGTATATCAATCCCTACATCAACTATCCGTTTATCGCCTGGCGGCAAATGAAGGCCTACATCGATTCCGCTCATCGGCTGGGCATGAAGGTCAAGATATACAATACCATCCGGGAACTGGCCGACCGCGCCTATGAATTATACCCAATGAGAAGCCTTGGACAGCAAATATTCGCTTCTGGAAAAGGAGGGGGCTATCCCTGGCTGCAGGAACATCTCAGGGGCGATTACATCCCCGGATGGTACACGCCGGAGACCAATGATGCCGCCATCATCAACGGCGGCATGAGCCGCTGGCATAATTATTATGTGGAAGGGTTAAACTGGCTGGTGAACAACGTAGGTATTGACGGGCTGTATTTAGACGATGTTGCTTATGACCGCGTGACCATGAAAAGGGTAAAAAGGGTGTTGACCCATGGAGATCATCCGGGCATCATTGATCTGCATTCCGCCAATCAATACGATAAAGCGGATGGCTGGAACAACAGCGCGAATTTGTACATGGCCTTATTCCCGTACATTAACCGGTTGTGGTTCGGTGAATATTTCGATTATGAGCACAACGGTCCGGATTTTTTTATGACCGAGGTGAGCGGTATTCCCTATGGGTTGATGGGCGAGATGTTGCAGGGTGGCGGCAATCCATGGCGTGGCATGATCTATGGGATGACAAGCCGTGCGCCCTGGACCGGCGGTGATCCGCGGCCCGTCTGGAAAGTGTGGCGTGATTTCGGGATGGAAGGCAGCCGGATGATTGGTTATTGGGTAGGTTACTGCCCCGTTAAGACGGATCATGCGGATATACTGGCAACGGTATACGAAAAGAAAGGGAAGACGCTGGTGTCTATTGCCAGTTGGGCCAGTGCGGATACGACCATCCATCTTAAGATTAACTGGCGCGCGCTGGATATTGATTCTTCCAACGCAACCATCACGGCCCCTGCCATCCGCGATTTTCAGCCCGCCGCTACTTTTAAGCCGGGAGATGCCATCCCGGTGAAAAAGAACAAGGGGCGGCTGCTGATCATCAAGGGATCATGATCTTTTCGGGAGGCACGTTCACCGGAAGCGTGCGGCTAATGGCCTTTTCAGACCCCTGATCGGGCTCAAGGCGGACTACAGGTGATGAAGCGCCCGGTTGCATAAAAACTGCACCGTTTATACAAGTTATTCCAGGGGTGACAGACTGATGAGAAACCCCTTAGACGATTCGGGATACCGATATTATTCCGATATTTATCTGCAAAAGACAAAATCCACGATATGAAACAGCACAAATACCTGCCGGTATGTTTATTGCTGGCCATGATCCTTCCGCTTGGCCTTTCCGCACAACAAAAATCACTTTACGATCCGCACCAGGTATTCAGCCCGTTATTTTTTACCCATAACGGCAACCGTTACCGGAGCGCGAACGGCGCGCCTGGACCGGACTACTGGCAAAACAGCGCCAGCTATCTTATTCATGCCAATTTAAGCGAAAAAGATACCATGATCACCGGAGATGTGACCATTTCCTATACAAATAACAGCCCCGATTCCCTGCATTTCCTGTGGCTGCAACTGGATCAGAACTTATTTAAGCCCACTTCCCGCGGGGCAGCCAAGACGCCCGTCACCGGGGACCGTTTTGATGTCAAGGGATATCAAAAGGGCGGCTATCATATCCCGTCCGCTGCGGTGGTATATAAAGGGAAAACCTATCACATTAAGCCGGTGATCACCGATACGAGAATGCAGCTTCGTTTACCCTTTACCGTGAATCCAAACGGGGATGAAATTGACATAAAGGTAAGTTATGCCTTTTCCATTCCCGAATATGGGGCGGATCGCATGGGCAGGTTATATACAAAAAGCGGCGTGGTATATCAGTTGGCGCAGTGGTATCCGCGCATGTGCGTCTATGATGATGTGAATGGATGGAGCACGCTGCCTTATATGGGGCTGGGCGAATTTTATTGCGAGTACGGGAATTTCGATTATTATATTACAGCCCCCGCGGATATGATCGTGGTGGGATCGGGTGATCTTCAAAATGCCAGCCAGGTATTGACCCCCACGGAAATGAAACGGCTTCAGCAGGCCCGCCGGAGTGACAGTACGGTGCATATCATTACCGAAGACGAAGTGGGTACTCCTGCCACCAGGTTAAAGCATAGGGGAACACTCACGTGGCATTTTAAGATGAAGAATACCAGGGATATCTCCTGGGCCGCTTCAAAGTCCTTTATCTGGGACGCCGCGCGGATCAATTTCCCCTCCGGACGAAAGGGGATCGCCATGGCGGTTTATCCCGCGGAAAGTGAAGGCGATTCAGCATATGGCCGTGCCACCCAATATTTAAAACAAAGCATCGAATTTTATTCAGGAGATTATTATGAATATCCCTGGAACAAGGCTACCGTTGTGGCAGGCGTGGCCCTGGGGATGGAATACCCGGGCATCATCTTTTGCAGTTATAAAATAAAGCGGGCCAACCTTTGGCACGACGTCACCCATGAGATCGGGCACAACTGGTTTCCGATGATCGTGGGAAGCAACGAAAGGCGGTACATGTGGATGGATGAGGGATTGAACACCTTTATTAACGGATATGCCTCCAACTGGTTTCACCACGGGGAATATGGTGATACGACCAACCGTTCCGTATTGCGCATGACAAGGGTCATGAGCAAAAGTGAATCCGCGTTAATGACACCTCCGGCCGCCATGGGTCTCTCCGATTATGGTCAGTACTATTTTAAGACTTCGCTGGCCCTGAATATATTACGCAACGTAGTACTGGGCCCTGATCGCTTTGATTATGCTTTTAAAGCCTACATCCACCGCTGGGCCTTTAAACATCCACAACCGGATGATTTCTTCCGTACGATGGATAATGCTGCCGGTGAAGATCTCGGATGGTTTTGGAACGAGTGGTTTTATACCACCTGGAATCTTGACCAGGCGGTCGGTGGTGTAAGGTATCCGGATAGCGATACGACAAAGGGCGCGTTGATCACCATTGATAACCTCGGACAGATGGCCTTGCCGGTCACCATCAGGGTGACCGAACGCAACGGCCACACGGGAATCATTCATCTTCCTGTTGAAATATGGCAACGCGGTGGCCGGTGGACCTTTTCTTATCCTTCCACCTCACCCGTTACCTCGGTTGTCCTGGATCCCAAAGGTGCCTTGCCCGATGTCAATCGCGATAATAACCGTTGGCCTGCCGGCCGGTAAGTGTTTTCCCGGGAACGGAAAAGGTATGCGAAGAAAATAAGCTACCTTGTTGTTTGATTTCACTGTTAACTGCTTCATGATGTTCAAATCCACTATCATTATAGTGCCCTGTTTGATCCTTGTCGCTTTCCATTGCCAGGCACAGCACCGGGTTTCTTCCTACCTGTGGTTTCACGCCAATAAAACGCTTTACGACCGAACCATCGGTAACAATCCCGGTGGTGCGGGGCTCGCTGCGGAGGCCTTACTGCATACCGGGACAAAATTTAAACCTTCTCTGGAACTTACGGGGGATGTGAATATCGGGGATGATAAAGTATTAAGGTACGGACCTGACGGAAAACCACTTGAAACGGTTAATAGTCTCAGCATGCTCATGGCCGGTTCCGCATTTTATTTAACGAACCATATTTTTTTATCCTTTTTGCTCGGTCCCGCTTTCCTGCATCAACGCGTATTATTCGGGCTAAGTCCTTCGGCCGGCTTCTTTTTTTCAAAGACACAAAGACTTGCCTGTAAGCTTTCCTATGTCCATATTTTCCATCGTGAACTAACCAGTCTGGATGACTTTGGTATGTTCAGTCTGGGAATCGGGATAAAGTTATTTTAGCATTCCCCCTGCGCGTTCTTTGGTGAATACAGAGGGTAACATAATGGTAACTTCTCTGTCAGGAGATAATGACCGAAATTTGCGGGGATAAAAAAAAAGAGTAATTTGGCAGTAACCTAAAAATTTTCTTTATGAGCTTTTTTACTACCAAGGAGATGGTTGCAAGACTGAAAAGAGGAGATGAGGAGGCCTTTAAAATGATCTATGAACGCTATTGGGAAAGGCTGTACCAGCTTTGCTTTTATTACTCTCATTGTAAGGAAGATTCTGAAGATATGCTCATGGGTATCTTTATGTCACTTTGGAAAAACAGGGATCAGGTAGCGATTGAAAATATCGAATCTTATCTGGTGACGGCGGCGAAAAACCAATCTTTCAAATACATCCTCAAACAGCAGCAACACAAAAAATATATTCACCATATAGTGAAAAAGGCGGATGCCATCACTGATGACAACGATTCGCCCGAAAGGCTTCTGGAGATCAAGGAACTTGACACCCAGATACAGGACCAGGTTGAACTACTGCCCGAAAAGACAAAGCGGATCTTCATGCTTAATCGGGAGAGCGGCCTTACTTACCAGGAAATCGCGGGGTCCCTGGGCATCTCCGTCAAAACGGTAGAATACCATATCTCCAAAGCACTTCATTTGCTGGGCAAGTATATCCTGATTCTGCTTGCTTTATTAACGACTGTTTCCGGGTGACCTCAGCCCGAGGCGGGCACGCACGAATTTTTCCGGTGCTGCTGCCGCGAAACCTGCCCCGGGGAATCTGCATCATGTCCGGAAAGCATATGATCTGGTCAAGCCAAAGAATTATTTACATCCTTATTTATTTTTTTTAAAATCATTTAGGGTATTTTCCCTGCCGGGGAACTATATAAGCGGACGCATGGAATTACCTGTTTGAGACAATATTTTATGAAGATATCCAGAGCATTGTTAATTAAGTTTAGTCGGGATGAGTGCAGTCCGGAGGAAATTCATGCGATCAGGGAATGGCTGGCTGAGGGTTCATGGCCATCTCTTGGCGAAGGAGAAGATGTGCCGGACGAGATCCGGCAGCGGGTGTGGAACAAACTAGCCGATAGTATCGCCACCAGCCGCAGGACAAAATTAACCACTCGAAAATGGAACCGGACCATCTGGGGCATTGCTGCGGGATTGTTGGCGCTTATCGGAACGGCGATATTGCTGCATCACCAACGCAGCGAGGGCAAGGGTCGTACGGCCGTTTATGCTTCCGAGGCGGGCATAGCCAAAAAGATTGTGCTTTCGGATAGCTCGGTGGTCTTTCTGTCCCCTCATTCCACCATCAGTGCTGTTCAGCCGTTTCCAAAGGATAAAAGAGAAATAGAACTGAAGGGAGAGGCCATTTTTGAAGTGGCTAAAGACGCGTCCCGTCCCTTTACGGTCGTTACGGGAAATATTCATACCACAGCCCTGGGGACTTCTTTCCAGGTAGCCTCTTTCCCAGATGAGAATGATATCAATGTAGTGCTTTCTTACGGCAAGGTGGTGGTGAAAAATCATTCGGCAAACGGCCGGGTCGAGCAGCTTTTCCTTGATCCGGGCGAAGAGATCGTCTATGATAAGACGACACGCATCATGCGCAAGACGACGGCGCCATTGGGGGAATTCGACTATAAGAGCGATATCCTGTACTTCAAGAACGCGGGTCTTAAGGAGGTGGTGGAAAAGTTGCAGCGGTACTATCACATCAAGGTGGAGCATGATGCGCTGAAAGCAGCAGACTGGAGCCTGTCGGGTGAATTTGATTATCAGCCTTTGGGAACGGTCATGAAAACCATTGCTTATTCCTGTAACATACATTACAGGATCCATGCAGACTCATTGATCTTATTGCCTAACAATTAATGCGTTAAACCAACCACAGATGATGGCACCAATTCTTTTAAATACCAGTTAAAAAAACCGGCAACCTGAAAGGTTACCGGCGGAATACAATTAGGCTGTTTGGTCATGTGTATGGGGATACGCACCAAGTGCAGCCTTCCATTTTAAAGATTGTTTATCCTTAAAACAGTTCAAAAGTATGAAAAAAAGTCTAATTCGGCATACGATAATGACAGCCAGCTATTCCATATTGGTTTTTAGCATTATTGTAGTTTCCTCTTCATTTTTATCTGCAAAGGATAGTGATGGCCAGGGGCTGGATCCTCAAAGGGTTTTTCTATCCCTGCATATGGAGAACCAGCCGTTGGAAAAGGTGTTTCACGATATTGAAAAGCAAACCGATTTCCGTTTTTTTTACAATGCAAACAGCTTTAATGCCCGCCAAAGGGTAACGGTGGCTGTCCAAAGAGTGTCTGTGGCGCATGTATTGGATCACCTTTCCGATGTAACCGGATTGCAGTTCAAGCAAATCAACAATTATTTTTCGGTCAGATCGGTGAAGGCCGAACCCCGTGATCTCGCCCCCATCATTATCAAACCATCATTCTATGACAGGGCAAGGATACCGGTATTTCATTTTTCCGGCAACCTGCCCTCCGATACACTGGTAAGCGGAACCGTTAAAGATGAAAATGGGGAACCGCTGACAGGGGTCACGGTGCAGATCAGGGGTTCGGGCAAGGGAACGGTGACCAATCCTTCAGGACAGTTTAGAATCAATGTTCCTGAACACGCCACCCTGCTTTTTTCCTATGTCGGATATGACAAAAAAGAAGTACCCGTAAAAGGCGCATCTTCCATGGATGTTACCTTAACAGGGAATACCAGCGGTCTCAATGAAGTCGTGGTCGTTGGTTACGGAACGCAAAAAAAGAGCGTGATCACCGGTGCCATCTCCAGTGTGAAGGCGTCTGATTTCGCCAATCAGCAGATCGGAAGAATTGAGCAGGTCATGCAGGGAAGGGTTTCCGGTGTGACGATCGCGAACAGTTCGGGAGCGCCCGGGGCGGCGTCTACCGTACGGATCCGTGGAACGACCTCCCTGAACGAAGGGGCCAGTGATCCGTTGTATGTAGTGGACGGCGTGGTGGTGGGAACCGGAGGGATCGATTATCTGAATCCCAATGATATCGCCTCCATCGAAGTGTTGAAGGATGCCGCTTCGGCCGCGATATATGGCGCGCGTTCTTCCGCCGGGGTCATTCTGGTGACCACCAAAAGAGGGAAGGCCGGTGGGATACATGTTAATTACAGTGGTTATTACGGTATTCAGGCCCCCGCTCATAAACTGGATCTCCTCGACGCTACCCGGTATGCGACCATGATTAATGAGCAGGCTGTCAACAGTGGTGGTTCTGCCGTCTATGATGCCCCTGCTTCTTTTGGAAAAGGAACCCAATGGCAGAACCTGATCTTTAACAATCATGCCAGTATACAGAACCATGAATTAAGCATCAGCGGCGGAAGTGACCGGGCGACCTTCTACTCCTCCTTCGGGTATTTTAATCAGCAGGGCATCGTAGCAACTGCCATATCAGATTACAAACGCTACAACATCCGGCTCAATTCCAATTATAAGATTACCCCATGGCTCACTTTTGGCGAAACGCTTGGATATTCCCATATTCGGAACAGCGGCGGCGTGAATGGCAATACCGATTTCGGTGGTCCTCTCAGCGGCGCGATCATGCTGGATCCCATCACCAAGACGGTGATCACCGATCCCACAGAGGCCGGTGAGGCGCCGTATTCAAATCAGCCTGTAGAAAAAAATGCCGATGGACAGCCTTACGGGATATCCAAATACGTAGCACAGCAGGTAACCAACCCGCTGGCTTATATCCAGACCGAAAAAGGCAATTATAACTGGTCCGATGATATTGTGGGGAATATTTTTCTGGAAGCGGAACCGGTAAAGGGATTGAAACTGCGTTCCACTTTCGGATCTACCTTGTCCTATTGGGGCAGCGAGAATTTTACCCCTTTGTATTTTCTTAATTCCAATACCTTAACAACGCAAACGTCCTTCGCGCGGGATAGGGAGAAATCCTTTGACTGGAATATAGAGAACACCATCTCCTACAGCCGCGTCATTGACCAGCATCACTTTACCATCTTATTAGGACAGGGTGCCTATCGCGACAATAACAGCAGCGGACTGAACGTCACCTATTTCAATCTGCCGGCGACCCATTTCCACGACGCTTCCATGAATTACAGCATATCGGCGGATGACATCACGGCGAAGGGGTATGAGGGGATCAACCATACCGTGAGCTCCCTGTTCAGCCGTTTGACTTACGACTATGGGGGTAAATATTTATTTACCGGCATCATCCGCCGGGATGGGTCTTCCCGCTTTGGATCCAATAACCGCTTTGGTTATTTCCCTTCGGCTTCTGTCGGATGGGTGGCATCCCAGGAAGCATTCTGGCCGGCTAAGAACAGCATTAATTTTCTGAAGTTCCGAGGTTCCTACGGTATCACCGGTAATGACGTATTGGGTAATTTCAGGTATCTGGCCACCGTTGGAGGAGGCCGGAATTATATGTTCGGCGATAACATTTACAACATCGGTTACAGTCCGGACGCGCCGGCAAATCCCGATTTGAGGTGGGAACAAACCAGCCAGCTCGATTTTGGTTTTGATGCGGTTTTGTTCAACAACTGGACGCTGACCTTCGACTGGTATAATAAGAAGACGACGGGGATCCTCCAGGTTATTGACTATCCCGCTTATGTAGGGGCCACCGGTTCCTCCTACGGGAATGTCGCCGATATGGGTAATAGGGGGATGGAGTTGGAGTTAGGTTACCAGCGGCAGGTTGGAAAAGTTCACCTGAATTTAAAAGGGAATGTCTCCTATCTTCAGAATAAAGTGACCTTTCTGGGGGAGGATAAGGCCTTTTTAGAGGGTGGTGCCAAGCTTCAGAACAGCGCTTATCCGCTTACACGGACAGCGGTCGGTCACCCGATCGGCGCCTTTTTCGGATTCAGGACCAATGGCATATTCCAGAACCAAAAGGACATCGAGGCTTATGTGGGCCCTGATGGAAAACCAATCCAGCCCGATGCCGTGCCGGGTGATTTTCGTTGGACGGATACCAACCACGACGGTGTCATCACCGATGCGGACAGGACCTTTATCGGCAACCCGATCCCCGACTGGTCATACGGTTTCTCCTTCAGCGCCGACTGGAATGGCTTTGACCTGCTTGTATTCGGACAGGGTGTCTCGGGAAACCAGATCTTTCAGGGGCTACGCCGTCTGGATATTCCAACCGCCAACTGGCAAACCACCGTGCTGGACCGCTGGCATGGTGAAGGTACCTCCAACACTTATCCACGACTGACTACCAAAGATAAAAATAAGGATTATGCCAACCCTTCCGACTTTCACCTGTCGTCAGGCAGTTATTTCAGGGTAAAAACGCTGCAAATAGGATATTCACTGCCGAAGGCGACTGTTCAGAAAGCCGGGTTGCAAAACGTACGTATTTATATCAGCTCAAATAACTTGTTAACCGTTACAAAATATACAGGTTTTGATCCCGAAATCGGCGGTAGCAGTTATGGAATAGACCGGGCCATTTATCCGCAGGCGAGATCACTTTTATTAGGACTGAATATCGGCTTTTAATTTCAAAACTGAAGCAAAATGAAAAATAGATATATTATATATTGGCTAGTTTGTCTTACAGGCCTGATAACGGAGAGTTCTTGTAACAAAGATTTTCTGGATGTAGACCTGAAAGCCACACAGACCGAATCAAGTTATTATAAAAACGCCGCCGAAGCGTTTAACGGCCTGGTAGCTGCTTATGACCCGATGGGGTGGGAAGGAGAAGCACGTGGCGGCGGATATGCAGGGTTTTTCTGCCTCGTTGCGGCTTCTGACGAATGTTATGGTGGCGGCGGCAGTTCTTCGGACGTCCCCTACCTGAACACCATGGATTCCTATAATCTGGATGCAGCGAACGGCCCGCAACTGGGTTTCTGGCAAAAGGATTTTACGGGTGTCTCCAGGGTGAATACCATTCTTGCAAAGCTCCAGGACAATATTCCCGGATTGACAGACGCCGTTGAGAACAGATATATTGCGGAGGCCAAGGTTCTGCGGGCGTATTATTATTTTGAACTGGTCAGGTTATTTGGCAATGTGCCGTTGTTTACGGATGCACTTTCAAAAGCTGAGATCTATAAGGTGACACAGGCCGCCCCGGAGGACGTATATGCCCAGATCGAAAAGGATTTGACCGAAGCCATTGCCGTGGCTGAGCTGCCCGACCAGGTGCCTGCTGCTACAGAGGGCGGACGCATCACCAAGGGAGTCGCCCATGCGTTGTTGGGTAAAGTGTATTTGTTCGAGAAGAAATGGAAAGAGGCTGCTGCCCAATTGGCAGAGGTCAACGGCACCCCAGGGGGAACCAGCAAATACGGCTATCATTTGCTTCCGGTCTTTGCCGATATTTTCAAGCCGGATAACAGGTATAACAGTGAATCCATTTTGGAGATCACACACACCAACATCGCTGCTTCCGGCTGGGGCAATACCTCTAAAGTGGAAGGGCTGATCGCGTCCACCATGTTTGGTCCCCGAAGCTATAGCGGCTTGTTTTACTACTCTGGTTGGGGCGGCTGTCCCATTACCCCGGACCTGTACAATGCCATCCATGATGATCCGCGTTTTCAGGCGACTGTCAATGATGTGGATAGTCTGGTAAAGGCCGGTTTGGCTTCCTATGTGCCAGGATACCAGAATACCGGACACTTTGTTAGAAAATATGCGCCGTTGACAGCTTTTAAAAACACCAGCGCCGGCGCGGCGACCTTAAACTATCCACAGGATTATCTAGAGATACGCTTGGCGGGAACCTATTTAATGGAAGCCGAGGCGCTGATACAGGGCGGCGGTGATCTGGTCAGGGCTGCGGCATTGTTGAACACGGTACGGGCCAGGGTAGGTCTTGGTCCCGAGGCGGCAACACTTGACAATGTCTACCATGAACGCTACCTGGAACTGGCTACGGAAGGTCACCGTTGGTACACCCTTATCCGTACCGGAAGGGCCGCCTCGGTTTTGGGTCCGTCGGGCTTTGAATCGGGTAAAAATGAATTATTGCCCATCCCGTTGCAGGAATTAAGCAACACGAAGCTGGTACAAAACCCAGGGTATTGAGTCTTAGGAAGTCCTGATAAAGATTTAAATACCGTCCTTATTTTACCATTTGATCCATCCTGTCAAGGGATGTGGGGAAGGTGATGTTGCTGACCGTGTTAGGTTTTGAACCATTGATGATTTTTAGCTTGCCAGTGGAATATGAAAGGTTGTTTGGTCAGGTATGGGGATACGCGCCAACACAGCCTCCAATTTTAAAGATTGTTTATTTTAAAACAGTTGAGACATGAAAACAAATCTAATCCGTTATACGATAATGACGGCCGGGTATTCCATATTGGTTTTTTGCATCATGATCGCTTCCTGTTCGTTTTTGACGGCAAAGGACGGCTATTCCCAGCGGCTGGATCCGCAAAAGGTCCTTCTCTCGCTGCATGCGGAAAACCAACCACTTGAAAGGGTATTTAAGGACATTGAGAAACAATCCGATTTCCGGTTTTTCTACAATGCGAATAATTGCAACGTCCGGCAACGGATTACCGTCATGGGAGAGAAGGTTTCAGTAGCCCGTGTATTGCAGTATTTATCAGATGCAACCGGCCTGGAGTTTAAACAAATCAATCATTATTTCTCCGTGAGGTCTTCCAGGCCTGATCCATCAGCATTGCATCCTATTATCGGAAAGAAGGTCGCCCTGGCGGAACCACCGATACCCATTTACCATTTACCCGCTAATCTTTCCACCGATACATTGGTGCGGGGAAAGGTAAGCGATGAAAAAGGTAGAGCCCTTGCAGGGGTGACCGTACAGGTAAAAGGGACCGCAAAAGGAACGGTGACGGATGCGGGCGGACAGTATGCCATCAGTACCGGGGCGAATGCCATATTGGTATTTTCCTATATCGGGTACAACAAAAAAGAAGTACCCGTACAGGGGAGTGGTTCAGGACATGTTACCCTGAGTGAAAATACCAGCGGATTGAATGAAGTGGTCGTCGTAGGTTATGGAACGCAGAAGAAAGTGGATGTGACAGCGGCCATCTCCTCGGTTGATGGTGATCAGATAGCCAAAGCGCCGGTGGCCAGCATCAGCAATACACTCGGCGGCCGGGTGTCGGGTGTACTTTCCCGCCAAGGCAGTGGAGACCCTGGCAATGACGGTGATAAAATCCGGATCCGTGGAATTGGGACCACAGGCAACGCGGACCCGCTTGTAGTTGTGGATGGCATTCCCATGAGCTATAATCAACTGAACCCAAATGAAATCGCCAGCGTAACGATATTGAAAGATGCCGCCGCCGTAGCCCCTTACGGCCTGGCGGGGGCCAATGGCGTCATCCTGGTGACGACTAAACGTGGACAGGAAGGTAAGTTCGCCTTTAACTATGATGGCTACTACGGCTTTCAGCGGCCCACCGCGATCCCTGAGTATCTGGATGCCTATGGTTACGCGGCTGCCCTGAACCAGGCGAATAAAAATGTGGGGACCCCCGCGGCCTATACGGATGAACAATTGCAGAAATTCAAAAGTGGCAGTGATCCGGATCATTATCCCAACACGGATTGGATACGCCAGGTCATTAACTTTCATGCGCCCATTACGCGCCATACCTTATCCTTTACAGGTGGTACAGAGAAGTTGCGCCTGTATAGTGACCTGGGATATCTCTATCAGGAAGGCGTCGTGAGCCCCATTAATTTCAGGCGTTATAACCTGACGGTGAATGCAGACGCGGACGTGACACCAACGACGACCATTTCCCTGGACATCAATACTGCCATTACAAAGTCCAAGGATCCCGGAGGGGCATCCGGATCAGGCATATTTACCGATGTCACTGAGATTCCGCCTGTTTTCCCGATAAAATTCGCTGATGGGAAACCCGCTCATCAGATGCTGCCTTCTATTTATGAGAGCGGATACAGTGACAGTACGAACAATATATTCAACGGAAAACTTCAGATCACACAGGATATTCCATTCATTCCGGGTCTTTCCATGAAAGGCGTATACGCTTATCATAAGAATTACATGGTGGGCAAGAACTGGGACCTGCCCTATACCTTTTACAGTCTGGATGCCCAGGACCAATTGGAACCACAACAGGCCGGTCCTCCGTCTCCCACCTTGTCTCAGTCATTTAATGAGGATCAGGAAATCACCATACAGGGATATGTGACCTATAAACGCAGCTTTGGCAAGCACCAGGTTGATTTTTTAGGGGTTTACGAGAACAGGCCCGGATTTGCGAATGAATTCTCTGCATCCCGGATCAACTATGCGGTCTATCTTGATGAACTGTCTTTGGGAAGCAGTAATAAGAACGATTTTGCTAACGGGGGATCTTCAAGCCGGCTGGCACAAATAGGATGGGTGTATCGTTTAAACTACGGCTATGCCGGCAAATATCTGGTGGGGTTATCCGGTCGCTATGACGGGCATTATTATTTTGCACCGGATAAGCGCTTTGCTTTTTTCCCCGCTGTATCCCTGGGCTGGAGGCTTTCCGAGGAACATTTTATCAAGGATCATTATACCTGGATCGACAACCTGAAGCTTAGAGGTTCTTATGGCAAATCGGGTAATCTGGCCGGCGGTCCTTTTCAATACCTTACTTCTTATGGCCTTCAGAGCAGTTATGTGTTTGGCGGAACATCACCTTATCAGGTACAGGGTATTTATGAAAATTCCCAGCCCAACCCTGGTATCACCTGGGAAACGGCAAAGAAAGCCGATATCGGACTTGATGCGGATCTATGGAACGGAAAGCTGGGATTCACCCTAGACGTTTTTAAGGAGAAACGGTCGGATATGCTGCTCAAGCCCACGGCGACCATACCATTGGAATACGGCATAGGGATTTCGCAGGTGAACGCGGGGATCATGGAGAACAGCGGATTTGATTTCAGCGCGACCACCAACCAGCACTTGGGTAAAGATTTCTATCTCAGCGCCACGTTTAATTTTTCTTATGCCAAAAATAAACTGGTTCAGACTTTTGAAACCGACGCTACCTACAATAATCCCCACCGCAGGAGGACCGGCAGGGCGCTGAATACACAATTCGGACTGGAAGCCTCAGGGCTTTATCAACAATCCGATTTTGACGCGGATGGTCATTTAAAGAAAGACGAGCCTGTTCCCACCTACGGCCCGGTACAACCGGGCGACATCAAATACGCTGATCTGGCAGGCCCCCTTGGCGCCAATGGGAAGCCAACCGGCCCTGATGGCAAGATAGACATTAATGATTATACTGTTATTGGCAAGCCGTTATTCCCCCAGATTATTTTCGGTCTGAGTGCGACGCTGAGATGGAAAACAATTGATTTGTCCATGCTGTGGCAGGGCGCGGACGACGCTAATATATATCTTTCCGATGAGCTGGCGTATCCATTTTTTAACAGGGCCAAGATCGCTGAATACCAGACGGATTACTGGACCCCGGACCATACGGGAGCGAAATATCCCAGGCTAACACCGTCACCCGTCACCAATAACATGCAACAGTCCTCTTTCTGGATCAGAAATGGCGCCTATCTCAGGCTTAAAACACTTGAGTTGGGTTACGCTTTACCCGCGCCTGTAATAGAAGCGATCAAGCTAAAATCGGTCAGGATCTATGTGTCCGGGCAAAACCTGTTGACCTTTTCACAGTTCAAATATGTGGATCCCGAATTGGGAAATAACAGGGCAAGGTACTATTTCCAGCAAAAGGTGTTTGCGTTCGGATTAAATATAGGGTTTTGATTTTGTTTGCTGAATTTCTAAATATGATGCCATGAAAATGAAACTGATTTTGTGCATACCTGCGCTGCTGATCCTGTTCAGTGGATGTAACGAACATCTTTTGGATATCACGCCTTCCGACCGGTTAAGCGATGCGACGGTATGGAATGATTCAGCCACCGCCAATCTGTTTTTAAATGATATTTATGACAACTTAAATGCCGGCCCTTATAAGTCTACCTGGTTGAATATACCCACCCAGATTGGTAACGATCCATTGGCCGACTTTACGGATGACGCCACATACGGCCCGCTTGGAGGCAATTCCTATAAGCTTTTTGATAACAGCAGTTACGGGCCTTCCAATCTGTTGTTTTCAACCACATGGGGAAAAATGTATGCGGGTATCAGAAAGTGTAATTTGTTTATAGAGAAAGTAAGTGCCTCAAAATTTGAGGACAACACCAAAAAAGTAATGATCGCCCAGGCGCGTTTCCTAAGAGCATATTTTTATAAGACCTTAATTGATTTGTATGGTGGCGTTCCCATCATCACCAGGGTGCTGGATAATATTACCCAGGGGGATTCTATCTTTTATCCCAGAAGCACCTATGCGGATGGCGTGTCTTTTATTCAAACTGAATGTGAGGCTGCCGCACAGGACCTTCCAACGGAGTGGGGAGCCAGGGACATTGGAAAGGCTACACGGGGAGCCGCTTTGGCGATGAAGGGTGAGGAGGAACTATATGCCGGCAAATGGCAGGATGCAGCGACCACCAATGAGACGATCATTCAATCAACCGTCTATAGCCTGTTCCCTGATTATGCAGGGTTATTCTATGCTGACAATGAGAACAACTCCGAAGTGATCTTTGATATACAATACGCTCCCAACATCAGGCCCAAACATATCAACCAGTATCTGGGCGTCCCCGAACTTTCTAAAGGTGCGGGATGGGGCAATTGCGATCCGACACAGAATTTAGTCGATCAGTATGAGTATCTGGATGGTAAGACAGCTGCGGAAGGATCTGCCCTATATGACGGAAATGATCCTTACCGGCATCTGGGGAAACGCTTTTATGCTTCCATCATCTATGACGGGTCTGTATGGAGGGGTAAAACGATCTATACCCGGTTGGGGATACCCAATAATCCCAATGAAATCAATGTCATCGGCAAAAGTGGCAATGCCGGCAGGACAGGATATTTTATGAAGAAACTGCAGGACTCGACGATCTCATCGGTAGGCGGTAATCTTGACGGGACGAATGTGATCATCTTTCGATATGCGGAGGTACTTTTGAATTATGCGGAAGCGCAAAATGAATTCAACGGGCCCGACCAGACGGTTTATGACGCTATCAACCCACTCCGGGAAAGGGCCGGTCTGCCGGATCTGCCCATCGGTCTGGACAAGGATCAAATGCGTGAGCGGATCCGCCATGAGCGGCGGATAGAGCTTGCCTTTGAAGGGAAACGGTTTTATGATATCAGGCGCTGGCGGATAGCGGACAGCCTCTTTAAACAGC
>DASULB010000306.1:0-8592 GCA_036278455.1 Chitinophagaceae bacterium | reverse complement strand
AAATAAAGACTTCTACCTGTGTTTAGAACCCTATCCCGATGAGCAACATCTATAAATTTGGTTGGAATCAAGTATTGGAGTTCATCGGGAGGAATCAATAAGAAGCCTAAAATTTGCGATTCACCCCCATACAAAAACAGCGCTATTATATTTCAGTTTTTGTTGTATTTTACCCTCTGTAGGGCATTTGCCGAAGCGTCTATCGAAAATGTTGTATAAGACGCAGTTTAAATGATACCTTCAAAATTCAATTCGATCATGAAGCTTTTTCTTTTACTTCTCATCTCCCTCTTTATTGTCATTTCATCCCATGCACAGGATTCGCTAGGCATCTTTCCGTTTAGCCGGGACATTGGGGAACCGGCAATGAAGGGATCCGCCCAATACGACAATGATACACAGGTATACACCGTGAAGGGAGGCGGCTACGATGTATGGTATAACCGTGATGAATTTCACTACCTCTGGAAAAAGATGAGTGATGACTTTATTCTAACTGCAACCTTCAAACTGGCCGGAGAGGGAGGCAATCCCCAGCTCAAAACAGGCTGGATGATCCGTAAGGAAACTGACCCCGCATCTGCACATATCAGCACGGCAGTGCACCGTAGCGGCCTGACCGTATTGCAATGGCGGTCACAGACGGGGGCCAATATGCTTTTACCGCAGGATGAACAGGCTTCCTCCAAGAGAAATGTGCAGGTCATGCAATTGGAGCGCCAGGGTGACGTCTTCATCATGCGCGCGGCGCGATACGGAGAGCCCTTGCAGATTGTAGGTTATCATCAGATGGAAAATATGACGGGAGAAGTACTCGCGGGTCTGTTTGTCTGCGCACATGATACTGACGCGTTAGGGGAAGCAAAGATATGGAACGTTCGTATCGACAAGACGGTCCCAACGAACGCAGGGCCCCGCCGCGCGTGGCGGATCGGAAGCCGCCTGGAAACCATGGATGTTTTTAACGGGAAGCGCCGCATCATCTATCAAACCAGCGGGCGTATTGAATCACCCAACTGGATGCCCGATGGCAAAAAAATATTGTTCAACACAGAGGGCTTGCTTTATACTGTCCCGCTATCGGGAGGGAAGCCCAAAGTTTTGAACACTGGTTCAGCTAACCATATTAGTGGTGCTCATTGCATTTCGCGGGACGGAAAAATGTTAGGTATAGGCGATATAGAAAGCAGATGGCCTGGTATTTTTGTTTTACCAATAGAGGGTGGGCAGCCTAAAGTAGTGGTAAACGAAATGCCTGCTTATCTGCATGGGTTGTCGCCTGATAATAAAGAAGTGGCGTTTGTTGCACCGCGTCGGGGTCTTCCGGTATATGACGTCTACAAAAAGCCTATAAACGGGGGAAAAGCAATCAGGCTGACAGACAGTAAAGCCTATGAATTTGCAGACGGTTGCGAGTATTCACCTGATGGTAAATATATTTATTACAATGCGTCGCAAAAGGGTGGTACTATGCAAATATGGAAGATGAAGCCCGACGGAAGCAGCAAAGAGCAGCTTACTTTTGATGCTTATAATAATTGGTTCCCCCATATCTCGCCCGATGGTAAGTGGATGGTGTTTATTTCATTCCCGGCAGGGACGAGATTAAACACGCATCCGTCCTATACCCATGTAATGATCAGGCTGATGCCCGTCGCCGGGGGTGCCCCCAGAGTGGTTGCCTATATCTATGGCGGGCAAGGAACCCTTGATGAAAATTCGTGGGCGCCGGACAGCAGGCATATATCTTTTGTAAGCTACACGACCTTGTAACTGCTTTCATTTTTTTCAGGAAACATAGACATAGGCTGCCAGTCTTACTTTGGGAAAAGAGAATAGCGAAGTGGAAATTTTGCCTCTTATTAAGCCAAATCAATGTTGGTTTCGACGAACAAATCCGCTGTTTTTTTGTCATGCGGTTATTTTCGTCTTTGTTTTTTTCCTTATCTTGGTACCGTGTTTTTTAACCATAATTCCCCGTCGCTAAATGCTGAACATGCGCCGCACACAGGCGGTGGATTTTTAACATTGATTAAACTAAAGACCCCGGTATGAGGGCTTATAGCTCATCTTATGGATATTGAAGAACTACGCGATTATGCCTTAGCTAAACAGGGCGCCGAAGAGGGTTTCCCTTTCGGGGAGGGAGCGCTTGTTTTTAAAGTGAACGGGAAAATATTTTTGCTTGTCAGCCTCAATGCGGTGCCGCTACAATTTAACGCAAAGTGCGACCCTGAAAAAGCCATTGATTGGCGGGAAGAATACCCGTGTGTGCAACCCGGATATCATATGAATAAAAAACACTGGAATACGGTTACCATAGACGGGTGTTTGCAAAACCGGCAATTGAAGGAGATGATTGACGACTCATACAAACTGGTCTCCAAAAAGAAGTAAGGAGATAAGTATCCTGATGGTGCTACCGGCGTTTTTATTTATTTTCCCAAGCAATTATTTTACATTGATAATGGTATGTTTGATCAGGACATTTATTGTGAGAAATCCGTTTAGTTCCTTCTTATCCTGTCAAAGCAGTCTGGCTTTTTTGCTGGTGTGGAGACAGTAGAATATCTTTTGTTATATCTTTATTGGAAGGGCTATGATCAAAGCGACAGTGCCTCCAGCGCGTTTACCAGATAGACCATCGGAGCGTTCCAGTTGATGGCGATTTCATTGCAGGCATAAGCACGGTCGTCATCCGTATAGGATTCATCGGCGATCCTGCTGGGGTAGGTGGGGCAATGATCCTGCTGCCCCGCGTTGGGTCCTCCCACCAGCAACCCTGGAACCGGCTCTTTAATGCCATCAGCTACAGAGGGTCTGTGATGCGGATGCATGGGCGATTTAGATCCGAAACCTGTCACGAAACAATAACCGGTGGCGTTCCTTCCGAGCAGATAATCCAGGTTTCCTCTTGCGGCTTTTAGATATTTTTTATCCCTGGTAAGCAAATACGCCTGTATCATAAGGATTCCCTGGTTAGCGGCCACCGCATTACTGCCCCAGATAAAATCGTGGGCAGTGCCGCCCATCACCGTTTGATAAGCCGCATCCGGGTGGTCCAGCAGCCTGTTGGCGGACATGATGAGCCGCTTTTGTATACGGGCTAATAGTGTTTTGTCGCCTTTTAACTTTTTGCGGAACCTCAGCAGCGTATAGTCTCCAAGTGTGCCTACCTGGCCCCAGGAGGGGAGCGTGAATGTTTGCGGAAGAATTAACCGCAATGACTGCTGATATTTCCTGTCTCCCGTAGTGATGAATAATTCCACGGCCGCCCAGTATTTTTCATCTTTAACGTGACGGTCACCATAAGCACCCGTGGTAATTACGGGGGTGAACCGTTGATTCATCTGTTGTTGATCATACAACACATCGGGATGCGCGACCGCCCATTGCCAGGCGCTGTTTGCGGCCTGAAGGCAGCTATCGGATAATCCCGGCAACTGCCTGGTGAAAGACCGGAATATACGCGCTGACTGTGCCATTACCGCCGCAAAATCAAGAGTGGCCGCCGTGGACTTCATGACTACAAAACGCCTGGGATGGTCCTGGTCCGGCATTTCCATTTTATCAAACGCCGAATCGGTCAGTTTGTGGTATACACCCCCATCATTTGGATCCTGCATGGTCAGCATCCAGCGCAGGTTCCACAACGCCTCGTCCAGGATATCGGGGAGGCGATTATTGCTTTCAGGAATATGCGTACTTAAGGTGTCAAAATAGCCGGTGAAATCTTCATATGCAGAAAGCAGGGTACCCAGGGTGATCCCGCTGTTGACGATATATTTATTGTAATCGCCGGCATCATACCAGCCGCCGGGAGAAGAAATAACCGTACCCGTGGGCCGTCTTACCGATGCAGCAGAAGAGTGCACATAGACCACTGTATCCGGATGGCCTTCCGCCCGCGCCCATTTGCCTGCGAATCCGGGTGATAACGGCGCAGAACACCTCAGAAAATAGTAAGCTTTCAGAACACCCTTTCCCAGTGCCTGATAGACTTTATCGCTGATTGAAAATACAGCACTGTTGCCCAGAGACGGAACATACAAATAATACGCGCCGGGCTTGTTGAGGGTCGAAAAATCGGCTATCGCGTTCATTTTACCGGAGTAAATGTCCGGTGTAGGGTTGCTCAGCGTCCCCGTTAATATGGTGTCTTCGGTACGATGGTTAATGACACAAAAACTTCCCGAGGCTCTTTTTTCCACCACAGCGAGTTTATGCTGTGACGGATAAAACCCGATTTGATTCAGCCGGATGTCCGGCGAAGTGGAGTCAGATGCGGGACCCTCTGGCCTGGCGGATCCGCTTTTAGAGGAGAACAAAAGGCATATGCCGATGCAAAGAAGGATGAAAAGACGCTGTTTCATTTGTTTGCTACTTGTAAATAGATGACGCTGTATGGTGGAGCGGTAATCAGTATGCCATTTTTGGTTCCGGCCCGGTAGGCGGCGAGCGTGGCATAATCCATTGGGCCGCCCGCCGCACCTGCGGGTCCTTTGCCATTGATCTGTACCGTTGGTGAGAAACCCCCTCCCGCGCCCCCTGTCAGCGTGTACCAATAATAATCATTCCCGGTGGAGAAATGTTGCACATTCAATTTCACTTTTTGGGCGGAGGCGCTTTTATTGACGATGACTACACCGGCATCACCCGAGCTGAAGGAAGATGCATAACAGAGGATTCCCGTACCCCCCTGAACAGTAGCCGAAACCATCCTGTCACCAAAACATTGCTGAAAGAAATACAGGTAAAAGAATGCGGGACGAGGATTCCATTTAGGGGTGCCACCAGGCTCATCGCCGATGTTAAACATCCCCTGATCATCGCCGTTGCTCCACCCATTGGCCAGGTCCCAGCGGCTGGCTTCGCCGAATTTATTTTTAATGAGCTCTCCTAATGTAATGGCGGCGTGCATACCGGCAATATAAGACACATTCTGCATAGCTCCGGTAGCCCTGATATTCCATTCGGTTAAGGCTACCGGTTTTGGGGTAACCCCGTATAAAGACACTTGCTGTGCCAGGTACGTGACAACATTGGAGGGTATAGAGACCGCCGTTGCCAGGATGGCATCGGCATTGCTGTTTGTATTATAAGGCGTAAAATAATCATGAACGATGAAAAAGTCGGCATCGTTACCGGCCGTTGTAAGCACCCCTTCATTCCAGGATTGATCGGTTGCATCCTGCCAGGAGGCAGGCTGCGCCTCCAATAACTGGGCGCCAATATAAATGGTGGCCCCGGTTTCTTCTGCGGCGGCGCGCATGGAATCAGCAAACACTTTAAACTGTTGTCCGTAGAGTTTTCCTGTAATGATGGCCGGTTGGCCATCTTTATTCTTCGAGGGGTCAATTTGATAACCGGCTTCCCAGGTTCCATTGTCCTCGTTTCCTATTTCCCAATATTTGGTGCGGCCGTGGTCATACCGGACCCAGTCTGCCGCCAGGTGTGCGGCGGTTTGTACGGGATGCGGCCCGGTACCATACCGGGCATAGGCGTAGTTTACGGTAAGGATGCCGGTGCTGCCGGTTTGTTGCAACAGGGTATAATAATTCTTCAGCGAGAGGGTCCAGCTGCCGGTGTTGCCGCCATACCAGTAGCCGACTGGCACTTTATGGCCACTGGCATCAAAGAGGCTGTCCGGGACATCGGGAGGCGGTGCTGAAGACTGGTTCCAGAAATAGACATCACTGATGCTGCCGCCCGGGGCGCGGATGATGTGAGGTGAAAGATCTGTGATGTATTGGATCAAGGCAGGTTCGGTGATAACCTGCCCCATCCAGGTATTGGCATTGTTTCCAAAAAGGCAGGGGGACACTTTGGTGACCACTTTATTCATGTCAATGGTAATCGTCACATCCGCTTTACCGGAAAAGGGGATGGTGTCTTTGCTGTTTGCGGGTGCTGTAAATGTCCGGGGTTTCCATGCATCCAGAAAGAAACCGATCGTAGCGGCAGTCTGCGGATCTACCGGATTCGATGCAGTGTCCACCGGGATGGCGGGTCCTGAGGGAGCCGCATCCCGTGCTTTTTTGCAGGAGACCGTGGCCGCGCATATGGCTATCATCAACAACCCGCAAAAGATATTTTGATGGTCTGGTTTCATAATTTTCACAAACGTTTCCGCTGGCGGATGGAGGCAGACGCAATACTTTACTTTCCCATCGTCCGCAGTTTTGTTTAATGATAACAGGATTTACAGTGGGCTGCCTGCGGGTTATTTAATGGGTTAACCGGGCAAGCCGTTTTTTTGCTGATTTGAGCTTTTGATTGCATGAAAAAAATAGTCAATGGCCGGAGATGATTGTTTTCATGAACAGAATTTGCTTCCTGTAAAAGCACCCGGTTTTTCCCGGGCATATCCACAGACAACCATTATAATACAGAAGGAGGGTCTCGTTAGTTATTAAACCAACTCATACGCTTCCTTATACCTCCCACTGATTTTCACGGGTTGATTTTTACCACCCGCACATTATCAAATGCCGCATCAAAAGCAGTTATTGGAGTATCTCCGTCATTGTATAGCATGATCTGTATGGTTTCCCCCGGGGCGCCACCTGTTAATACACTTACGGTCGCTGCCGGTGTGCCTGACCCATCATAGCTTCCACCAGCATTTTTCAGGAATTTGTCCAGGGGGATCGTGACGGTGATCCAGTGTTGGGCGGTGAACTGTCCGCCAGGTGCCTGTTCCCAGGGAGCATAGCGGGCCAGATAATTGAAATTGCCATTAATGGCGATCATGAGCGAACCGGTGGTCCAGACACCCTTCACCGACATTTCAAATTTCAATGCATAGTTTGTTACAGGGTCACCGGTGTTGACGCCCGCCCAGGCAGAAGAATCTACCATGACTGCCCGGTTATCAGCATACCAACTGCCATCACCCGGGTTGATAGGCAAGAGCGCCGGTTTAATCTCTATGTAATTTCCCGTATTACCCGGGAATGAGCTGGCGTCACCGGTATTGATACCTCCCCAGTATTGCCAGCCGAAATGTGCGTCGCCCCATTCGAAATTGGCAAGCGTGCCAAAGGTATTATAAAAGGCCGCTTTCCCTACCCCGCCGGCGGTAACCACAGCGATGGAATCGTCGACTCCGGTGGTGATGTTAGCGGGAACGACCACCTGCATGGAGGTGCCCTCGGGATTAGAGACAATACCCGTGCTTACTTCTTTGCCGCCGGGGAATATGACCTTTTGAATGGTATACAGATATCTGCCCTTTAATGTAATGGTATCCCCGCCCGGGGCAAATTCATTGCTGATGGAACTGATGACGGCCGGTGGCGGTACGACGGAGAATTTATACACGGTGGATCCATAACCGGTCACCACTTTGATGGTATTGAGATCTTCAGGTGCGACCTCGGTGAATATGATGCCGGCAGGAACCGTCATGATCATCGTGGAACTGGTGTTCAGTGCTGTATTGACAGAGACGGGATAGCCATCAAAGAACACCTGCTGCAGGTTGTTAAAGTTTTTTCCTTTGATGACGACCACCTGGCCCGGAACAACCTGGCTAAGCATGCTGTCATTTGGGGCAGGCGAAATGGCCCTCAGGCCGGTGACCATCGGGGCGCCTGAGATATCATCTTTTTTGCAGGCGCTTTGAAAAATAAACACAGCCGCCACTGCCAGCAGCAGCCATCCTGATTTATAGGAGCGATTTATATGAATTGTCATGTTTTCAGTTTTTTAAAGTGAGCGTATGTTACCGATGCGGATAACCGGTTGTTCCCTGCTTAGCCTTAATAATCCGGTAGTTTGCTAAAATCAAACGGTATTGGTGATGCCGCCAGGCTGGGCGCGTTAATCAGTTCAGCCTCCGGAAAAGGCAGGTATACGGTCTGGTCGGTAAAAGGATAATAGGCGCTGGTATAGGTTGCATTATATTTACGGGGACTATAGGAGCCGGGCACGTATTCAATGGTGTAAGACCCTTTATCCTGGGCTGCGACGTATGCCTTTGCTTTCTCCGGTGCAAAGTAATACCACCTGAGTATGTCATACCAGGCATTTCCTTCCAGCAAAAACTCCACTCTTTTTTCCTGGAAAATGTCATCAAAGGTGAGGGCTGTTTTGTCCGGCATGCCGGCGCGCTCACGGACCAGGTTGAAGTATTTCAAAGCCTCGGGATCGGAGGTGGATGCGTTGTTGCCCAGGATGGCTTCCGAATAGATCAGGTACACCTCCGCCAGGCGCATCATGTAGGTGTTGATGTAGGCGGTCATAAAACCGCCGTTACCGCCGTTGTCGGCGGGCGAACCGATCACATATTTTTTGATGTTGGCGATATTTGTAACCGTATAGTGAAGACCCCCGTCAGATTTTTCAAGGTTGGGATAGTAATCCCCGTCAAACATGCAGATGGCTTTTCGCCGGATGGAATCACCCGGATGCGCCATGAAATATTTTACCACATCTGCGGAAACACCTTGGGCGGCACCCCAACCTGAACCCACTTCGGTAAGTTTCGGTTCAAAAGCCATGTAGGCCTGGAAGGAATTGTTGACGCCCCAGGGGTTGCTGAACGGCATCCACTGCAGGGAGAAAAGGCTTTCAGGGTTGTTGTGTGAA
>DASULB010000305.1:0-5893 GCA_036278455.1 Chitinophagaceae bacterium | reverse complement strand
AATCTTCTTCTAACTTATTTAATATTTGCGATTTTGGTATGCACCCGAATTCAATTTTTTGATACCGCTTTAGACTACCTTTCTTTTGTTTTTCGGTGGCCAGTAATGATTTATTTTTTGTCTTAAAAACGTTACGCTCCTTTCGAGCTGATCCATGCCGTCTACACCGTCTTCAATGCTGATCCAGTTGTCAAAACCTACGCGTTTCAATTCCGTAAATATGGCATCATAATTATTAAGTCCCTTACCAATCTCTCCATGACTCAGTCTTTTTGCATATCCCTCTGCACCCTCTTCCTCTCTTCGAAGATCCTCCAGGGTACCTTCTTTCAGATAGCGGTCGCTGGCATGCATGGTTACCACACGAGCGGATATCCTCTTAAGTAATCTCACCGGATCTTCATCTGCCAGATAAGCATTACTGGGATCATAATTAACCCCAAAAAAAGGATGGTCAATCCTGTCAACCAATTTGCAGAAGACATCCGTCTTCTGGGCGAATTCCGGATATTCCCAGAAGTTATCTTTATAATGATTCTCCAGGACGAGGGTAATACCGCGTTGTTGTGCATAAGGCAAACAAGTCATGATACAATCCGCTGCTAATTTCACCCCTTCGTCCATTGATAGCTCCGGCCGTCTTTGACCCGACAATACCCGGCAATAGGATCCCCCCAGTACATGCGTCATATCAATCCATCTCTTTTGCTTTTCAATCTCTTTGCTCCGAAAGACGGGATCAGGATGGGTAAAATCCGGAGAACAACACATCATCGGGATCTCTTTACCATGATCCGCTACCTGCCGTCTAAAGACCGGCCAATTCTTTTCATCTTCCATTTCCAGAAAGCCGGCATACCATTCCAGTCCGTCTACATCCAATTTTGAAGCCAGTTCGATCCATTCAGAAACACGCATCGTACCGTCTTTACACAAGGCATCCATAAATCCCTTGGGGAATACAGCTAATTGAGGCATAAGAAAGTATTTTTCTATGTTGTTATACTTTGATCGTGCTGCTGTCTTTAGGAGGATTGCGTCCGATAAACGGATACTGCTCCAGTTCAAAAACCTGTCCCGATACAGGCCCGCTTTCTGCTCCAAGCCAGTAGATGGCAGCCGCAGCAATCTCTTCGGGCCGCAAAATGCGCCCCGAAGGGGCATAAGCTTTTGGCAGATCATTATACCAGTCTTCAGCCAGTCCGTCGTTACGTTTTTTGATAATTTCATTCTCGGTCAGCACCCATCCCGGGTTAATCTGGTTTACATGGACGCCGTACCTTCTCATGAGACTATCGCCAAGGTTTCTGGTAAGCGTCATCAGTGCGCCTTTCGACATGCTGTATGCCAGAAGATCCGGCTCGCCACTGTAGGCATTTACAGAGCCGATATTAAGAATATGTCCCTGGACTTTCCTGATGTGTGGTAGGGCGGCTTTTATCAATGCAAACGGTGCGATCGTATTCACTTCAAAAACTTTTCGAAGGAACGCTGCATCGGTCGAGTCTATGTCAGAAGAAACGACCATTGCTGCATTATTCACTACGGCATCTAACCGCCCAAAGGATTTTAAGGCCTTATCTACCAGTTGCCCGGCAGTATCCGGGTCGGTGAGATCCGCGATATGCAGTACCGCCTTATCTTTGCCGATGACCTTTACTACTTCTTCTCCTTTCTCACGGTTCCGGCCATGGATCACTATTCTGGCGCCTTCATCAGCACAACATACAGCAATAGCTTTTCCTATCCCTGTCGTGCTTCCTGTTACAATTACAACTTTATCTTTTAACCTCATAAATAAATTGTTTCTAATTTGTTAAACCGGCCTGAGAATACTTTTTATGACTTCCCCACGCTTCATTGTTTCAAAGGCGGTATGCCATTCCGTAATCGGCCATATTCCCCCTATAATGGGCTTTACATCCAGCTGTCCGCCGGCCATGAGTGCAAGAATGCGTTCCCACATAGGCCAGTTGTGGCTGAAGCTGCCCTGGAGCGTGACGTTTTTTTGAACAAGAGGATCAAGTGAAAAGCCAAGGGGTTGTGGTCCCCAGCCTACTTTTGTAATTTTCCCATTTGGGCGAACAAGCTCTAAAGCGATTTTCATGGCCATGCTGGCTCCCGCTGCGTCAATAACACAATCTGCTCCCAAACCATCGCGCTCCCGTGCCCAGCCGGCAGCATCTCCAACAATCCCTTCACACCCATACTGCCGGGCAATCTCGAGACGATGTCGATCGGCTTCCAGCCCTACAACCGCTACCTGTGCGCCACAAAGACGGGCCATCGCAGCGCATAGCGTACCGATCGTGCCGGGGCCAAGAACCACCACCCGATCTCCCGGCTTAATATGTGTGTTTTCGATGACTGCACTATATGCCACGCAACAGGGCTCTGTAAGGCAGGCATATTCAAACGGCAGCTGATCCGGGATTTTATGTAAACAGCGGACCGGTACGCTTACAAAACGCGTCATTGCGCCATTAATGCCATATCCAAAACCCTTACGCGCGGGATCCAGGTTATACTTACCCATTCGTGTCATCGGGTTATCAGGATCAATGACGGCAGCTGTTTCACTCACTACCCGATCGCCTTCTTTCCACTTGTCTACTCTTTCACCTGTTTCCACTATTGTGCCACTAAATTCATGACCCAGGACCACAGGATAATTTACCGCCCAGCTATGGTCGGCCGTCCATTGATGCAGATCGCTCCCGCACACCCCTACATGAGATACCTCAAGCAATACATCTTCTTCGCCTATCACCGGCTTTTCAATGTTCCTGATCTCTACTGCGCCTTTTTCATTGGCATAGTTAACTACTGCTGCTGTCATCTTCTTTTTTTAGGATGTTCCCATTTAATGGTTACGAATGATTATTGATTTCATCATAAGCGTGAATCTTTTCACAGATCAAACGCAATGACCCTTCCAGATCTCCTTCCGCAGTCTTGAAACGATCGCTGTCAATGGTCAATGGCGCTCCCAGCACTACCAGCGGTGCGCCAAATTCCGGACAACGAACCGCCTGCTCAAGCGACAGCCCACCAACAGCCTGGACAGGAACGTTTACAGCATTTACCACTTCCCTAAGCTCGTCAAGGGGACCGGGCATCCGTTCGCCTCTTGCTGCAATACCACGGCGTTGATCATACCCAATATGATGGATTACGTAATCACACCCCAGTTCTTCAAGTCTTTTTGCTGCCGCTATCATGTCTTCACAGGCCATATTATCGCCCATTACTTTCACCCCAAAATCATGACCGGCTTTCACTACACATTTTATCGTCTCTTCATGTGCCCGCGCCATGACCACTACATGCGTTGCTCCGGCTTTAGCCATCATCTCCGCTTCCAGATAACCGCCGTCCATTGTTTTCAGATCGGCAATGATGGGAATTCCAGGAAAAGCCTTTCTCAATTTTTGAACTCCCTGTAATCCTTCAGCCAATATAAGAGGGGTACCGGCCTCCAGCCAATCAACTCCGGCGCGTATAGCGATAGAGGCGGTCTTCAGTGCTTCCTCGATATTAGTCAGATCAAGAGAAATCTGAACAATAGGTTTCATATTTTTATAGCTTTTATGGTTTTTAGTCAACAAAACCCGTTTTTTTGCCTCGAATGACTTGCAGGCTACGACAGATTTACATATGCTTGATTACCCAAATTTAAGCTTCATTTTATACACAACGGCAAAAAGGTTGGTCAAAAAGCCGGTGTTGGTAAAATATTACCAGCCAGTGACCTGGCGGACATAAGCGGTTAATTCACCCGCTATCTGCCGGTCCTCTTCGATATCAGGATGACCCGCGCAACCGTGGTTAAACTGCCTGCTAAAGAAAAAACGGTATACCTGCTGATCGCCCTGATCATGGAGGTGGGTGACGATGCTGGTAATATATTTTTGCAACACCCGGGTGAGGGCTGCATTCGCCATAGGGCTGCTCAGACAAATGATCTTCGTCTCCGGATCATGGGTGCGTATCTGTCCAATGAATTTTACATAAGCGCTGCAAAAGGCGGTGGAATCCTGTATGCCGTCGTTCTGTCCCAGGCAGATGGTCAGCACATCAGGCTGGTAGCGGCTGAAATCCCACTGAATCGAATCACCGCGCATATCCACTTTATCATATACCGGCGGCATGATGATGTTCATTCCGCAGCAACTATGGATCAGTCCGACACCGGAAACAGCACTGATGTACCATTGCGCATGCAGGGCGCGGGCGGTAACAGGAGCATAACTTTCGTACGCGTTCTCCTGGTCGTACCACACCCCATGACCACAGGGGATGGTCTTATCGTTGCCATAACCGCAGGTAATGGAGTTGCCGACAAACTCCATTTTTCTCTGTGGCAGGGCAGGCGGTGGCAGCAGCTGATCACACTCCATCCCCAGAAACGCCAGGTAGCCGATACCTGACTCAGAATCCTTACAGATCACCAGTGTATGGGTACCGGGTTGTAACCGGCTGCTGATATCAATGGTATCAGGACTGCGGATCGTCCTGATCCGGAAAGGCGGCTGATCATCAATGATGATCTCGATGTAATTATGGTTGCCATATAATTGTTCATCATTCAGGAATATCCGGCACCGGGTTCCTGTAAAACGGGCCCGGATGTATACGCCGGGCATCCAGAAACGCGGCTGCAAAGGATTGGAAAAATCAACCCGTCCTACATATTGAAAATCAGGATTGTTAGCTTTATAAAATTCAGTTTGAACAGGATCCCGGGCACCAAAGGAAATGCCGGGTATAAGCGCCAGCAAAAAAATGATAAGCCATTGTTGGAGGTATTTTGACATGTCTATATATATTTTAGAACGTTGAGTGAAATTGCCAGTTCTTTTTTCAAAAAATTGCCCCTCTCTCATTTTACAGCACCCGGAGGGAAAATAAAAACAGATAACTGGGCCTAAAGTGTTTGGCCCCTCCCGTTAAGTTTTTGGAAATAGTTGTTTAAAACAATCAGCTGCCGTAGTCTTTTCACCCGCTGATTTCTGGTGGCTGTAGAAATCACGTAGAAACGATTCCCAATCCGACCAGCTCGTTTCCACTATCCCCCGAAACCGGTCCCTCATCTCCGACGTGGAACGTTGCCTGAATTTGTGCATATCCTCCATTTGCCATGCTGCGGTTCGCGGGTTACGGAAAGGGCAGCTCACCACATCAAAGCCTTTCATAGCGAAGTATACCGCCGTCTGGTCAGCGCGTTCATAATGCCAGTCGCATATCACCACATCCTTCGGGATCATGTCGATGGCGCGGTAAGTATTATTCATGCTGGCTTCCCACATCCCGAGGCCGGTGGTCTTGCCATCCAGCAACCGGTCGCCCCATATCCATAACCGCCTTCCCTTTTCCGCAAGGTGGTTCCGGATCCGCGAGACCTCCCCGGCAAATAACGCAGCGGGATCCCTCCCACCGCAACGCGGGCATTTGTCTTCTCCAATATAAAACACTTCATCCATACCTGCATGAAAGGCGTTCGATTCAAACGCATCGCACAGTTCATCGATCAGCGCAAAAATTACCTTGTGTATACCGGGGTACAGGGGGCAATAACTCTTACAATAAAGGTCCTGCGCATTTGGCCATTTATAATGTTTGGGCATTTTTACCCAGGGCGTCTCATCGAACCGGGGATAAACGCTGAGCAGTTTTCCCGTGTGGCCGGCCCAGGACTGATGCCCCAGTAAATCCATTTCAGGGATAAGCCGGATATCCAGCGACCGGCAGGCCTGCACCATCTTCTTTACATCCGCTTTAGAAAGCGCGTCGCTGTCACTGAGTTCAGGATGACTTTGAAACCGGTAATCATAGTCCACCCTCAGAATAAGCGTATTGATCTTTCGGGGGGCCAGCTCATTGTGAAGGAATT
>DASULB010000304.1:0-4265 GCA_036278455.1 Chitinophagaceae bacterium | reverse complement strand
TGACACGTCACGGAGAAAGATCCAGGCGGCCATCGGTAAAAAGCAGGAGGTACTCGACCGGGCGGGAAAAGAGATCGTGGCATGGAGCCGGGAAAACTTTGACAAACTTTCTCCGAAAGCCAGGGACCTGTACCGGCGCGCTTTCACCATCAACGATCAGGACCCGGATTTTCATGACCTGGCCACGCTCAGTTATAAGGACGGTGGTGTAGACAGGGAACTGCCGGTGCCGAAGGGTGATGTGCTCCGTCAGTTCAGGGAAGATGTCAGTACCGGGAATCTGCCTACGGTTTCGTGGCTGTGCAGTGCGCAGAATTTTTCGGATCACCCCAGTGCTCCCTGGTATGGCTCGTTATATGTGTCTGAAGTGATGGACATTCTTACCAAAGACCCGGAGGTTTGGCGGAAGACCATTTTCATCGTAACTTTTGATGAGAATGACGGTTATTTTGACCATGTACCACCCTTTGTCGCGCCGGACCCGCTTCATCCGGAAACCGGCAAATGTTCAAAAGGAATTGATACGGATGTGGAGTACATCAGGCTTGAAAATGAATTAAAAGAAGGCATTCCCAAAAGGGCCGCCAGGGGAGGTCCGATAGGCCTTGGGTTTCGGGTGCCCATGCTTATCGCTTCGCCATGGAGCCGCGGCGGGCAGGTATGTTCCGAGGTAGTTGACCATACCTCCATCTTACAGTTTATGGAAGGGTTTATGGAAAAAAAATGGGGCAAGAATATCAGGGAGGAGAACATCAGCAAGTGGCGCAGGACCATTACGGGTGATCTGACAGCCGTCTTCAAAGCCTATCAGGGCACGGCGGAAGAAAAATTGCCCTTCCTGAAAAAGGATCCTTTTATTGAAAAGATTTACAACGCTAAATTCAAAGAAACACCCTCGGACTTTAAACCGTTGACGGATGCCGAAATAGCCGTGATCAACCGGGATCCATCCTCCTCCACGCTGATGCCCCGGCAGGAAACGGGCATCAGGCCTTCCACTCCGTTGCCCTATCAACTCTATGGTGAAGGCAAATTGAGCGGCGATAAAAGATCTTTTGAAATAAATTTATCGGCCAGCGATGCAGTCTTTGGGAAAGGAGCGGCAGGGGCGCCCTTCAATGTATACATTCCGGTGAAATATCGCGCCGGCGGCAAAGCGGCTGGTGGACAGGACCTTTTTACATCCGTGGGAAGCCGCTCTTATGCGGTTACCGCGGGTGACAGGCTTACGGATGTTTGGCCGGTAGCGGATTTTGAACATGGCATTTATCATCTTCAGGTATATGGGCCTAACGGATGGTTCCGGGAATTCAGGGGTACCAAGGATGATCCTGACATAGCGGTATTATGTGATTATGAATACCGGAAGGGGCTGTTGAGAAAATTATCTGGCAATATTGAGCTGAAGGTAAAGAACCTGGATCCCGGGCAGTCTTATCAGCTGACCGTCACCGACAATGCATATGGGAATGGCCGCATTCAAAAAACACTGGAGCACGCCGGTGCAAAAGCCGAACGAAGCATTATTTTGGACCTGGCCAAACACTTTTGCTGGTATGATTTCACTATCCATATAGCCGGATTTGATCATTTTGAGAGGCGCTATGCAGGCAGGGTGGAAACGGGCAAGAGTGGTTTTACCGACCCGGTGATGGGAAGGGTGTAAAGCTTAAAACCTTTCAGGAGAGAGATATAGATCTCTTGGGCAGGAAATTACTTTGGGTGCATCAACGAGGGCACCATTAAAATACAAAAAAGATGAGAAAGACATTTATCCTGTTTCTTTCAGGCCTTATTCTTTTGGGTATGGTAAAGGCGCAGGGACAGTCCAATGGACCGATGGGTGTGGAGCGCATCGCCAGGTTTACGCCCCTGGGCTACCAGTCTAAGCCTGGAAAGGATGGTCAGCCAAAATGGGTGCAGGTGGATCTTGGCAGCATCCAAAGAATCGACTCCATTAAGCTCTATCCGTTTCTGGCCGGCTATGACATCCAACCAAGGGGATTTCCCCTGCGGTTTAGCCTGGAGGCTTCTGATGATCCTGATTTCAAAAAGTTTGAAATGGTAGCGGATTATACCTTTACCCGTGCGGATTATCCTGATCCTTATGACGCGGTGCAATTGTTTTGCCCCAGGAACACCGTCCATGGCCGCTATGTCCGTCTCACCGCCACCGCCTTGCGTCAGAATGTACTGGCATTGTCAAAACTAGCGGTTTATTCAGGTGGAAAAGATGTCGCCCAGGGATGCCCCATCACCGATGCGGACAGTGGATATCTGGGAAAGACGCCTTTAACCAGGGCTCCCCGGCCACAGGGAGAAGGAGATGTGACCGACAATCCCCGCAACGTCATCCCAAAGGACAAGTGGCATCCGGTGCCTTATAAGGCCAATGCCCCGCTTACCGGGGTGGTCCTTGACGACGGGCTTTTTAAAACCACCATGGATAACAACATTCACTACCTGCTTCATTATTTTTCGGCACCCTATTTATTGCGCCCTTTCCGCAGGCGGGCGGGCAAACCCATTACCGATACGTTGCCGCCGCCAGATCCCTTTTGGGATGTTTCCCTGGCGGGCTCCAACGCGGGTCATTTTCTGATGGGGGCAGGCAATACGGTGCGCTGGATCCAGGACACAGCCTTGCGCCAGCGGATGGATCAGGTCGTAAGCGGCATCGCGAAGTACAGTGAACCCGATGGCTATATTATGGCCTATCCCAAGAATACTATTTTCTATAGTGAGCGGGGCGCCTATACGCGCTCATGGCTTACACGGGGATTGATCGCCGCGGGTTATGGCGGGGACCCGAAGGCTTTTGGTCTGCTGCGGGGCTATTACAATTGGTTCGACACTTCCAGGTACCTGCCGGAACTGCTCAGAAGAGCCGGTCAGGGTGTCCAGGGCATGATCGCCAACACGCGGATGTATTTTACACCCCTGGGCAAGCCGAAAGATATTCAGGTGGTGCAGCAATACTTTCAGGAGGACTACTGGCTAAAGGAACTCTCGGCGCGTGAACCAGAGGCCATCTGGCTTTATCCTTATGACCATCCTCATTGTTACCTGCTTACCTCCCTGGAACCCTACCTGGACATGTACCGTGCTACCGGCGACAAGCGTTACCTGAAAGCATCTCTGGGAGGCTGGGACCTTTTTCATGACGACTGGGAACATGTCGGTGGCAGCATCGCCATCTGTGAAGGCCCCAAGTACCCGCCCAAGTCTTACTTCCTGCATAAACAAACAGGAGAGCTCTGTTGCAGCGTCTTCTGGATACGGTATAACCAGCGCTTTCACCTGCTGTTCCCGCAGGAAGAAAAATACGTGGATGAAATTGAGAAATCGATCTATAACATCGGCCTGGCCAACCAGGACGGCGACAAGGGCATCCGTTATCATGCCGATCTGCTGGGTGTAAAGGAAAACGGGTCTGCCAGCAACACTTGTTGCGAAGGGCAGGGGACGCGCCTTTACGGGTCCTTACCGGAATACATTTATTCTACCGCCAAAGACGGCCTTTATGTGAACCTGTTTGCCGGTTCCACCATCACCTGGAAAGAAGCAGGACAGCAGTTGCAGGTACACATGGAAACAACCTTCCCTTTCAGCCCTGATGTGACCCTGCAGATCGCTGCATCCCATCCTGTTAAAGCAATGATACACCTGCGGGTGCCCTCCTGGGCGTCCGGGGATATGCCCATTTATGTCAACGGCAAGAAAGTAGCTACAGGCAAACCCGGTACCTACCAGACGCTCGAGCGTAAGTGGTCCGCCGGGGATAAAATATCCTTCAGGCTTCCGATCACCTTTAAACTGACCCCTTATACGGGGCAGGATGAGATCGGTCGTGATCATGATCATTATGCCCTCACTTATGGCCCTATTCTGATGGCCCTTGTCGGGCAGGTGGACAAAGGCGGGCATGCGCATATTCCCTTAGCACCCACGCAGGTTGTCAAACACCTGGAACCGGAGGCCGGTAAGCCTTTGCATTTTGTCATCACCGGCGATGATCAGCATCACTACATACCCTATTACCAGGTGCATGATCAGGAAAATTTTACCTGTTATCCCGTGATCAGATCCGCTGCTACGGCAGCCAGATGAGCGTTGCATTACCTGTTTTTATGTAAATGAAATTCGATAAATGAAAAGAATCTTTGTCTTGCTTGTCCTGGGATTTATTTGCCTGACATTTTCCAGGTGTAAAAATAATTCCGAAACCAGTCACAAGGACTGGCCGGTCTACCTCGGGGATAAAG
>DASULB010000303.1:0-3400 GCA_036278455.1 Chitinophagaceae bacterium | reverse complement strand
TCAATTTTATCATTACCTTTTCCAGGTCCTTTTCATCGCTGACCGTGAAGGCTCCGCCTATACCGATCAGGTCCACTGCCTCTTTGAACTTATGGTATTTTGGCCCGAATACGACGGGTACCCCATAGACCGCCGCCTCCAGGATGTTATGGATCCCGTGGTCGAATCCGCCGCCAACATAAGCAACGGCGCCATAGCGGTAAAGAGAGGACAGCATCCCTACATTATCCACCAGCAAGATAGTCTGCTGCAAGAATTTTTCGGGCGCGGCCAGGAGCGTCGAATAGCGTACCGTTTTTCCCGGGAATATTTTCTCTATCTGTAAAAGCCTGGTGGCGGTCACTTCATGGGGGGCGATGATCCATTTGCTGATCGGGCGATGGCATGCCCGGATCAATTCCTCATCATGGAGCCATGTACTGCCGGCCACCCAGGGCCGGTCACCCTGCAGAAAGGCTTCCAGGGCGGGGAGTTTCCGGGGGTGGGCGGCTACCCCTATCACACGGTCAAAGCGCGTGTCACCGGCGACGACCGCTCCGGTGACGCCTGCCTTTTGAAGCAGTCCGGCTGAATGCTTATCCTGAACAAAGATCTTTTTATAATAAACCAGGGATTTCCTGAAGGGCTTTCCATACCACCGGAAAAAGAATTGGTCAGGTCGAAAGATGGCCGAGATGAGCAGCACCGGGATCCGGCGTTCATCCAAGACCTTTAACAGGTGAAACCAGAATTCATATTTGACGAAAATAACCAGCCGTGGCTTGACCAGCAGGGTAAGCCTGTATGCGTTTTCACGCGTATCCAGGGGTAAATAGCAAATGTGGTTGGCATTGGCATAGTTTTTTCTCACCTCATAGCCCGATGGAGAAAAAAAGGTCAACAGGATGTACTTTTCAGGGTGGTTTCTTCGCAGGTTCTCCAGCACCGGCCGGCCTTGTTCAAATTCACCCAGGGAAGCGCAGTGCATCCATATGTCGGCCCCTCCGGGAGGGAGCGTCTTTTCCAATGATCGGTACCATTCTTTTCTTCCGTCTACCCATTTGCGGGCCTTCAGATTAAAAGGTGCAGCCATCCTGATCAGAAAGGCATAAACCCGGATAATTATATCATATACGAGGAAGGGTAACGACATAAAGATTTTTAAAGAAAGCCCTTGACCTATAATTTGTAAATTTGCGAACTTACATTAAAACGACCAATTCGAATGACACCGATACAAATGGTTGACCTGAAACGGCAGTATCAAAAGATAAAACCCGAGGTAGACGCTGCCATGCAGGAAGTACTTGATAATACCGCGTTTATTCACGGGGAACCCGAACGGGATTTTGCCCTGAAATTAGCGGAATATCTTGGAGTAAAAAAAGTAATTCCCTGCGCTAACGGGACCGATGCCCTTCAGATCGCGCTGATGGCCCTGGATCTGCAGCCAGGCGATGAGATCATCACGCCGTCGTTTACCTTCATTGCCACCGCTGAGGTGATCGCCCTGTTAAAATTGAAACCGGTGTTTGTGGATGTGGATGAAAAGACTTTTTGCCTGGATACCGGCCAGATAGAAGCGGCCATTACCCCTCGCACCAAAGCCATCATACCCGTTCATTTATTTGGACAAAGCGCCGATATGGAGCCCTTGATGACGTTGGCGAAGGCACATCACCTCTATGTGATAGAGGATAATGCGCAGGCCATCGGCGGCGACTATACTTTTTCTGACGGAATAAAAAAGAAAACGGGTGCAATAGGTGATATCGGTTGCACTTCATTTTTCCCGTCTAAAAACCTGGGATGTTTTGGCGATGGAGGTGCCGTGATGACAAATGATGAAGGGTTGGCGGAGAAAATGCGGATGATCGCCAATCATGGCCAGAGCCAACGGTATTATCACGATCTGGTCGGCTGTAATTCGAGGCTGGATAGTCTGCAGGCGGCGGTGCTCAATATTAAATTAGAGCATCTTGACGCTTATCTGAGCGCACGGCGCAAGGCGGCGGCCTTTTATACCCGTTCATTCAGCGGACATGACGATCTGCAGGTCCCTTACCAGGCTGATAATACCAGGCATGTCTTTCACCAGTATACGCTTCTTGTCAGGAACAACCGCCGGGATGAGTTGCATGATTACCTGGCAGCAAAAGAAATTCCTTCCATGATTTATTATCCCGTGGCTGCCCACCGGCAAAAAATGTTCCAGGGGGTGGCGGATATACCTGAGCATTTACCCGTGACGGACAGGCTCGTCGGAGAAGTGCTGTCTCTTCCCATGCACAGCGAACTGGATGATGATCAGCTTAACTTTATTGCATCGTCCGTTCTTGATTTCTTTGACACAAAATAAACCACGGGTGATAGCGCTTCCAAATTTATGCAGGATCTTTGCAAATCCATCTACCATTTACTATATTAACCAAAAAATGAACGAATGAAAATAACAATCGTTGGTACCGGTTATGTCGGCTTAGTCACAGGGACTTGTTTCGCCGAAACAGGCAATCAGGTTATCTGTGTTGACATTGACGCGCAAAAAGTCAAAAAGCTGTCCGCCGGGGAGATCACTATTTATGAACCCGGTCTTGAAAAGCTTTTTGAGCGCAACCTCAATGACAACCGCCTCAGTTTTACCACTGATCTGAAACACGGGATTACCGGCTCGGATATTATTTTTCTGGCGCTCCCAACGCCTCCGGGAGAAGACGGCTCCGCCGACCTCTCTTATGTGCTGGGTGTAGCCGAGCAGATTGGACAATTGATTGACGACTATAAGATCATTGTAAATAAAAGCACCGTGCCTGTCGGAACCGTCGCCAGGGTGCGCGACGCTATCGCCCGGAATGCCGCTTGTGCTTTCGATGTGGTCTCCAATCCCGAGTTCCTGCGGGAAGGGGTGGCTGTGGAGGATTTCATGAAACCCGATCGCGTGATCATCGGTACGCTTTCCGAAAAAGCGCGAAAAATCATGGGGGAATTGTATGAACCGTTCGTCCGCCAGGGAAATCCGGTACTCTTCATGGATGAAGCGTCCTCGGAGTTGACCAAATACGCCGCCAATTCATTTCTCGCCACCAAAATATCCTTCATGAATGAAGTGGCCAATCTTTGTGAGAGGCTGGGGGCCGATGTGGACATGGTGCGTCGTGGCATGGGCAGCGATGGGAGGATCGGCAAACGTTTCCTGTTCGCCGGTATTGGATATGGCGGCAGCTGTTTTCCCAAAGATGTGCATGCCCTGGTGAAATCATCCAACAAGGCGCAATATGATTTTAAGATATTGAACGCCGTGATGGAAGTAAACCATAAACAGAAAACTTTTCTCCTGCCAAAGATAAAAGCGTATTTTGGCGATGATTTAAAAGGCAGGCATTTTGCCATCTGGGGGCTGGCCTTTAAACCCAATACCGAC
>DASULB010000302.1:0-5243 GCA_036278455.1 Chitinophagaceae bacterium | reverse complement strand
CGCTGTATTTTAAAAGCGAAAATTACAACCTAAAACGGACCTTGATGGGCCTATTTTATCCAAAACAGATAGTTTTTTACCTTTTTTATCAGTAATTCGTTCAAAATGCGATGATCCACCGAAATAGTCCGTTTGGGAGCGGTTACTCAGGTGCAAGGTATCCGGGCCTGAATGATCCGGGCTCATGCGGATTGAATACAGCGGGTTGCCTGAATACGGGCCGGACCGTGGGAGGCAGATGCTTGGGTTGTTCGTATGCTAAGGCCAACGCAGGTCTTTTCACTAAAACACAGGGTTTAAAATCATTGGATATAACAAGGACACCCACTCCGGGAAACTGACATCAGCAGTTCTGACATCGGCACCACGATCGTCCGGCGCTGAGACCCGGACATGCTATCATTTCGAAGGTCTCATGACAGGGGTTCCAAAGGGTATGGGGAAAAGGACGACGGTGTGAAGCAGCTCTCCTCTGTTGACTGAATTATGAAACGAGTGAGGTTCCATTCCCGCCACCACCGTCATCATCATCTTTCCTATATGATTTCCAGATTTCCTTGTCTCTTTCGTCATCATCGCTAAAGTATTCGCTATCACTATATCCTTCATCCGGAAGGGTCTTCTGTTTCTCAAATTTGTGACTTGCATTACAACGAAGACATAATACCCTCAACCTATTGACATCATCAGGGTCTTCTCTTATTTGCGCATCGGTACTTTTTCGTCGTTTTAAGGCCTCCAATCGACCAGCCCAGCGTGGATAATGATCAAGCTGGGCAGACACTATATTGTGTCGTTTCCCGCTTTTACTTATATAATACGTTTTTATCTCTCTGAGTTTTTTATCTGCCAAAGGCATTCCACATCCGGGGCATACGAATAATCCTCTTTTGTTTCTGAGAGCATGCTTTTTAATTACCTTTTTCCTTATTTTTTTACTAAACGTTTGCCTGTGCTTTCGCCGCTCACCAGGCGGAAGCCAACCATCATCATCGTCATCACTTTTTTTCCTCTTTTTCCTGACGAATTGAACGGTCTTTTTTAACTGGCTGACAGCGGTCTGCGAAACATTGTTTTCGCTGATACCAATGAGTGGCGTTGTAACGTGCGTCTTTAATTCTTCTGGATCTTTCTTTTGTAAGGCTGGAACCGCAGGGTAAGCGATTCCCTTTGACGAAGCATAGTCGGGTGCAGCACGTCGCGCAGGGCCGACTCTTTCAGCATATTGGTAGGTACCTGACATAGGAATAGAAAGTTATTTAAGCAATTAATCTCAATCAAAGATCTTCAAATATACAATCTCCTGGACAATTAATGCTTGCGGGCCTGCTTACTCAGGCCGATCAGATAAGCTGTCATGTTTTCAGCGGCCTTGTGGTTTTCAAAGCCCACGGACAAATACCGGTGTCCGATGTATTCATTGTATATCCAGGGGTCGGTGACCGCGAAAACGTAACCCTTACCAACATGGCTGATCGCCATGAAGACATTCCCATCCTTTGAGAGCACCGCTTTGGCCGGGCCCGACAGGTCGAGCGATGATACATCTTTCAGGTATATCTTTTTTATACCGGAAAAAACAGGTGACTTGCCAAAAGAGGTCACGGCCCCCATTTCCCACTGGTGTCCTGTGACATGGTTCAGGCGCACTTCATTGAAGTGCATGCCAAAATTCCTGGCCAGATTATTTAAGTGCTGGAATTCGCAATTCCCGGAGTCATTGGCCATGAGGACGAGTACACCGCCCTTTTTTACCCAACTGGTGATGGCTTTAATGCCCCCGGCCATGATGTAATGAGGATTTGGGCTTTCCGCTTTTGTATCCGGATCCACCACGATGTAAATATCCGCCTTGCGGAGATTTGCGTTAGAGGGCGCCCTTTGCAAGGTGTCCAGCGTTGCTCCTTTTTCCTTAAAAATATCCCCCCACTCGGAGAACCCGCTGTTGGCGTGGTCGGACCACAGGTAATGAAACAACTTTCCTGTTTTTGGATTGGTCTCATGGTTGTAATAATTATCCAATACGACCCGGGTCTGGGCGTGCAGGTTGATGGCCACACCCGACAGGATGGCAAAGAGGATGATATGGCGTACCCTTTTTAAATGCATATTCATTGTCTGATTTTTTTTATGGCAGGTTATTAATTTTTTTGGACAACTTAATCAATTTTCAGGATGATCTTACCTTTTAACGACCGGGTTTTGTCTACCAGCCTGATCCGGTATAAAGTGCTGCCCCAGTTATGGTACATCCGTCCACTGCGTTCTGCGGGCTTACCATCATGGGTGATTACCTGCCCGTCGTTGATGGCGATGGTATCCAACTGCGGGGTAAAGATACGATCTTCATAATGCAACCGGTACTTCTTATGAAGACTGGTATCTGTTAAAGTTACTACACCGGGATGAGAGATGTCCACGATAAGGGGTGTCAGGAAATTCTCCGTGATGGGGGCCGACCAGCCGGAAAGTTGATAATGCTCCTCAAGGGCCACTTCCGTTTCTCTTTCCAGGGTGATGGTCCGCTTCCAGGAAATTACCCGGGCGGTTTTGGGATAGGCCTTCGCGATATCCAGCGAGAGGATAGCCCTTTTTTTGTCTTCGTTATACCGCACATCGGTGGCGGTATAGGCCTTCCCGGCCTGTTGCGGGACGCCGTTAATATCAGGCAGGTTATGGTAAGCAGATTGGTTGTTCCATAAGGTATAACGCTGCCCGCCAAAGGTCTTGGCGGTATAGGTCTGCGCCCCCGCGTCGATCAGTACGGGGTGCCCATCACCGAAGACCACAAAATTGCCGACGTCATTGTGGTTGTGGCTGGCGCCGTTGTTGCCACCTTTGGCGGCAATGTATAAACCGGCGGTGCTTCCCGCGGTGGACCTGGCAGTCATGACCTGAATGTCCGGCAGCCATGCGTCCCTTACCAGCGGGTCCTCTGGGGTTGTCGCTGCCAGCTTGCCCAGCACAAAAAGCGCCGGCAGCGTCCGGTTGAGCACACCGAACGGATAATCTAACAACCCATGTCCGAAATGCTGCTTCCCGGCCTGGAACGCGGCGAAGTGGATCAGTAGCGTATCACGGGTGTCTTCGCCGAACCGGTAAAGCAGGGCGGGGTCAGGCCTGTATTTGGCATCTGCGTCTCCATAATTCACGTAATAAGGATAGCTGATGGACATCTTATAAATGTATTTTCCCATATTCCTTAGAACAGGCTGGTTAAACACATCTATCTTACCGCCCGAGGCCTTGTCCAGCAATTCAAGATAGTCCAGCAGCGAACCGGCGGCCCTTCCCCAGTAGTCCGGTCCTTCGTCGCTGCCGCCATCACCCGGATAGGGGATCACAAAATTATCGATACTTTTCATCGTCTTATAGATGATCTGTAACCTGAGTGCAGGATCTTTGGCCAGTACCAGCGCCGCAGCCAGCACGTTGGAATTGATCCAGGGGTTCCAGTTATTAACCCGCCTTTCCGTCGTTTTGTGTTTGGCCCACTGGAAACCCAGATAACCCCAGTCCTCATGTTTCAGATAAGGAACAAGGATCCGTCTTTTGTTTTCATAAACGATGCGTTTGGAGATCAATGGGTTTACCTTATCCAGTTCCGGTTTTAACAGGTAGTAGGTCCAGGCCATTTCTTCTGCCGTCTCCGCCGCAAAGAGACCGACGGCGGGATCCTGTACATCGGGCAGGCCATCACTGGCTTTTTGCAAGAACAAATGCGCCGGGACGCCCCAGAAGGACTCCTCACAAATCGCCCAGATGCCATTGATGATCTGATCGGTAAAACGTCCTTTCCTTTCAAAGGTCTCCGCTAATACCAGGGTGGCCAGTTTCCGCCGCCGGTCAAAGGAAAGCTTTTCGTAGTCAGAGCGGTTACCATTCCTGACGAACTCCATAAACACGGTGGCGGGCAGTGGAGGCCAGGTGGTATGCAGTAACTTTTCTGCTGCGTGGATATAAGCCTGCCGGACATTCTTTGGAATGGTCGCAAGCACCTCCGGATCACTGAAATCACCATAAGGCTTCCATTCGCTACGGGGGATGATCAGGCTTTTCAGGTCCTGCGGAGAATAGGTAGCGGCCAGTGGCTTCCAGCCTTGCGCACGGGCATTCGAGGTGTCGGACAAAATTGCCGTTACTGACAAAACCAGGGTGATAAAAAGGAAGATGCTGTTTTTTCTCATGGCTATACGCGTTCTTCTGGTTGTTAACTATTATTAAGTGATACTCCCTGATTTCGCAAGCATCGGATAAAAAGAGCCTCTTATCCGCACAACGTAAGGATAAGAGGCCCCTGGCAATATCACTCATTTGGGATATTGCACTTGCAGATTTAGCGGTATGCAAGTTCAAGTAAAATACTCAAATTTCCAATCATTTGGCAGAATAAATTTCATGGACTCAGATTTCAAGAAATTTGGGTTTGAGCCAATGATTACTGCGCATCTTGAGATGCGTTGACGTGTAGCTTACTATAGCTATTCAGATGTATTAAAGAATTTATTTTACCTGCTATAGGAGGTGAGGTATTGGATGATATCAAAATACTGATGGAACAGCTTCAAGATCATCCCAATCTCAAAGATTATAAATGTAAAATTCCAAATAAGCTTGCGGATTTAATTATACCAATGCTTCTGCCGAAGGAATCGCCGTCGGTTATAAATACCCAGAGCTTATTGAGAGGTTGTTCTCGCTTGTATTCAATGCTGATGAATGGCATTCTGCGTACATGTTGGATTAGATATTGGTTCTGAGCCGCCGAAGACAATCTCACTTCCAATTATGCAAGAGAACACAAAAATTTGATTAAGCCTTTTGTGGAAAAATATTATCCTGAGCTTATCCAATCTCTTAACCTAGAAATTAATTGCCGAAAACTAACTATAAATTTATAAAATGTGCCGTAAAACCCAAAAGTCTTTAGCTTTTGGGATGTAAGGCACAGAAAATCAACCTTGCGAAAGAATATAGTGGCGGACAGTTTCAGGGCTTGCCTCACCAATTGAGCAAACGAAGTAACCATCTGACCAGAAAGTGTTTTCTTTCCAGAAGTTGGCCGACAATATGCTTTTGTACTTTTTCCAGATTGCAATAGTGCTTTGCTGCTTCAATTTGCGAACAATGGAAGCAACCGAAAGACGTGGAATATAGCGGATAAGGAAATGGATGTGATCAGCATCACTTTCACAAGCCTCCATTTCAAAATAAGATTTGCAGGCAACCAGCCGCATAATAGA
>DASULB010000301.1:0-5040 GCA_036278455.1 Chitinophagaceae bacterium | reverse complement strand
AAGATATTGGGGGCAAAGGCGCTTATCTGGTATCCGGCGGAGGCCGATGTCTCGATCCGGCCCGGATGGTTTTATCACCCATCTCAGGATAGTTTAGTGAAGTCACCCCAAAAGCTAATGGACATCTATTATGGATCGGTGGGAAGGAACTGCGTCTTGTTACTAAACGTACCGCCGGACAAAGAAGGGCTGATCAACCAACATGATATTAAGCACCTGATGGCATGGAAGAAACTGGTTCAGGAGACTTTTTCGACCAACCTGGCTGCCGGCGCCGTCATAAGATCACCCAATGGGGCACATGCCAAGGCCTTATTAGACCATGACAACAGCACCTATTGGACCACACGGGGCAAGGACACGACGGCGGTCATTGAGTTTAACTTACAGGGATCAAAAACATTTGATGTTTTGCTGCTACAGGAAGAGATCCGTGTCGGCCAACGCATTGAAAAGTTTGAATTGGACTATTGGAATGGCCAGGGTTGGAAGGAAGCCACGGCAGGTACCACCGTCGGCTATAAACGCCTGTTGCGTTTTAAACCCATCACCACCGGTAAGGTCAGGTTAACAATTGCATCATCCAGACTGAACCCGATGCTGGCAGAATTCGGACTCTTTAAACAGGCCGCCGCCAGTCCCGCGCCCGTACACTGGAAAATGGTGTGGCAGGATGAATTCTCCAAGGACGGGAAGCCTGACAGCAGCAAATGGACCTTTGCCGGCCGGGGAAGATCGGACTGGAATTGTTATTGTGCGGACAATGACTCCACTGCATGGGTGAATGATGGTAAACTCTATCTCAGCGGCATTCTGTCAAAAGAGGCCTCCGATACAGCCAAATATCAAACAGGCTGCATCAGCACCAAAGGCAAATTTTCTTTTAAATATGGAAAGCTGGAAGTACGGGCCAAATTACCCCGGGGACAGGGTACCTGGCCAGCCATTTGGCTGCTGCCAGCAACCAATGCGCATGGGGGCTGGCCAGCTGGCGGTGAGATCGATGTCATGGAACACCTGAACTTTGATTCGATTTTCTACCAAACGATCCACAGTGCTTACATTGACAAGCTGCATCACCAGGATGACCCGAAGCATCACGGGACCGCGACTTTCAAAGTGGGCCAATTTAACGTGTTTGGCATGCAATGGTCGCCGGACCGGATCGACCTGCTCATCAATGGAAAGAAAACCTTTTCTTATCCAAGGATCGAAAGTGACACAACCAAAACCCAATGGCCTTTCGACCAGCCCTTTTACATCCTGCTGGACCAGGCCCTGGGTGGAAACTGGCCGGGACAGGTAAACAAAAACGACTTGCCGGCTAAAATGGTAGTGGATTGGGTAAGGGTCTATCAGGATCGGGAATAAAGCACAACGATAAGGATTCGACAATTAAAATGAAGGCAATCACTTGTCCGAATACCCTAAAACCAGCGTGCTGTTACTGATGTTGCCGTTGAACAGCTGGTTGCTGCTGCCTGTCAGTGTTCTGGGTGATGTATAACTCAGCGAGAAAGCATTGACCGCATAGTCGCCCGCACGCTGGCTGTCTATATCGGTCGAATAGTTACCTGCTGCCACTGCATCGGTAATGTAGTGCAACCGGTTGCTGTTGTTATCATAATGAGTGAGGTTATCCATGGCCAACGGATCCCCCATTACGCGGGTAGGTGAGTAATATTGCCGTTGACATCGTAGGTGACCATTGTCCCGACCTCTTGCTCCGCCTGCAATGGTATGCTGTCGCATGATAATTATATTGTGTGTTATCCAAATTCAAAAAGTCCTTAAATATGCTTTTAGCTTCATAACTTTCCCTTTGATTCCATTCTGCATACCATCCTCTGTCAAGATGCAAGAAACTTTTTCCATCGCCTACCATATTCCTATCCGCTCTCGGAAAGCCAGTCAGTTTTTCATTTTAACTAACTACGAAACTGATGTTACTCCCTGGTGCCGGATCGTGAAGGTTCATAATTAATAGGCAGGAGGTCTGCAACACTATTATGCGCCCAACCACCTTTTTTAATAACCATCATCGGGTCTGTTAGGTCACCATTGCGATCTATGTAAGTTGCCTTTATCAATGTCAAAATAGAAGGCGGATACCTCGGCTTTATTAGAGTTTGAATAGGAGAAATGACGATATGGATTTTGGGAGAAATGCCTGTCCAGCGAGGCGGGCTATAAGTAATATACAAGCTATTATCGAATATTAATTTAACATAGCCTAATCTATCTCTTGCTTTTGCGATTATGCTATCATAAGGCAGTCCATCTGAATGTACCAAAGTATAAGTTTTTTTTGAATAGGGATCCTCAATTTTTTCTAGTTTGTGTACTTTAAACCCTTCTTTTTTTAATTTCCTTGAAATAAGCGCTTTCATAAAGTGACGCATGGAGCCAAGGTATGCTTTCATTCTATTTTCATCCCATTGTCTTTTTGTTCTTTCATTCTTGGCATGTAAGGCTTCAAATTTTGGATACCCAAAATAGGTTAAATGACGTGTACTGTCATCAAAATAAAAATATTGCAAGTCATAATATATTTTATACCCCAATGACTTGTTGGCAATCACAAGCACTTTTGTGGCATTTGCCGTAAGCCGACTTGTTTGCTTATTAAAATAAAAGAACAACACTTCAGGGTTAGTTATTATGCAATTAGATGCGTTTTCGTCCGTCCCTATGAAATATTTTTCGAAATCTTTTAAGTAGGCTTTGTTAAATTTATCAGCGTTTACAACTAACCTTTCCAACTGGGTAACATCTCTCTTCATCTGAATCGTAAAAAATCTCTCGTTACTTTGTTCATCTATGGTAAAGATTTGTGTTTTGAAGCCGATATACGATATGATGAGTTTATAACTTCCTGGTGGTATATTGGTTAAAAAGAACGATCCGTCTTGGGAAGTTGTCGTACCAATAGAAGTATTACTTAAATAGACACTCGCATGGCCCAACGGGGAATAGTTGCTACTATCCATCACCTTGCCATCTATCTTCATGAACTTCGTCTGAGCGTAAGATGAATTATTTAGAAAGCAGGTTGTTATTACTATTAAAAGAATATCACGGAAGATACCCATAGGTCTTTTACTTTATTTTTTTTCTATTTTTGCTTTTAAATAGGGGAAAGGATTAGTGAGAAAATAATGCCTGCCTGAAATTCTCTGTATATAGTTCCAGCCCATATCAAAGAGGGAAATAATCATGTGGTGAGAGAACTTCCGCTTATAGTGATCTAATGTAGCGTCATTCAAAGGTACACCTTTTTTTTATCGATAATAACCCTTAAAACATTGGATAGAGGGTTTGTCGATGCATGGTACATTGTTCCTAATAAGTACCAGTCGCTTAATGCGTCCGTCTCGCTTAGAGGCAGCATTGCGTGGCCGGCAATGGCTTTGTTGTGGCTCCACGGGCTACGGGCTGCTGCCGTACAGGTTCCGCGCCGCCATTTTAAGATACTTCCGTAAGTATAGGTGGCCGGAACATTACCCTGCGCATCCCGGATGAAATACTGCTTGCCGGTTATTGGTCCCGGTTCCACGTTCCGATCCTGCTCCGCCCGTTTCAGGCTTGTACCATCATACCTGTATAAGGCCAATATATTACCCTGTGCATCACGAATAAAGAATTGAGTGATACCGATTGACGATTTCTTAAGGTACCGCTAAAATAGCTGATCATCTCCTTACGCTTGCCTTCTTCCGCAAAAAGTGCCCGAATATTGCCAATTCAGATTGCGATCTGTGCCTGTAACTGCTACCTCTGCCAATTCGGTAAATGTCCCCTATAAGTTTACATCCAAAAGTTTCTATATTTTTGGCACGAGCTCTTTAAAACTAAGGGTACTTCGTCAAAGGCTATTGAAATGGGAATTAGGCTTTCTGATGTAATTAATCTCTTATCACCTAACAGATTTACTAACCAGGTTGAAAATCGAATATTTGGTCACCCTCAAAGAAGAAAAAAGGGTGATGGTACTTGAAAACTTCTAGGTATAAAAGAAAATAAATTTTTGATTCAATTTAAAAGAATTCCTCGCATCAAAAACAAAGAAATGGAGTATGTTTATACTCCAGCGCAAATTTAAAATATAAAACGGATGATCCATTTCAACAGAAAGAAATACACGGCGACAGTAATGAGGGTGATGCTTATCCTGGTCGTTCTCCCGTTCCATAAGTTGAGCGCTCAACAAAAAACAGCCCGGCATCCCAATATTATTGTGTTCCTGGTGGATGACATGGGCTGGGAAGACACTTCGGTCCCTTTTGGGGATTCCCTGACAGCGGCTAACCGCAAGTTCCATACTCCCAACATGGAGAAACTGGCGGCCCGGTCCTTAAAGTTTACAGAAGCTTATGCTAATTCCGTTTGTACACCCTCCAGGGTAAGCCTGATGACAGGGATGACGGCCGCGCATCACCGGGTGACCAACTGGACGATGTTTAAAGATAAGCCCGTCGATCCGCCGGACAGCATATTGGCTATTCCGGATTGGAACATGAACGGGTTAAGTCCTGTCAAAGGAATCTCACACACCGTTTATGCCACTTCGTTATTCCAGGTGCTCAAAGATCACGGCTATTTCACAATCCATTGTGGCAAAGCGCATTTTGGGGCCTATAAGACGCCGGGGGCCAACCCTGTAAGCCTGGGTGCTGATATTAATATCGCAGGCAGTGCTGCGGGTAATCCTGCTTCTTATCTGGGAGAAAGCGATTATGGCAATGTACCGGGAAAATTTAAGCTGCGTGCCATCAAAGGGCTCAAACAGTATTGGCATTCCCAGACTTTCCTGACGAGGGCCTTGACCCTGGAAGCGATGAAAGCCATGGATACCGCGCAATTGAAACATAGACCCTTCTTTTTGTACATGGCCCATTACGCTGTACATGTTCCTTACAACGCAGACCCGCGATATTTTGAAAAATACCGGAAACGGGGGCTGAACAAATCAGAGGCGGCTTATGCGGGGCTGATCGAAGGCATGGACGCCAGCCTGGGAACGTTAATGCGGTACCTTGA
>DASULB010000300.1:0-19135 GCA_036278455.1 Chitinophagaceae bacterium | reverse complement strand
TCCATGCCGCCATCGGTGTTGCTTCCGATCACAAAACCTCCATGGGCGTGATAGACGATGCAATCGGCGATCACGACATTCTTCAGGCTGGCGCTGTCGCTCTTATCGGATGCTGTCCGGCTTGATTTCATGCAAATGCCGTCATCTCCGGCATTCACCGTACAGTTGTAGATGACCACGTTTCTGGAGTTGGCAATGTCGATGCCATCGCCGTTCTGGGCCCACCATTCATTGTTGATCTTTACATCCCGGATGACCAGGTCCTGGCAATACTTGGGGTATAACGCGAACTTGGGCGAGTTCATGAAGGTCGGCCCATCGATCAGCAGCCGCTTGCAACTGATCAGTGATATCATGTAAGGCCGTAAATAATCACGCGCCGGCAAAAAATCTTTGGCGGTCAGTTCTTGCCCGGATTTCTTTAGCTTTTTTAGGTAAGCCTCCCCCGACATCGCTTCTTTGGAGGGCCACCACATTTTACCATCGGCACTCACCACACCGCCGGAATCAAGCAATTTCTTCCATTGGGCGTCGGTCATCTTGTCCTTTTTCACGGGCCTCCATGAATCACCCGAGCCATCCAAAATACCCTTGCCGGTAATGGCTACATCATGCAGTTCATAGCCATAGACGGGGGACATCGCAAAATAGGAACGGCTCGAAGGCTTTGTCTTCATGATGGGGTACAGGCTATGGTCGGTACTGAACAGCAGGATGGCACCTTGCTGTACATGCAGGTTGATGTTGCTCTTTAACGCCAGGGGACCGGTCAGCCAAAGCCCCGGGGGAACGAGGACAGTACCGCCCCCCGCTGCGGCGCAACTGTTGATGGCCCTGGTGATGGCCGTGGTATTCAGCGTATGCCCGTCGCCCACCGCCCCGAAATCAGTGATGGAGACCTGATGATCCGGGATCCGGGGCAGGGCAGGAGCCTGCATCTTAAAGGGTGCGGCCTCAATATACCCGTTGAGCTGGCGCGCTATCTTTTGCTGCGCTGACACAGGGAGTATCCCGGTAACAACCAACAGCAGGCCAACTAACAAATGTTTCTTTTTCAGCATAACCAATCGCTTTTTATCATTTATTCCATCCATCTGTTCTGATCAGGATCCGGATGCCCAGTCCCCGGGCCCCATCCTATTTTATCCCGGTCAGACCATTGAGGTATACCTCCAGGTTGGTGTAACTTTTATCCAGGGTGTAAGCATTCCGGTCCGTAGCGTCATTTGGATCCAGGTGGTGTCCGGTTTCCCAATCATCCGGCATCCCATCATGATCTTTATCGGAGGAAGCAGACGAGGAGTGATAGGCGGGATAACCCCCCACGTCGTTCTGAGAATCGATGATCCCTGAGGGATGGGAAATACCCTTTTTATTTATCTTCCCGTAGGTAGCCCCTTCGTCGGTGGCAACGCCTTTTCTTGCATCACTGACGATCCGCCTGTCCACAGCGTCACGTTTTGGTAAGATGGCGCCCGCGCTGTCCAACACGCTTTTGTAAGCGTCCCCGGCGGTTTGTGTACGAACCGGTGCACAAGCAAAAGGCTTATCCTGCCGGGCCGCCTTTATCAATTCACCGGCCCGGTAATATCCGTCTTTCTGTACGCCCAGGGTCCAGTTATCGACCGTCACATCGGGATAGCCAGCGACGTAATTTCCGGCGATATAGAATTTGCCACCCCAGACCGTGTCGGGATAGACGGCCGCGTCTTTGGCAAAATAGTAACTCGTGTAATTCAGGATGCGGTTCCTTTTATTGCTGGCGGAACTTTTGGTAAGACTTCCCGGTGTCGCCGGTCCCGGTTTGTAATAATTATTGACCATGTTATAATTTCCGCCTTCGCCGCCATAGACCGAATTGATGTTTCCCCAGTTATAAATGACATTGTTTCGAAAGTCGACCCTTTCGGAATCCGGTTTTCCCGTATAGCGGCTTCCGCAAAACCGCGGGTTGCGGCTGCTGTTGTCAGCGATCAGGTTATGGTGAAAAGAGGCATTGTAACCACCCCAGATACCTCCATAACCGTGATCTCCCTTTGGGTGCACCGAATGATAAAGGCTTTCACTCAAAATGCACCATTGCAAAGTGAAATTCCGGACGCCGTAGAAAGTGCCTACCTCATCCACCGCCCAGCTCATCGAGCAATGATCGATGATCATGTCATGATACCGGTAAGGCAGGCTGTGTTCTGTCGCGTGCATGGCGTCATCGGCGTCGTCGTTTTCATCGCCCAGGCGGCAACGGATATAGCGGACGATCAGATTGCTGGCTTGTAATGACAAGGTGTAACCCGCAATGCAAATACCATCGCCCGGTGCCGTCTGTCCGGCGATCGTGATATCGTCATGGGTGATCTTTAAAGTGCTTTTTAAATGGATGATCCCCGACACCCGAAATACAATGGTCCGGCCGGCTCTGCTGACGGCGTCACGAAGACTGCCTGCTCCGGCGTCATGAAGATTGGTCACTTCATAGACTTCGCCACCGCGGCCGCCCCGTGCAAACCGGCCACCGCCTTCGGCGCCCGGGAATGCCAATACGGCGTTCTTACCGGCCCGTGTGGTATTCGGGCTGGTGTGGTTCCCCTCGGGTGGTGCTATGGACCTGACACATTTAACATCCGTTAACTGCAGCGCTAAAAGTGGAAGTAAGTACAATAAACAGTCCTGCAATCTCATCAGAAACCCTTTTAGTAAATGAGGCTTTTCAGGTTTGATAAACCTTCGCGCTTATAAATATTCATCCTATCTCCATCGCGGGTCCCCCGCGGACCCTTTTCCCGCAAATCCGCCATCCTTAATGTTAAAATCACCCTTAGCCGGATCGGTGAACAAATCAGCGGACGTCCCCGAATAAGCGTTACCTCCCGTGATAGGACTCCCGCTGAAAACACAGTCCGAAGTGAGGTAACAATTGAACAGCGTAGCGCCGGCCGAAGATTCAATCCCGTTGGCATTGGTGGGATCCAGCGTCTTGCCAAAAATACAATTGGAGAGATCGAAGGAAGGAGGGTAGGTGCTGTACTTGATGAAATAACCACCCTGGTTGATCATGTTGTCAAAAGTGCAATGATCGATGAGGATGGATTGGGTACTGACCTTATCCTGGCGTATAAAATAATAGAAATAATAAAAGGTACTGTTCCGGATCTCAACGCGATCGAATAAGGCGCTGCTGCTCGCGTTGGCATAAAGCAACGCGTATTTGGCGCCTACCCCAAAACTATCGATGACGCAGTGGTCGATATAAAGCAGGGAGATCTTATCGCCCGCCTTCTTCATCCGGATAAAGGAATTGCTGAACTCACCCTGGGTGGTGCAGTTCACAATGCTCATTTTTCCGATGTTGGCGGGTTTGCTGATGTTCATAAAATAATTCGATCCGTTGGCCACGATGGTGAGATCGCTGAACCTGATGGAGTCCAGGTCGCCGGAAGCGTCAAAATTGCCGCTCAGCGAAAGCGCGGCCGGGGAACCAAAACCGAGCCCGCTCATGATGGTCACCGTTTTGTCGATCACATAAGAATCCATGTCATAGGTCATGCCTCGTTTAAGAAGTACAATGCTGCCGGAAGGAATGACGGGAAGTGTGTCAGATAAAACCAGGGGATCTGTTTTCTCCCTGAGATCGATCACATTAGCGCCGGTCTGGGGAGATTTAGTGCTGAACATCAGCAAGCCTTTGCTTTTACGACCCGAAAGAATCTGGGCGGTATAGGCGGTGCCGCCCACTAAGTTGTCCACCATCTTCTTGCCGGCCGTGTTGTCGGCTTCCGTGACCGGTACCTGTATCGTGTCGCCCCCTGCGGCCGTCAGGATGATCTCCGATACACCCGGGGAGGTGGTCCAATGAAAAATCACTGCGTTATCGATGATGTCGGAGGACATCAGGGGATGGAATATCTGCACGCCCACGAGTGAAAACCTGACGGTATCCTTCAGCCAATAAGAGTCCGAAGCGTCACCGGTCTGGTTGGCTTTCACCCGGACAAAATAAGGCTGCCGGTCCTGCAACGTGTCGTCTGTCACCCGTACCGCGATGGTATCCACCTTTAATGACAAGGCAGGTGTGGTCTGAAAGGTGGAATCCGTGGATATTTCCACCGTATAGGTGACCCCTTTCACCGGCGCGTTCAGGGAGGCGGGCCAGCTGATGGTCACAGCCGTATCGCCGCCTGAGACCTTAATGGTGGTCGGGGTGAACATGCGGCTGGATGTAAATTTATTGATCAGCGATTTTTGGCAGGAGCTTGCCAAACCGAGGGCGATCACGATCAGCAGCAGCGGAATAGGAGTATGTTGAATGCCGGATTTTTTCATGGCTTGGAGTATTTTATTTTTAAGGTCGTCGTTTTTTAATATCCATCATTAATATCCATAATCCTGGGTAAGGTTCGGATTGGCGTCTATACATGCCTGCGGGATGGGTAGAAGCTCGCTGTGACCGGTCTTAAATCCTTCCGCGAAATACTGCAGGTTACCGTTCATGATATCAGCTGAAATCCAATTGACAGCAGTGGCTCCCGTGGGAGGGAACGAAGGCGCCGGCTGATAAAAGGAAGACACCCAATTGATCGCCGTAGTGGAAGGGCCGGGCATGTAATACACTTTCGTGGGATAGTGATCGTAAGGCGCCTGACCCGCCGACAGGGCATCAAGTGCCCGTTTTGTCTCGGCAAGTTTCGCCCCCAGGGAATCCCAGCGGATCAGATCATACTTCCGGATACCCTCATCGCCAAACTCCAGCGCCCTTTCTTTTACGATGGCACTAAAAAACCCCTGCTGACCGGTGGGCGGCGTACCCATCTGATCAGTATGTCCCGAAAAGCCCCGGCTTCTTACCTGCTGGTAGGCGGCCACGGCCTGGGCGGTGGGGCCGCTGTGTATTTCATTTTCGGCCTCCGCATACATCAGCAATACATCCGAATAGCGCAGGACGGGCCAGTTCAATCCAAAATATTGCGATTGGTTGCTGATATCAACGGTAGGGTTGCTGATCCAGTTCCTCCTGAATTTACCATCGGCCATGGAGGAAAGATTCCTGGCCGTCAGCGTATTGTCCTTGTTGATCTCATAGGGCGCGATGGTCACATCCCGGCGGCTGTCCACCGAGTCAAACATATAAAAATAAGTGGGCACGATCGTCAGGCTGCCGTTGGGACCATTGAATTTTCCCAGTTTGCTGTCCGATGCCGAAGTACCCCCTGTCATGGCAACCTGGAACATGATCTCCCCGTAAGGGTCGATCTGGTGCGCATCCAGCTGATTTCTCCAAAGGTCCTCGAAACTGGGATCCAGGTGGTGTTCGCCGGACCCGATGATCTCCGCACATTCCTGGTCTGCGATCTGGTAAAACTTCTGATAATCGGCAGGCCGTTCCATTTTATTGTCCTGCCGGAGTGAATAGCCGCCGGCGAAAAGCGCGATGCGCGCGCGCAAGCCTTTTACAGCCCCTTTGGTGATGCGTTCATCATTGGCGTCGCCGAGCGCGCTTACGCCCGAACGCCAGGGAACCAGGTCCTCGGCTGTCCTCAGGTCATTTAAAATATGGGCGTAGATCGAATCCCGATCCGTCTTTTTCAAAAACAGGTTTGGCTGATCGGTAGAAGGAACCCATTGCGCCGGGACATCGCCCCAGTTGCGCACCAGCGCGAAATAAAACTGGGCCCTCAGGGTGAGCACCTCACCATACAGCCTTTGCAGTTCTCCCTTTTGTACCGGGGATCCGCTTTTATACAGGCTCATTTGGGGAATGTATTTGATGCACTGGTTGGCCCGCTCAATGCCCTTATACATTTGATTGAAAGGCTTGTAAAGCTGTTTGTTGCCCGCGGTGAGATTATACCTGCCAATATCCCTTCTGTCATTGTCGTTGTGCCCGCCGGCGCCCATCATCAGGTCGTTATCGAAGGGAAAATACATGCTGACGCGGATGCCGTATGCCTGGTCACCGGACAATTCCTGGTAAGTTCCGAAGACGGCTTTTTGCGCATTGGCCACCGTACCAAAAACCGCGTCGGGACCAAAGGAGGAGATGGGGTTCAGCGTCAGGTAATCTTTGCAGGAGGTAAGTGACAGGAGGGATGCCAAAAGGATCACGGCGGTCAAAGAATATATTGTTGAGGAATGCTTCATGACTTGCAGTTTTTAGGCAGTTTTTGGGGTTTTTAAAAGGTAACATTTACACCGAAGATGAAGGACCGGGCACGGGGATAAGCAGAAAAATCAACCCCGGGTGTCATGGGGGTGTTTCTTCGCGTGTTCACTTCGGGATCATAACCCGAATAATTTGTGATGACCGCCAGGTTGTTGACGGTCACATAGGCACGGAACTTTTGCATGCCTATTTTCCGGCTCAATTTTCCGGGCAGGGAATAGCCAAGGGTAATGTTGTTGATCCTGATAAAGGAACCATCCTCTATGGCCCAGGACTGCGGTGTCCAGGAGCTGCCGGTGGTCATGGGCTGCCATAATTTTGCATTTTTGTTAAGCGCCGCCAGCGCTGTCGGGTCTGTCACCACCTGTCCCTGGTCATTGATGGTCCGCCAACGGCCATTCTCAATGGCCAGTAAATTGCTGTTGGGTGTATAACCGCTGCCAAATTCCAGTTTATTATCATTGACGACATCATTGCCATACTGGAAGTTCAAAAAGACGCTCATGTCAAAATCACGGTAGGTGAACTGCTGGTTAAGGCCACCAAAGAATTTTGGGTTGGCATCACCGATAATGGTGCGGTCGTCATTGAGATCGACAACCCCGTCACCGTTCAGATCTTTAAATTTGATGGTACCCGGTTGCGCCGGAATCCCGGCCACGGAGGCATCATCAGCGATCCCTTTCTTTAAAGTATACGTTTGGGTAGCTTTATCGTAATCAAAATCATCGACTGTATAATAGCCATCGTTCACGAGTCCGTACATGCTGCCGACAGGCGCGCCCACCTTGACGATATAGTCGTCCGGATTGGCGCTGCCCGCCCATCCGGAATTTTGAAGAAAAAATTCCTGGTTGCCTAAACTCAATACTTTGTTTTTGTTAAAGGAGATATTGAAACTGGCATTCCAGCCAAAGTTCCGGCTTTCGATGATTGCGGTGTTTAACTGCACCTCGAACCCGTTATTGGAAGTGGAACCCACATTCTGTATCTGGGTGGTATAACCCGAAGTACTGGGAACGGTGACATTTACCAGCAGATCCCTGGTTTTGTTGCGGTAATAATCAGCGGTCAATTGCAGGCGGTCGTTAAAAAACGATACATCCAACCCTACATTGCGGGAGACCATGGCTTCCCATTTTAAATTGGTATTGGTCAGGGCGTTGGGTCCGAAAGCGGTGGTCAATTGATTTTGCAGACCGTAGTAGTTCTGTTGGGTGGTAAACTGCGTCAGGTACAGGAAGGAGGGAATGCGGTTATTTCCCGCTTCCCCATAGCTCAGCCGGAGTTTCAGATCGGAGATGACAGGTTTGAGGCCTTGCATGAACTTTTCCTGTGATATCCGCCAGGCAAAAGAGCCCGCCGGGAAATAACCCCACTGTTTGCCGGGTGCGAAAACACTTGAACCGTCCGCCCTCAAAGAGAAGGTCGCCAGGTATTTATCTTTATAGTTGTAATTGACACGGGAGAAAAAGGAAAGAATGCGCTGCTCGTCCTTGTCGCTGGTCGGAGAAGGCTCCGCATAACCGGCCGGCGGACTGGCCAGGTTCAGGTTCCCAAGTGCCTCTTTTGCCGTCGTGCCGAGGGGAAAGAATCTTTGGACAATTTCCTGATTGCTGTTTTTTATCTGGTAGGATTCCTGTCCGAGCAGCACATCAAACCTGTTATCCCGGTTAAAGGCACCGCTCAGCTTTGCGTTTGAGAATGTCAGGACATTCGAATTATCAAAACTGCCCCTGTGTCTGTCCTCTACCGTCGCGATGGGGAGCCCGTTACCGTTTGATCTTGCATTGGAGGTCAGGCTGTCGTCATACCGGTTGGTGGTTCTGGCGTAATAATCATAGCCCAGGGTTGTTTTAAAGGAAAGAAAATCCGTGAAGGCGAAATCGGCGTAGCCGCTTAAGCCCACACGGGTCTGGTATTGTTTTTCATACTCTGACTGGATAAGCAGCAGCGGATTCACAATATATAAGCCATTGCCCGAGGTCTGGTCCACTAATTCAGGATCATAAAACGCCACATTCTGACCGGGGGAAAGGAAAGGGATATACCTGACGGCCTGTCTTAGAAAATTAAGCCCACTGCTGCCGGGATTGGAAGTGCCCTGTCCGTCTACCGTCTGATTATTGAACTTCACATTAAAGCCGGTCTTTAGTTTGTCCGAGACCTTGTGGGAGATGCGAAAATTGACGAGCTTACGGTTAAAGCCGGACCCGATCATGACGGCCTGGGTTTCATTATCGGTAAGGCTTAAGTCGAACCTGGTTTTCTCCGTTCCGCCCCTAAGGGCCACGTTATGCGTTTGCATAAACGCGCTCCTGCCGAAAACCTGATCCTGCCAATCGACAAAGGGCGCTTCTTTATATAAGCCGATGTCCTGGTAAAGGCCATAGGCATTTTCGAAGTTTTTTTCCTGGGTGGAATTCCCCCTGCTTCTTGCATACTGGTACAATACAAAATCATAAGGATCCAGCACTTTTAGCTTTTTGCCTACTTGTTTGAATCCCACGAATCCATTGTAGGTGACGGTGGTTCTGCCTACCCGGCCGCCTTTGGTGGTGATGATCACCACACCATTGGCCCCCCTGGCGCCGTAGATAGCGGTCGCGGACGCATCTTTAAGCACATCAATGGATTGAATATCCTGTGGGGACAGGGTGGACAGCGCGTCATCCTCTATCATTCCGTCGACCACATACAAGGGCGAATTATCCTGCGTGATGGATCCGCCGCCTCTCACCCGGATGGTCACCTGTGCGTCGGGAGAGCCTTCCGATCCCGTCACCTGGACGCCTGCCAGGCGCCCGGCCAGGGCTTGTGCGGCGGAGTTGATGGGGATATCCTTTAATTGCCGGGCAGTAACCGATGAAACGGATCCTGTCAGGTTCTCCCGGGTGGTGGTCCCATAGCCTATGGCCACGACTTCTTTCAGGTTATTGGTCGCTATGGCAAGGCTTACCGCCACGGGCTTACCGGGAGTTGCCGCGATGGTCTTGCTTTTATAGCCTATAAAGCTGAATACCAAGCTGACCGCCCCACTCCCCGTAGCAGATAATGTAAAATTTCCACTGCCGTTGGTTTGGGTTCCTGTGTGCGTACCTTTTATGACGACGGTTACCCCCGGCATGGGGTCGCCGGAGAGCGCATCTGTAACGGTCCCTTTTAATTGATGAACCTGTCCAAAAACAGTGAATGTACTCCATAGCAGGAGCATACAGGCAAGTAGCAAATGTTTCATATGAAAGGATTAAAAGCTTCTGAGGGAAGGTTTAGGGTAATGAGAGCAAAAATAAAGGCCGGTGAACAGGGTAGGGATAAGTAACTCTTTTTCATGTTGTGACATTTTGGTTAAAAGATGGTTACTACAGGATAGGAGGATTAAAGACTCTTTTTTAATCCGTGGATTCAGCAACAATTTTACTTTGTTTATTCTTTAAAACCAACGTTTAGCCTGTATTTATCTACGCAATCGTTCCCGGCAACGATCCCGGTTAGCCTGACCATTCAGCCACGCGCTGGGTGCCTTAACAAAAATGTCTTTAGCAGCACAGGGCAGGATAGTTAAGCGTAAATACCTTTGTAAATTCACCTTTAATATTACGATTTGCGTCCGCTCCGAAAAATAGCCGGACCCTCTTGTTCCGGCCACAATTCTATCGGCGGATGCTGTCATACGGTAGTCTTTGGAACCCGTATAATGGACCGATGGGCAAAACGCTGTTGTTATGGGCGGGGTAATCAAAGAAACGGTTCAAACTATCAGTTTTTATCCGGGCCAGCGGGAGAAGGCATAAAAGCATAAAAGTTTCTGAAACCGGGTGGGTGCGAAAATAAAGGATATGGATAAAATCATGTTAAGATGTCAGAACGATTTAAAAACGCATAAAAGCAATTGAATTTGGGCATTATTTCTAACACCGTCATATAAACATTACAGCCGATCCAGGCCTTTTCCGGGCCCAAAACGACACATTTTGGGGCCAATGGGAGGGTTATATCCGAATTAAGGGTATCAAATCAAATTTTTACAGTATCTTTTGTCCCGATTTTAACATTAAACAATTGTTCAGATGACAATCCTGCCATGGAGGCGGGATTATTATATGAATATATATTATACTGTATTCAGGGATGAAATTTGAAGCAATTACCTTAAAAGATATTGCCAAGGCTTTGGGATTGTCCACCTCGACGGTCTCCAGGGCGCTGCGTGACAGCTATGAAATAAGCGAAGAAACGAGAAAGCGGGTGCTTGAATACGCGGAGAAGTTTCATTATCATCCCAATCCGGCGGCCTTGGGGCTAAAGGAAAGGCGTACCCGGTCCATTGGTGTCATGGTTTCTGAAATTGCCAATAGCTTTTTCTCCCTGGCTATTAACGGAATGGAGTCTATTGCTTATGCCAGGGGATACAATGTGATTATCACCCAAACCCATGAATCCTACGACAGGGAAGTAACCAACCTGCAATATCTGGCCTCCCGTTCCATGGATGGATTGCTGATATCGCTTTCCGCGGAAACCAAAGATACCGGCCATATAAAGGATATTCATGACAAGGGATTGCCCATCGTATGCTTCGACCGCATCGCCGAAGACATCGCTACCCACAAGGTGATGGCCGATAATTTTCGGGGCGCCCATGACATGGTGGATCACCTGATCCGGACAGGATATCGCCGCATTGCGCATCTGGCGAATGCCAGATATTTATCCATCACCATCGAACGGCTGGAAGGTTATAAAAAGGCCCTGGAGGAACATCATATCGCTGTGCCGCCTTCCTATGTTCAATATTGTCCGCATGGCGGATTATTGGAACCGGAAATTGACAAGGCATTGGAAAAGTTGCTTTCCTTAAAGGAAAAACCGGAGGTGATCTTTGCCGCAGGGGATAAGCTCAGTACGGGATGTCTGCGCCTGCTGAAGGCCAAAGGCATCCGTGTGCCTGAGGACATGGCCATGGTGGGGTTCTCCAATTCGGATCTGATGGATTTGCTCGATCCACCGCTGACCATTGTCAGGCAACCTGCTTTTGAAATGGGGCAGATAGCCACGGAAATGCTGATCAACCTGATTGAAAGCCGCAGACCGGTGACTGAATTTGAAAGAAAAGTGTTACCGACCAAAATGCTGATCAGGGATTCCAGCCCGCAAAGGAAATAGGAACTATCGGAAAATGTGTAGGTCTAATCGACTTAGAACCCCCGGGAATATACAATATTGGTTTGTTTGCATCTGGTATTCACTCCGGCCTGTACTTTCCGAAGGGATAGTTTGGGTCTCTATCCAATGTTTAAGGCCAGTTTCACCTTTAGGATCTTTCCGTTTCCCGCTCCGGCCAATAATACTCAATCAATGATATAATTATCTTTTATTTTCTATTATCCCCGAATGGATCAGGTTGGGTTCTTTGCTTAGTTCTGCATATGATTTAGCGATCCGTTCCCCATTTTTCTTAATCCATACACTTTCATTTACCTCGGCAATTGATCCTATAATATCCTTTGCATAAAAATGATTTGCCTGAAACTCCCTGGCATTACTAAGTAGCCACACTTTATCTTTATATTTTTTTGCAATGAACCTGCTTAAAATGAAACTGTTCCCGATATACCGCGGATCAGTTATCATATCAAAGACAATCTTACCATCTTCGTAACTTTTAAAGGTAGAGGTGTATCCCTTTGCCATAGCCCATGCTTTCGCATAATTACCTATAAAAAATGAATTTATGACCATATTGTCCAAAGTAGCTGGCTGCGGGCCTCCGGTGGACATAAACAAATTTAGTTCAACCGTGCCCTTATGGTCTTTGTTCGTGCCGTCGGGTGGATATTTTTTTTTAACGCCAAGGAATTCATCCAGTAATTCCTGCCTGCACTTTGCTTCATAGTCAGGGTCAAGATAACCGTCTTCCAACAACTGTATCCATTTCTTAAATGACCGATATGAAAATGATATGCTATATACATCAAGTCCGCCCTCTCCATCGTCAAGACTGCCTTTCAAATTATTGATACCAACATAATTTCTCCCATTGGATGCATCCAGGAAAAGTTTCTCCAGTTCTTCCATTGTTTTGCAAGATAAAATGGATTCCGGTTTTACGTTTTCATCAATATGTATATTCATAATATTACAGCATGAATATGCCAGGCCATTTAGCTCATACGCATAAAAAGCTGCTGAAAAGTCTTCAATCTGCCTTTGGCTTTGCATGACTTTATACTTATAGAAATATAGCTTGATGTATATCTTATCTTTCTCAATCTTTCTAAGGACAAAAAAGAATCCATATTTTAAAATACTTTTCTTAGCATAATATGCCAAAGTAAAATCATTAATCTGCCTTACTCTTTCAGTTACGGGTTTGGTAATTAACTCCTTGTATTCATCTATGGAAGGAATTCCATCATTATTTGCTTTTTTCATCTTGACATTTTTTATTCATTAAAAAAAAACATCAGGAAATTAGAAAAGGAATACCGCTGGTTTTTTTGGCAGGACGCCCCCATCGTTTTTACCACCGTGGCTGTTCGGGCTCGGTTGGTTCACATTTAAGTGATCCTGATGTTAGAACAAAGATAAAAATAAAATAAGCTAAAACAACAAAATTATCGGTTGTCAATCATCCCTTCGTTGTGTATAAAAAAACCATTCCTCAATTCACCTCTTGGTTAAAGTTAGATTCACATAGATTCTAATAATATACAGCCCTGTTACATTACCGCTCAGAAGTGAAAACGAAATGAGATCAGATTACCCTATTTCTTCTATACAGTCTTTAACCACCTATAGAACAACGATCCCGAATAGGGTTGATGTGAGTAGGTAAGTGAGCAAGCCGTACTGCCTTGCCGGGGGACGTCCTAATCAGTTTTTGAGAACCGTAGCGTAACCATCTGTCCGTTAAACTTTAAGGTGCTGTCCTTTAAGACATAGCCGATCATGTAGTACATAGGGTCGCCTTCAGGATGAATGTCATCGTATGTATAAGTATGTGCTTCGCTCTTTTGGGTGCTTGGCGTTAGCCGGCTGACAATGCATAACTGGTGACCATCCGTTCCTGAAAAAACCTCATAATAAGCTACGCTTGATTCATTTTTGGCGGTAAACTGTACTTCTGCACCATTCTTCTTTGCCGAGGCGGAAAAGGAGGAAAATGCGGGCTCTATACCTTTATTAACCGGTTTGGGTGATACCGCATCATTTTTTGTACAGGAAACCAGCGGGTAAATAAGAAGAGTAACTAATAACAAAACCTTCATAATGTCCATTATTTTAATTCGGAATATGTTGGTTTCTCAGGAAGGATAGGTGCCAATCTTTCAATTGACCTTACGAAGGTATCATTAACAATGACCGCCTGGCGGCAATCTTCGCTAATAGAGTCATTTTTCCGGTAAGTGGGGTAAAAACGCGTCTCAGCGCAGAGGTGAGATCAGATAAGGACTTAAGTATTTAACCCGTAGGCCTTTAACGGACGAGCGTCAAAGCACCTTTCAGGAATATAACGGTATTTGTCAGTGGATCGAGATAACGGACCCACCAAACGTAGCCCCCGACATCGCATGGTTTACCATTAAAGATGCCGTTCCATTTGGCGTTATAATCATGGGTAACAAAGAGCAATTGCCCCCAACGGTTGAATATGCGCATTTCAAAATCGGAAACCGGCAAAATGTCTTTTGGACCAAAGGCATCGTTCATACCGTCCCCGTTTGGTGAAAATGCGTTCGGCATATAAAGCGCCGCTGAACAATTGCCGCTATTGGGTACATTAATACTATCCGGCGTGAACCCGCATTTATTAAAGGCCTGAACAATATAGGTACCCGCTTTATAGATCGTATGAACATTCCCTGTGGTACTGTCCCCCCAGCGGTAATAATCCGTATTTTCACCCGTTGCCCGCAAGTGCAGCGCTTCCCCGTTGCAGATGCTGATATCATCAGCGGTCAATTGTACTGCCGGCAGAGGGTGTGTTTTAACCTGACTGGTATCTTCTCTTACATAATTGCAATACCTGCCTTTTATTTCCAGTATGTATTCTCCTTCGCTTTTAACGGAAATTGCAGGGGAAGTTGCACCGGTGTTCCACTTGTAGGAGGCAGCATCCTCGGAAAAGGCATCCAGCATGATCGAATCGCCGGGACAGATATCCAATTCAGGGCTTAACCGAGGCAATGTATTTCTTAATAGCTTTATATCAAGTGTATCCCTTATCAGGCATATTCCGTTAGATATGATTACCCAATAACTGCCGCCTTTCGATATGGTAATTGATGGCCCGGTGGATCCATCCTGCCACTGGTAAACATACTGATCATTTCCATTGGCAGGGTCAAGTTTCATGCTTTGCCCTTCGCATAAAGAGGCTTGACGGTTCGAGTTGACTACCGGCAGGGGCTTAACGGTGATCTTCACCGAATCCGTGGCGGAACAATGGTTGACATCAGTGACCTTAACGGAATATACGCCCATATCCTTCGCCGTGATCTTTTGCGTTGTTTCACCGGTGACCCATTGATAAGTGGCCCCCGGATTACCCGCATCCAGCGTAACCTGATTGCCTCCGCAAAAGGAAGTATCCTTACCAAGGTCAACCACCGGAAGCTGTTTGACGGTCACACTGATCTCACCTGTCGCGGAGCACTGCCTGCCGTCCGTGACGGTTACTGAATAAGTTCCTGTCCGGTTGACTGAAATGGTTTGCGTGGTTTCCTTGTTACTCCACTGATAGGAATTACCCCCATTGCCCGCATCCAGGATGATGCTGCTGCCTATGCAGATGGACGTATCCTTTCCCAGGTTCACAACCGGTAGCGGGTTGATACTGAGTTGCATGTCATCCGATGCCGAGCAACCATCCCCATCTGTAACCTTCACCGAATAAGTGCCTGCCTTATTAACGGTTAGCGTCCGGGAGGTCGAATTGTCATTCCAAAGATATTTGTTGCCGTTATCCCCCGCATCCAGGGTGAGGCTATTGCCAAAACAGATAGCGGTATCGTTACCCAGGTTCACTTCCGGCAGCGCATTCACCAAAAGCGCCATGGTATCTGCCTTTGAGCAGCCATAGGCATTGGTCACTTTCACCCAGTATTTCCCATTATTGGTCACGCTGATCACCTGATCGGTGGAGTTGTTGCTCCAAAGATAGGCGTCACCGGTATTCTCCGCATTAAGGACAACGGAACCGCCCTGACAGATTACCCGGTCAGGACCAAGATCAATAGCAGGAGTGGGGTTAATCGTCACACCCACGACATCCGTATTGGAACATCCGTTGGCATCTGTAACGGTGACCGTATAATTATTGGTTTTGTCCGCGTGTATTTTTTGCGTCGTCTCCCCCGTACTCCATATATAACTTGACTGGCCATCGCCTGCATCCAGAATGACATCCGTTCCCTGGCAGACCGTCTGGTCCGGCCCAAGATCCACTCCGGGAAGGGCATTAAATTTGATATTCACGGCGTCACTTCCCGAGCAACCATTGGCGTCCGTGACGGTGACCGTATAATTATCTGATTTCGTCACATTGATCTTTTGGGTGATCTCACCGGTATTCCAGTTGTATTTTAGTCCACCACTGCCGGCATCTAATGTCACTTTGGTCTCCTGACAAACGATCTGATCCGGACCAAGGTCAATTACGGGCTGTAAATTTACCTTGACATTCACATCATCACCAGCGAAACAACCATTGGCATCTGTAACGGTGACAGAATAAGTACCCGTTTTAGTTGCTGTGATACTTTGCGATGTTTCACCCGTGTTCCATACATAATTATCACCGTCATTACCCGCATCCAGCATAACATCGATTCCCTGACAAACCGTTTGATCCGGCCCCAGGTCAACGGTGGGAAGCGGGTTAATCTTCACATTCGTTGCACCGGTGCTGGAACATCCATTGGCATCGGTAACGATGACAGAATAGCTGCCGGCATCCTTTACCGTAATCGTTTTGGAGGTTTCGCCGGTACTCCACTGATAGAGGGATCCCGCATTGCCGGCATCAAGCGTTAAGGTGCTGCCTTCACAGATGGCTTTATCCCCCCCGAAATCGATGACAGGTAGCGGATTCAGTGACAGGGTCATCTGATCGGTACCGGAACATCCGTTGGCATCAGTGACCTTGACCGAATAGGTGCCGGCATCTTTCACCGTAATCTTTTGGGAGGTTTCGCCGGTACTCCACTGATAAGTAGCACCTGTATTGCCAGCATCAAGCAGTAAAGAACTACCGGCACAAATAGTCTTATCACCACCAATATTGACGGAAGGCAATGGGTTCAGCGACAACGTCATCTGATCGGTATTAGAACAGCCATTGCCATCGGTAACCTTGACGGTGTAAGTGCCTGCAGCATTCACCGTAAGGGTCCGATCAGTGGAATTGTCATCCCATAGATAGGTAGCCCCCATATTGCCCGCGTTCAGCGTTAAGGCGCTTCCCTGGCAAATCGCCTTATCACCACCAAGATCAACAACAGGTCCTGGATCGAGGGTGATGTTTATTGCATCCGATGCGGAGCATCCATTGGTACTATTCACCTTCACGGAATAGGTGCCTGCATCTTTCACCGTAATCTTTTGGGAGTTCTCCCCTGTGTTCCACAAATAAGTATCCCCTTCATTACCCGCATCCAGCGTTAAGGAACTGCCATCGCAGATGCCCTTGTCATCTCCGAGATCGACAATGGGAACCGGTTTAATGGTAACATCAGCATCAGCCGATGCAGTACATCCATTAGGAGCGGTGACGGTCACTGCGTAATTGAAGTTTCCCGTTGTGGTGTTGTCAGGATTTATCGTCTGTGTTGTTTCCTGGGTGTTCCAAAGGTAGGTATCACCTGCCTCGCCGTCAGCAACCAGGGTAATGTCAGTGCCAGCGCAGAAAGCGCCAGCACCGGTAATATCAACAGTAGGCAGCGGTTCTATGGTCACCTCAGTACTCCCGGAAACCGTGCATCCGTTAACACCTGTAACGGTGACCAAATATTTGGCTGTTCCGAGTATCGTGTTACCCGGCTTTATCGTCTTTGTTGATTCCTTTGTGCTCCATGCATAAGTATCACCATTTTCACCACCCGCATCCAGGATGACTTCTGTCCCCTGACAGTGGCTGCCTCCACCGGTGATATCAATAGTGGGCAGAGGGTTTATGGTAACATCGGCGCTGCCCGAGGCGGAGCAACCGTTGGCTGCATTAATCAGAACGGTGTAAGTGGTCAGTCCTTCCTTCGTATTATCTGGCTTGATCGTCTGTGTTGTCTCTCCCCCAGGACTCCACTGGTAGGTATCGCCCATGACGCCGCCTGCATTGAGGGTGATATTCGTACCTGCGCAGAAAACACCATCTCCCGTGATCTTAACGGTGGGCAATGGTTTAATGGTGACTGTAGCGGTGCCGGTCGCGGCGCAACCATTACCGTCGATTACTTTGACCGAGTAAATGGTGGACCCCATTGTGGTGTTGGCAGCTTTTATCGTTTGTGTCGTTTGGCTACCCGGACTCCACAGATAGCTGTCAGTAATAACACCGCCCGCGTCCAGTGTAATATCAGTGCCAGCGCAGAAAATGCCTCCGCCTGCAATATTGACTTCAGGCAGGGCGTTGATTGTGACATCAGTACTACCGGTAGCGGAGCATCCGTTGGCGTCAGTGACCTTAACCGAATAAGTCTTAGTGCCAGGTGCATTGTTGTCTGGCTTGATCGTCTGAGTGGTTTTACCTCCCGGGTTCCATAGATAGTTATCGCCTCCATCGCCGGCATCCAGTGTGATGTCTGAGCCTTGGCAGTATTGTCCCCCGCCCATAATATTAACAGTGGGCAGGGGGTTAATGATAACATCTGTACTTCCTGTAGTAGAACATCCGTTAGCATTTGTGATCGTGACAGAATACGTCGTTTTTCCCGCATCAGCGCTTGAAGGATTTATCTTCTGTGTCGTTTCATTACCGGGACTCCACAGGTAGGTATCGCCAGTAACGCCGCCGGCATCCAAAGTGATGTCGGTACCCACACAATAATCACCTCCACCGATGATATCAACGGTGGGAGGCGCGTTAATGGTGACCTCCGTGCTATTCGACGCAGAACATCCGTTCACATCGGTGATCGTGACATGGTAAGTGAGCGTTCCGGGTGTGCTGCTGGAAATGTTTATCTTTTGTGTTGTCTTTCCTCCTGGACTCCAGAGATAACTATCATCGACGCCTCCACCGGCATCCAGGGTAATACCGGATCCCAGGCAGTAAGACCCGCCACCTGTAATATTGACTGCCGGCAGCGCATTGATAGTGACATTCGTATTGTCGGTGGCGGAGCATCCGTTGGTCGCGGTAACAGTAACGCTGTAGTTCTCCGTTCCCGGTTTGGTGTTTTCAGGTTTTATGGTCTTTGTTGTCTCTTTTGTGTTCCACAGATAGGTATTACCCACCACACCGCCCGCGTTAAGGGTGATATCAGTGCCCTGGCAAAAACTGCCTCCACCCATGATCTTAGCCTTGGGTACCGGCTTGATGGTGACATCAGCATTTCCGGTTGCCGAGCATCCGTCGCTATTGGTAATGGTGACGGAGTAATTGGTCTTTCCCAGTGTGGTGTTATCAGGGCTTATTGTCTCCGTCGTCTCCATTGTGTTCCAGACATATTTATCACCAGGTGCCCCTCCAGCGTCCAGGGTAATGTCGGTACCGGCGCAGAATATGCCGGCGCCAGTGATATTAACCACAGGCAAGGCATTGATGGTGACATTGGCGGTGCCGGTGGCAGAACATCCGTTAGCGTCTATCACCGTAACAGAATACGTTTTGGTGCCTGTTGTGGTATTGTCCGGTTTTATCGTTTGTGTTTTTTGACCGCCCGGGCTCCAGTCATAGTCAGTAAATCCACCACCAGCATTCAGGATGACGGTGCTGCCTGCGCAGTAGCTACCCCCTCCCGTGATATTTACTACAGG
>DASULB010000299.1:0-2578 GCA_036278455.1 Chitinophagaceae bacterium | reverse complement strand
GCCCCCCAGACAAACAGGAAAAAGATAATATATCCGATAAAAATTTTTTACTTCGGGTATGACTACATACTTAACCAAACTGATCATGTATCACGAGATCCAAAGAATGAAGCGGGAGGGGTTTTCCATCTCCCAAATTAGCAGAACAGTTTTACTGGACTGGCGAACGGTCAAGCAATATCTTGCGATGAGTGAGTCGGATTTTGACCTGTTTATTTCTGGTCAGCCGGAGCGCAAAAAAGAGTTGCAGCCCTGCGAAAGTTTTGTCCGTGACAAACTGAAGTTATATCCGGACACATCTGCAGCACAGATGCACGATTGGCTAAGGGAACATTTTAGCCATTTAGAGGCCGTATCTGCCAAGACAGTGTTCAATTTTGTGGTTTGGGTACGTCAGAAGTATAACCTGCCTAAGGTACCCACTGTGAGGGTCTATGAGATGGTTGCAGAAACGCCTTATGGTGCGCAGGCCCAGGTTGATTTTGGGTTTTATAACATGCGGGACGGTACCGGAAAACAGGTGAAAGTCACGTTTTTTACGATGGTATTGTCGCGGTCACGCTACAAATTTGTGTGGTTTAGCGACGTTCATTTCACTGGTCTGCTGGCTGCCGCGGCTCATGAGCTGGCCTTTACGTTTTTTGAGGGTGTCCCGGCAGAAATCGTTTATGACCAGGACACCGTATTCATCAACGATGAAAACCTGGGGGATATTATCCTTGCCGATGATTTTAAAGCCTACGTCCGGGAGCGTTCTTTTAAGTTGCGTTTTTGCCGCAAAGCGGACCCTGAAAGTAAGGGAAAGATTGAAAATGTGGTAAAATACGTCAAGCAGAATTTTCTGTACAATCGGCCTTTTGAAGATATTGAAACGCTCAACCAGGCCGTGATCGGTTGGCTGCAGCGCACTGCCAATGCAATGCCTCACGGCGTGACCCAAAAGCAACCCTGCGCTGAATGGGATACAGAGAAGGCTTCTCTGAGCCCTCACGTGGCATATGAGGTCAAAGCCCGTCCCGAGCCTTACACCGTCAGGAAAGACAATACAATAAGCTGGAAAGGCTGTTTCTATTCTGTTCCGGCAGGCACCTATAAAGGCCGGGGTAGTAAAGTGGCAATCCTTACCGATCAAGGAAGTATTATCATATCCGACCTGCAGGGAAAAGAAATATGCCGCCATTGTATTGCTGCCGTTAAAGGTCAAAAAGTACTCAATACAGACCATGGCCGCAATAAAGCAGCGGCGATAAATGAGTTGATAGAACTGGTATGCGCACTGGTGGATAATGCGCCGCAGGGACGCATATTGCTGGGCGCTATCCGGCTTCATAAACCGCGTTACATCCGCGATCACATAGCTATTGTAAAGCAGTGTATTGAGAAAAACGAGAAAGAAATCATCAACAAAGCCCTTGATTTTTGTTGCCTCAATAACGTAAACAGCGCTATGGATTTTAAAGCTGTTGTTGACCAATACAGCCGTAACACTTCCATCGCAATACAGCCATTTAAGCCCGTTACAACCCTTAATCCACTGGACGGAGCCATAACAGCTATCTATCTGAACGAGCCAGCTAAAAGCTCTATTAGCGACTACGATACAATCTTACAAACAAAACCTTTCTGCCAGGCAGGCAGCGTATAAAACTGATGGATAACAAGCAACTTATTGGCCTCTATTGCAGGCAATTTAAAATGGGCGGTATCAGCGCTGCCATAGACCGGATAGTAGCCGATGCTCAGACCAACAGCATCGGATATATGGAATTTACCGTAAAACTGCTGGCAACGGAAGCAATGCACCGGGAACAGAATGATGTCATAAAACGGATGAAAACAGCCAGATTACCCAGATCCAGCGATCTGGGCAACTATGACCCATCGGTGGAAAACGGTGTCTCCAAAACCCGGCTTAACCAACTCAGGGAACTCAACTGGCTCGACCAGGTGTACAACATAATGCTCATGGGGCCATCCGGAACCGGCAAAACCTTCCTTGCCGCAGGGCTTTGTGCCGATGCAGTCAGAAAAGGCTATAAAGCCTACTTCAGAACCATGGAGGAACTCATGAATGTACTCAAAATGAAGGATTTTACGCGGACAGCAATGGTTGATTTTAAACGATTGAACAAAGCAAATCTGATCGTTATCGACGATGTTATGCTCTTTCCGGTTGAAAAAAATCAGGCAGTTGCACTCTTCAATTTTATCAATGGTCTTTATGAAAAAACATCGTTCATAATCACCACAAATAAAAAACCAACAGAATGGGCAACGATGCTTAATGATGAAGTTCTGGCAACAGCTTTATTGGATAGATTATTGTTCCAATGTGAAGTGATAAACCTCTCCGGGAAAAGCTACAGATTACAAAATCGTAAAACTATTTTTGAAAATATTATAAACTAAACTACTTTTACAAACTATGCATTTATTGTTGCCATTTTCTCTGCATTCCTGATTGCCATTTTTTCTGCATTATTACTTACCAGCTACAAGGGGATACTTTTTTCATTTTTTCTTGCCTCAGCAATATGAATATACATAAGGTCTTCCAGTTTTTCATCATCATATTGTG
>DASULB010000298.1:0-2305 GCA_036278455.1 Chitinophagaceae bacterium | reverse complement strand
TTTAGATTTAAAAATTTTATCATACTTGCCTACGATTTTATCCCATGGAATTGCGGCTGCTAATTGAACCCAGCGGTTGCCGGGATCTAATTTCTGCTCGAACGGCGTCTCGAACCCAGGCAGGGTGAGCTGGCCCGGGCTCACGTATTCCGGCGTTGCTGCAAGCCTTTTCGTCCGTTTTACCGGCCTTCCACTTGTTTTGCCTTGCATCTATTTTATGTTTTAGTCCTTCAAAAACAAGATAGTAAATACTTTCAACGTTTCTGAGCAAACCCTATTTAACAATTAAAATCTTGTAATGATGAAAAAGCTAAGAATGGATTGCAACCCTTGCGTTATGCTTTGCCGTTTATGGGTTTAGCCTGTCTTTTTAGGTGGCCGGATAGAGGATGATTTGTCCCGCTACCATGAGCAGACTTTCTGTGAATCATTTTTTGCCGTCACTTAGCAAGGCTTTTTCCCCCAGCAGCTCCTTTACAAAATCGGAACCCTTAATTGGGAAATAGATGTGATGGCGCAGGGTGGAAGAGAGTATCCAGTCTTTTTCCCCCTGTTTTGATGACGGCCAAAGGACTGGAATTATTTTATAGGGTGATCACTTCATCTGGGTTATGCACCAATGAAAGCCCATTGGCGAAGGAATAGAGGTTCTTTGATTGCAGGCTATTTAAATAGTTGGCCATTTTGGCCTCGTCGGCCAGCTGGCTGCCTGTCATTCAGTATCGATGCAGATGAGAAGGAATTCTCCACCGGAAGAACGGTTCACTTGAATGATTGGCACGCGGAAAGCAAAAAAGCCAAAGGTAGTCCTGATGCAAAGAAGACGAATCAAAAAATCACTCAGGTGACAGCTGATTTGGAAAGGTATTTCACCGTCGTGCTAATTGGGGATGAGTTCATCACTCCGCTCAGGCTACTTCTGTTAGCCGTTCCAAACAGTTGGACCTCGCAATGCCTCCGTCCAAGATATCAACTTTGAGTTTCCAGGAGTTTATCTGGATGGTAACCGATGGCCCCGATTGTAAGATTGAAATGAAATCTTTTTATTGTGAAATTTTGAACGACCATGAAGTTCTGAAAAGGGAGCAAGATTGTTACAAGGACATTGAGGTTATTCTAAGTTGGAGAATGGTATGGCGAACAATGGCTCCTTTTGCGGTATCACGCACAACCATTTATCCCCATTTTTGTAATTATATGGTTAACGGTCAAGTTTTATGCAGCAAACTGATGTCTTAATTGTCGGGGGCGGCCTTGCCGGTCTTACCGCCGCCCTTCATTTGGCGCGACAGCATTTATCAGTTCTTTTAATAGAAAAGGAAACTTACCCGCATCATAAGGTTTGTGGCGAATATGTTTCTAACGAGGTATTGTCCTATCTCCGCTTCTTAAATGCTGATCCTGTTGATTTAAATCCGGTAAGCATTAGCGAACTGGAATTTACCGTCTCATCCGGCAAAAAACTGCATGCCGTTTTACCTTTAGGCGGTTTTGGCATAAGCCGCTATCGTTTCGATGACTTTTTGGCTCATAAGGCCGAAGCCAACGGTTGCAATATCCTCTGCGATCAGGTGGCGGATATAAGCTGGCATAAGGATCATTTTAAAATCTATACGATTTCAGGAATGCTTTTTTCAGCGAAGGTAGTATTGGGCGCGTTCGGCAAACGTTCTGTATTGGACCGGAAGTTATCAAGGGTTTTCATGCAGCAAAAAACAGCCTGGCTGGCGGTTAAAGGACACTATTCGGGTATCCATCCGGATCATGTTATAAGTCTCCATCATTTTAAAGGAGGCTATTGCGGTATTTCAAAAGCAGAACCTGATGTCATTAATATTTGTTACCTCGCACAATATGATTCTTTCCGAAGATATAAAAATATAGAAGAATACCAGGAAAAAGTTTTATGCAGCAATTCTGCATTGAGCCTTGCTTTTGCCAATGTAAAACCATTATTTTCCAAGCCGCTTACCATAAGCCAGGTTTCGTTTGCACACAAAAATACGGTAGAGAATCATATTTTGATGGTCGGAGATACAGCCGGATTGATCCATCCACTATGCGGTAACGGCATGGCCATGGCTATCCATAGCGCTAAGATGGCTGCCGAATGCGTCACCCGGTTCCTTAATGGAACGGCAGACCGGGAAAAAATGGAAGTAGCCTATGAGCAGCAATGGAATGAAATGTTCCGGAAAAGAATGAGAACAGGAAGAAGAATAGCGGCGCTGTTTCAAAAAGAAAAAGGGTTAACCTTACTCACTGGCGCAATGGCGCTCTTTCCCGGTCTTTTACCTTTATTGAT
>DASULB010000297.1:0-4149 GCA_036278455.1 Chitinophagaceae bacterium | reverse complement strand
ATAAGGAGAAACCTTGTTTTGATGATTTGGTTGATCGTTTTCATTGCTTTCATTACTTCGTATTTTTCAGTGAATAATGTTTCCCTGACAATCTATTGTTAGTTGTCCTGATGTTTACAGGGTCAGGTTGATCCCAAGGGTGAATGTCCTGGGTGTGGGGCCGCTGTTTTCCGGATCCCAGAAATTCCAGTCAGGCGCATAAAAGGCCGCATTCTTTACGGTAAAATACAACCGCAGATCCTCTATGCTGGCTCTTTTCAACATCGTTTTTGGGAACGTGTATGCCACTGCCACATTCTCCAGCCGGATGAACGACTTTTTACGGTAGACACTATAACTGGCGCTCCCGTCGCTGGAATAGAGCCGGGCATATTCCGTCTGGGGATTGTCTTTCGTCCAGTGGGGCAGTTTGTAATAACTGGTACGGTCGATAAAGCCGGCATTGTTCTTCGCGTCATTAAAGGAACCCATTTGCCCCCAATACGAATAGATGAGAAAGGACAGGGTGATGTTCTGGTAAAAGGTGAACTCGTTCCTGAGTGTCCAGCGGAAGCGGGGCTCCGTAAAGCCCAGGAACTGGCGGTCTTCATTGGTGTATTTCCCATCTCCGTTCACATCCTGTAACCTGAAATCGCCGGGCTGCTGGCCATATTTGTTGGCCAGGTCCTTCTGGCTGGTCTGGTAGACGCCTAGTACTTTTGTATTCCACACCGCGTCCAGCGCATGGCCGATAAACCATTTATTGGTAATGTCATCGGATTCTTTTTGTCCGATCACCTTGCCATTGGCGTCTGTGATATCGGTCATGTCTCCATAGAGATGCACTACTTCATTACGGTTCAGTGAAAAATTAGCCGATGTGTTCCAGGAGAAATCAGGCTGATGGATGTTATGGGAATGTACATTGAGTTCCAGCCCTTTGTTATCCACCTCGCCAAGGTTTGTCCAGATATAATCGAACCCTATGATGGGCGGCAGGGACCGTTTGACCAACAGGTTGGTGGTCTTGCTTTTATAGACATTGATGCTACCCCCGACCTTGTCCCGGAACATGGAGAAGTCCAGCCCGATGTTATAGGAGGCTGTCTGTTCCCACTGGAGATTGGGATTGGGCATGTTGTTCACATACAATTGGGAAACACTTTCCACCGTGCCACCTGAGGTAACGTGAAAATATTTTCCGCTTGTCAGATTGGCCAACGCCACATAGCGGCCGATGTCCCGGTTGCCGTTCACGCCATAAGAAAGACGAAGCTTTCCAAAGTCAAGCCAGCTTGATTTAAAGAAGGGTTCCTGGGAGAACACCCACCCGAAAGCAGCTGCGGGAAAAGTAGCCCAGGGGTTTGACTGGCCGAAGGCGGAATAACCGTCGCGCCGCACCGACAGGGTAAGCAAATAGCGCTCTTTGTATGAATAGAACAGGCGGCCCATTAGAGCGGCACCTGTGCCGTACTGATCGTCATTGGTAATGATGGGCTTGATACCCGCGCCGATATTGTGATAACCCAGGTCATCATTGGGATCAAAGCCGCTGTTTTCCATCCTGTTCTCCCAGTACTGGTACTTTTCAGCGTTTTGGAGCAGGGTGACCTCCAGGTGGTGATCACCGCCAAAGGTTCTTTTCCAGCTCAGCAGATTATCGATCTCCCAGTGATATTGCATATGCTCTTCCCTTTGCGCCAGTCCGCCCTGCTTGTCCCAACCGGAGCCCAGGAATTTGGAGGATTGATGATTGTCATATTGATACCATTCGATATCAGGGGTAAAGTTGATCTTATAAGTGATGCCAAAAGGGAGGTTTACTTTACCATAGATATTGGAATTAAGGGTGTAATATTTCTTGCGTCTGTCGGTATACTCGGGTTCGCCGAAAGGACTCTGTGCCTGCCCGATCCCGTTCTGGTCATTGGGACTGAAGCGGTAATCGGTCGAATCATCATTATACATGTCACCCCAGGGACTGTTGGTGATCCCTTTATTCCAATCCATCGGTACGGAACTTTCATCCCTGTCCGCGAATTGGGTACTGACACCGACTGTTAGAAAATTGGTCACTTGGGCCTCCAGGTTCAGGCGGCTGCGAACGGTGGAATATTTGTCGCCTACGACGATTCCCTCGTTATTTTCGTATCCTCCTGACCAGTAATAGGAGATTCCTTTTGTCTTGCCCGATAAGCTAAGGGTATAGTTTTGCTGCAGGCCGTTCTGAAAGACTACATCATACCAGTTAACGCTTTTGCCGGCCAGGTAATCCGTAATTTCAATAGGATACATGTTCAGGCGCGTCAGCCACACTTTTTCAGGATCGCCGGCGGATCCATCATAGGCCAGCCAGTCGGCGACTGATATGTTGGAGGGCAGCTTGCTGGGATCCGAATATTGGTAAGGTTTGGCGGAAGCGGCATTGCGGCTGTATTGCACATCCTCACGGAACTTAATGAATTCACTGGCGCTGTAGGGGCGTTGATTGACCTCCATCGTGGCCAGGCTGATGTTCGCGTTAAAATTGATCACGGGCTTGCCCGTTTTTCCCTTCTTGGTGGTGATGGCGATGACGCCTTCGGCGGCTTTGGCACCATACACGGCGACGGAGCTGGCGTCCTTCAGGACATCTATGGAGGCGATGTCAGCCGGATTGATATCCGACAGGCTGCCGTTGTAGATGACGCCGTCCAGGACAATCAGGGGGTCGGAACCGGCGTTCAGGGTGTTTTTGCCCCTGATCTGCATGTCTCCGCCGGGCTTGGCTCCTGTACTGAATCCCACATTCAGTCCGGAAATGTTGGAGCGAAGCATATCCTGGATGGAGATGGGATTTTCGTTTTTGAGCTGGGCGGCGCTGATGGAAGAAATGGCGCCTGTCAGGTCCTTCTTCTTTTGGGTGCCGTATCCGATGACCACCACCTGATCCAGGGAGGATGATTCCCGCTCCATGGATACATTAATCCGGGTTTGGCCGTTGACGGCACGGTTTTCTTTTTTGAAGCCAATGTAGGAAAAGACCAGCGTGTCGGATGGCAGGACGCCCGTCAGCCTGTAATTTCCCTGGTTGTCTGTGACGGTCCCTCTGGTGGTCCCCTGTATACTGACGGTCACACCAGGAGCCCCTTCAGAACTGCCTGATATGGTTATTTTTCCCTGGACCACGATATCCTGGCCGTAGGCTGTTAATCCGGAAAACAGCAGCACCAGAACTGCCGCCACCCCCAAGAGGTGTTTTAAAATTGTTCGTTTCATCGGAATTTGGTTTTTGAATGGTGAAGTAGAGATTGATAAATTTGATTGGAAAAAAAGTTTGCTATTGCCAAACTTTACAAACGTTTGCATTATGACGAATCAAAATAAGGGAACGGTAGTAAGAAAGATGCAGAATTTGAATACATGCCTGTTTGCAGATTGATGTAATTTTTTCGAATGCGGGGCAAGATAATCGAAAAGATTAATAAAACAAACGTTTGCGGCTGGATTTCAAAAAAGCGGGGACGTATATTGGTTTTATAAGTCCACTGCGAGCCGTTTATTTAAATAGCCGGGAAACTAAAGTGATGTTTAGGAGGATGTCAGACCGCGTTACAGGTCAATGAATAGCAATGCCCCTGGCTGAACTTGTGAGCACTACAATTAACCCTCTATCCAATCACAGAAATTTTTGAAACAGGCTTGAGTCTCATCCGCCGTATCAACTCCAAGACGGTAGGTAAGACAGTTCATCGGGTCTGCGGTGTTTCAAACGCCAAAACAGAAAAACGGACTAAAAAGAAAGGCCGATGCCAAAAGGCAATCAGTAGTTGGAATGTTGGATTGGCCTTGTATTTTATTTATGTTTATTTAAAAAATGTAATTTTGATAGTATCAAATGATAGTATCATATGCAGCCGCCCTTATATCATAACGTCGGATATTTTAAGAGCAGTTACTTCCGTTTCCACTAACATAGGCGAAATCAACGCCAGGTATCTGACCCGGCGGTCGTCTATGCTGCGCAAACAGAACCAGATAAGGAGCATACATTCTTCTTTAAGGATTGAAGGCAAAACTTAAAGAAGAACAGGTAACGGCCATTCTGGAACATAAAAGGGTCATTGGCCCCAAAAAAGACATTCTCGAAGTCAATTAACTAACCGCCTGGAAGGCGGTAGCTTGCGGTTG
>DASULB010000296.1:0-16620 GCA_036278455.1 Chitinophagaceae bacterium | reverse complement strand
ATGTTTCCAGATCATAGCTGATGGCCGCGAATTCTATGGGCATCGGATGACAGTCAGGGATGAGGTCACTTGTTTTTTTTATGGCCAGTAATCCGGCTGCGCGTGAAAATTCAAATATGTTTCCTTTGGGGACCCTGTCTTCCTTTACCGCGGCCATGGCTTCCGGCTCGGATATCTTTACCCTTGCAATTGCTACAGCTTCTCTGAGCGTATTGAATTTATGCGTGATATTGATCATCTTTCCTTGTTTATCTTCCAATGGTGGCCGGATCCGGCAAATTGTTCTTTTCCCCAGATCGGCAATTCGCTTTTTACAAGTTCCACGGTTTCGTTGCAGGCCTCAATGGCCGCTTTTCTATGTGCCGAGGCGGCAAAAACAGTCAGGCAGATCTCCTCCACCGCAACATATCCCAGGCTTTGGTACACTTTCAGGTACGTGATGGGGTACTTTTCGTGAATTGTCTTATTGATTTCCTGCATTTTTTCCAATACCATTTGTTCATAAGCCGTATAGAAAATGGAAGAAACGGTCTCTTTTCCAATCAGATCCGCCCGCACCCTGCCCAGGAAAATGCTGTTCGCACCCGTCCTGTTCCCCGGACTTGCTGATTGCAGGAGTTCCACAATGGCGGAGGAAGGGATGGCTCCCTGAAAGAAAATAATATGCTGAACATCAGTTGTATACATTTAATTATTTGAACTTCTTTTGACGATCCAATGACTTTTGTTACTTGCCTGTTCAAAACAGAAGGCCATCGGGTGACGGTCATAAACTTTTCAACCCGTTCACGCCCCCCTTGAGGCTATAAATATCTTTACTTCCCGGATGAAGCCGGCTAAACCGGGAAGCGGCCGTTAAACTCCTTTGTCCACTCTGGCAAACGAAAACGACGGTGTCCTGTTTTATTTCCGAATGCCTTTCGGATAGTTGCGGCAATGGGATCTGCAGATGGCCGATTCCCTTTAAAACCGGCCGTTCCCCCGGTCCCCTTACATCCACGACAACCGCCTCCCCATCTTTTATTAAGGCACAAAACTGTGCTGAATCTATTTCAATGACGGCTGCACCGGGTGTACATGATAATTGATCATCACGGGCACTGAACTGGGCTTCATTCCTGGGTATAAGCGTTGATCCTGTCCCGGAAGGTGATAATCCGATGGTGTAGATCTCGCTGGTCAGCGCATTATAGGTGAGCAATTTATTCACCAGGGGCTCTCCTATCCCCGTAATCAGCTTGATGCATTCACCTGCCTGAAAGCTGCCGATGATCCCGGGTAAAATTCCCAGTACGCCGGCCTCGTTGCAACTCATGGTTTCCCCGCTGCCGGGTTGCCGGGGATAGAGGTCCCGGTAATTTACACTGCCCTGCGGAGAGGGAACATTGAAAATGGACACCTGGCCTTCAAACCGGGTAATGGCGCCATAAATGAGCGGTTTTAAAAGCAGCGCGCAGGCGTCGTTGAGCAGATACTTTGTTTGGAAATTATCCAGCCCGTCAATAACAATGTCGTAGTCCCTTATCACATCCAGGCAGTTGGAATTGTTCAGCCTGACCTGCAAGGGACAGATTTCCACCTCAGGATTCAAACGGTTGAGCACCTGTCTGGCACAATCCACCTTGCTTTTGCCAATATCATGAACCGAATATAACACCTGGCGGTGTAAATTGCTCAATTCGACCATTCCTTCATCCACAATGCCTATTTTTCCTACCCCGGCCCCTGCAAGATAAAGTAAGGCCGGGCACCCCAGTCCCCCGGCCCCGGCAATCAACACTTTCGCCCCGGCTAATTTTTCCTGGGCAGCCATGCCAAATCCTTCCAGTATCAATTGGCGATGGTATCTTTCGTAAAAATGATCATTTCTCATGGTCCAAATCCTTTATCCGCCGGAAAACGGTGGAAGTAACGCCACTTCGGCGTTTTCTGTTAATAACACTTTGTTTCTGATAATTTGCCGGTTCACCGCTGTGATGTAGGTAATGGTTTCCAGTAACGGATATTGTTGTTTTAAATGGCTATCCAGTGCATCAGTGTCCACCACATCGGAAATTACTAAACGATGCGTCCCTGTTACCTCTTCCAGCTGCCCAAAAAATAAAACCGATATTTCCATCATTATGTTTTTCTCTCCCTGTTTAAAAAAGCGACTGCTATAAACGATCTGTACCGGCAATGTTACCCGTAAACGGGTAACAGATGTATTTCTACCAGATCCCCTTTTTTATTGCTTTTCATGTCCTCATCCAACTGGATCAGACAATTAGCCATGGCGAAAGAGCGGAGCCGGAAAGATTCTTGTGCAAATAACGGTTGCACTTCGCCCTTTTGATAGTGGCCCTTCAGAAATTGGGTTAAATCATTCACTTTGTCATAATCCTCCCGCAAAGGTACGGTGAAGGTCGTTAATGCGTCGGGCTTACCACTGAGTCTTCTGAGCAGTGGCCATACATATTCATAAAAACAACTGAGCACGGAGGATGGGTTACCCGGCAGACCGAATACAGGTTTATTGTGTTTTCTCCCAAAAAAAAGCGGCTTGCCTGGCCGCTGCTTCACCCGGTGGAACAACGTGTCCACAGCACATGCTCCGCAGGCCTGTACCACAAAGTCATAATCCCCAACGCTGACACCGCCGGTGATCAGCACGACATCATTGGCCTGGAGCGCAGTGTTCAGCTGCGTGATGACCTCCTGAAGTGTATCCGCTGACCGGTAAAGGGCCACCCCCCGGATATCCATCTGGTACAGCGCGGCCTGAAGCATCGAAGAGGAAGCGTCATACACCTGGCCATGGTGTAATGGCAGTCCGGGTGATTGCAACTCATTACCGGTAATGATGATGCCCACCGAAGGATTGGAAAAGGTCACTACTTCTGCAATGCCGATACCGGACAAAAAACCCACAGCCGCCGCAGACAGGCACGCGTTTTTATCCATGGCCAGGTCCCCCCTGCCGATCTCCGCTCCTTTAAGCCGGGTATTGCTTCCCCGTTTAAGCTGCCCATCCGCGATGACCAGGGAGCGGTTTTCTATACTGGCTTTTTCCTGCATGACCACGGTATCCGCACCATCGGGAAGGGCGGCTCCGGTAAATATCCGGGCCGCCTGCCCCGGCAACAGCGTATCTTTCTCGTTTTTCCCGGCAGGGACTTCGGTCGTCACAGCCAGGCTTTGACCGTTCAGCCAGTCTTCAAATCTGAAAGCATAGCCATCCATGGAAGACTGAACAAACCCGGGGATGTCACAAATAGCGTACACAGGCTCCGCCAATACAGCATTTACCGCCTGCAGGGTACTGATCTTTTGTTGCCCCGGCTGAAAGTCTTGCCCGGTAATTATTTGTTTGGCTTCTGATACAGATATCATATTTTAAATCATCCTCCTATACTGATCATACTACGGTTTTCAATATTTTCACTCTTCAGGTTGCCAAAATCAGCGCTGAACTGCCCGCCCAGGGCCTCCGCTTTTTCAAGGACATTTTGCCTGATCAACGCTTCTATGGGGTCTCCCCTCCTGAGCGCTGAAAGCAGATCAGTTTCATTTTTTGAAAAAAGGCAGTTTTTCATTTTTCCGTCGGCGGTCAACCTTATCCGGTTGCAGCCGCTGCAAAAAGGTGCGCTCATGGTACTGATAATGGCAAAATTCCCCCGGTGCCCGCGGATCCGGTATTCTTTTGCCGTGTTGTGAGGGTTACACGCAACCGGTTCGGGCACATATTTTGTTTCGATCAAGTCGAGCATTTCCCTCATCGGAAAGACCTGGTTGCTTGTCCAGTGATTACCGGTAAAGGGCATAAATTCAATAAACCGGATCTCCACAGGTTCATGCCTTGTCCAGGCGATAAAATCAAGGATCTCCGTTTCGTTCAATCCCTTCATGACGACCATGTTGATCTTGACCCGGAACCCGCTTTGAATAGCCAGGCGTATATTTTCCATGATCCGGTCAAAGCCGTCCCTTCTGGTCAGGTGATGAAATTTTTCTGCTGAAAGCGTATCCAGGCTGATGTTCAGGGACCTGATGCGGGCCTTTTTCAGCACGTCTATATACCTGTCCAGCAACGTGCCATTTGTGGTCAGTGCAAGTGTAACAGGTAAGGCAGACAGGCCCGCGATGATATCTGCGGCATCCCCGCGTGCCAATGGTTCGCCGCCGGTAAGCCTGATCTTTGCCACGCCCAAGCCTACAAAAACCTTCGCGATGGAAAGGATCTCCTCAGGCTGCATGAGGTGTTTGGCTTGCATGAAACGATAGTGCTCATCAGGCATGCAATAAAAACACCGGAGGTTGCATACATCCGTCAACGATATCCTCAGGTAATCATGTTTTCTATGGTAAGTATCCTCTATCATCGTCAATAATACTGTATTGTTTTATCCGGCCCAATGTTGCTTTGTTTTACGTGCCAATACCGTTGCCCTGATCCGCCTGATGCATCAGCGCTTCATACCTGTCAGGGGTATCAATGTCAATATCACCTAATGGAAAGGGTACGGATTCAGTTTTCTCCTGGTATTTCTCAATAATATTCCTGGCGCCCACGTCTCCTGTCAATGCCAGCAGTTCGGGAAATATGTCCTGATGAAAAAAGGCGGGCACTCCCTTTCTGCCTTTATAAAAACTTGCAACGACGGCTGCGCCGGAAACCTTTTGCCTTTCTATCAATGCGCGGAGATGTACAGCGTTTACATAAGGCTGGTCGCAGACCATGATCAGGACGCCCTCCAGTTGAGGATGGCTGTTCAGCATGGCGTGCAGCCCCCGGGTGATAGAAGATGCCATGCCCTGCTCATAATGTTCGTTCATCACGACGTCAACCTGCATTCCCATGATCTGTTCGCGCATCCGTGGAGCATAAGCGCCCAGCACGACTACAGTCGTTTCCGCATGGACAGACAGGGCCACTTCGGCGGCATGCCGCAGCAGCGTACTACCCTTAAACGGTAGCAACTGCTTTGGCTTGCCAAGCCTGGCGGATTCGCCCGCCGCTAAGAGCAGCATGCCGCAGGTGGCTGTTTTTGTGTTGTCTTTCATCGTCATTTACTGATGCCCTGAACGGTATTTAAGATATCCGTATCCCTGTGATGTATCCTGCCCGGAAGTGTGCTGAGCGGCTTTCCCGTACCTGTGGAAAACGCCATGTTTATTTCCGCGATCACCGAACAGGCGATCTCTTCTGCTGTTTCGGCGCCGATATCCAATCCGACCGGACCATATAAACCTGACAATTGTTCATCTGAAAAACTTACGCCTTCCGCTTTTAATTCACGCATGATCCGCTCGAATTTTTTCCTTGGTCCCAGCATCCCTATGTAGGTTACCGGATATTCCGATAGTCTGCGCAGCATGGCTTTGTCATAATCATAGTTGTGTGACATCAAAAGACAAGCTGACCTGGAACCAACCACCTCATCAAGGTAAGCGCTTTCCGGCGCTGCAACGATGATCTGGCAACCACTAAAGCGCCCGGCATGGGCATAGTTGGGTCTTCCGTCAATCAGGGTGGTTTCCCAACCCATCCAACCGGCCATTTGCACCACCGGAATGACATCGTTGCCTGCACCTGCGATGACAAGGGATATCGCGGGTTTTACATATTCAAGAAATGCCGTGATGGGATCAGACATGGGATCAGACTGGTAATCGGTGGCGGACATCTCTTTTGCAGTTCCCTGCTGGTCCGCCCCTTGATAGGTGATGAACAGGGATTGCGCCACTTCAAAAACTTTTTTAATGTCCTTCAGCATCCGGCTTTCAAAGCACGAAAGGCGCTGGTGGTCACTTTTACAGGTCAGGTGGAAGGCAGTCTCATTAAGGACATCCCCTTTTTTTACCAACAGCCGGGTTCCCTGACGGGTATCCCGGTAGTTTTCCAGGGAAAACAGGGTGACGAGTACCACTTCCTCCTTTTGCTCCACTGCTTTTTTTAAGAGTATTATGGGGTGTATGGATGTTTCCGGATCAATGGGCTCAATCAAAACGCGAATCACGCCATTGCATCCAAGGTGAATGCCGATCGCCTCATCAGCCCCGTCGGTTGTATTATAAGTAACCAGTAAGGGCCGGCCCTGCATGATCACCATCAACGCCTTACGAAGCGCGTCGCCTTCCAGGCAACCTCCGCTGATGGCGCTGGTAAGCAAACCATCCTCTCTGATCAGCATGCGGGCGCCCGGTGCCCGGTAAGAGGAACCCTCTACATGGACGACGGTAGCCAGGGCCGTTTTCCAGCCCCCCATCCGCGCCTGTTCAAAAGCCTCAATGATTTGTTTGATCTCTTTCATGGTCTCATTACATTGCCGGTATATTTACTCCGCAAAAGCAGTCCGCTTCTTTTGGACCGCTTTTTTTATCACATCGGTGGCAAACAGCACTTCTTCGGCTGTATTAAACCTGCCCAGGCTGATCCGGATAGCATGACCTGCCTGTTCATCAGTTAAACCCATAGCCTTCAGTACATGAGAAGGTTTTTGGGTATTGGAAGAACATGCACTGCCACGGCTCATGGCAAGGTATTTTGAGAGCGATAAAAGAAGCTGCTCATTGTCGGTATCCGGAAATGAAATATTTAGGACATGGGGCAAGCGATCTTTTCTGCCATTCACCAGGGCACCGGGTATTTCGTTCAGGAATTTTTCTTCCATCAGGTCTCTTAACGGTTGTAAACGGGTGCTGTCCCGCAACATTTCCTGTCTGCACAAGGATGCGGCCTTGCCAAAGCCGACGATTCCGGGCACATTTAACGTTCCGCTGCGGAGGCCTCTTTCATGGCCACCGCCGTGTATAAGAGGTGAAATATTTATTCCGGGAGCGCCCTCGCGGATGTATAAGGCACCTATACCCTTAGGCCCATACATTTTATGTGCAGAAAAAGCCACCACATCCATATTGTCACGATTCACATCCACGGCGATCTTCCCTGCCGCCTGGGTCGCATCACAGAAAAAGCAGATGCCGTGTTCCTTTGCAAAAGCGCCTATTTCTTGTATGGGATTAATCACCCCCGTTTCGTTGTTGGCATACATCAGGGCGATGCAAAACGTGTCAGGTGTGAGGGCATTTTCTACGGATTCAACCGAAACAATCCCGTCATTCCCTACGTCCAGATAAGTAACCCTGCATCCGTTTTCTTCCAGATAAGCGCAACTGTCCAGTACCGAACGATGTTCCGTTTTAGCAGTAATGATGTGGTTCCCTTTCCTGACATTGGCAGTGGCGATGCCTTTTAGCGCCGTATTTACAGCCTCCGTTGCACCGGAGGTAAAGATAATGTTCCGGGAGGAAGCACCCACCAGCTGTGCCACCTCTTCCCGGGCTGATTCAACCGCATCGCCGGCCATCCATCCAAAGCTGTGGTCTTTACTGGCCGCATTTCCGCAATGTTCTGTAAAATAAGGCAGCATGTCCGCTACCACCCGGGGGTCGCATGGCGTTGTCGCATTATAATCCAGGTATATGGGTAAATTCATCACGTGCACTTCGTTTTAACCAGTTTCATACCGTTTTCTCAGGTGAACAAACCGCTTTTGGTAAAGGGCTGTGATCTCAGGCGGATCCCCGTGGCCGCAAACACCGCATTGGCCACTGCCGGCCCCGCCGGTGGCAGCGGGGGTTCGCCCAGCCCGGTGGGATGCTCATTGCTTTTGATGAACTGGACTTCTATATCGGGGGCGTCCTTCATCTTGATCATCCGGTAGTGATTAAAATTCACCTGGTCCGGTTTGCCTTTTGTCAGGGTGATTTCCGCGTACAGTGCATTCCCTATGCCATCGAGGATTCCGCCTTGCACCTCATTTTCAGCACCGCTTTCGTTAATCAGGATCCCGCAATCAACGGCGCAGTAGACCTTTTTTATCCTGAGTGTACCATCGGTCTGTTTGACCACCTCGGCGATCTGCGCCATATAGGTATCAAAACAATAATAAGAACCGATGCCCTGGTAGATGCCCTCCCTGGGATTCCCCCAATCCGCCATTTCAGCCGCTTTCTTAATGACCGCGGCGTACCGGTCGGGATTATAATCCACCTTGCCCACCGGTTTTTGTTTGGCCAGATCCAGGATTTCCAGTCTGAACGCAATGGGGTCCTTCCCTATACCGTGAGCGATCTCATCGATAAAGGTCTGCTCCGCGAAAGCAACAAAATTATGGATAGGCCCCCGCCAGGGTGCAGTGGGCACAGGGGACTTGTAATTCTGTGCGTCTACCCGCAGGTTTGGTACGGCACCCGCGGGAAAATTATTCTCTCTGGACGGATTTCCGGTGACCCCAATGGAATTGTCATGCCAGCCAATCAGATGGTTACCGGCATCCACGGCCGCCCTGTACTGGTAAGTACACATCGGACGATAATACCCCCCTCCCATATCATCTTCCCGCGACCATATCAGATTTACCGGTCTGCCGGAAGCTTTTGAAGCAAGTACTGCTTCTTCCACAAAATCAAAGGTCAGACGGCGGCCAAACCCGCCCCCCAGTCTTGTCATCATCACGGTCACTTTTTCTTCGGGCAGGCCCAGTAGCTTTGCAGTTTTACCACAGATGCTTTTGGGGTTCTGTGTCGGGCCATAAAGTTCCGCTCCGTCAGCTTTTACATGCGCGAAGAAATTCATGGGCTCCATGCAGTTATGTGCCAGAAAGGGCGCTTCGTAGATCGCCTCAAAGGTCCGGATGCCTGGCTGGGAAAAGGCTTTTTCAATATTCCCGTCTTCGCGTTTTGGCTTGTCGTCCGATCCTTTTTTCAATAAGTGTTTAAAATTTTTCTGATAGTCGGCGGTGCTCTCAAGGGTGCCATCATCCTGCCAAGTAACGTTGATCTTTTTTGTTCCCTGTATCACCTCCCACGTCGAACGGCCAAACACGGCAACCTTATCGCCGATACGAATAACCTTTTCAACACCCGGTAATTTTTTTGCTTCGCTGTCATCAAAGGATTTCAGCGTTTGGCCAAAAGCCGGAGGACGGACCATGGCAGCATACAACATACCTTCCCGTTTGGTATCTATGCCATATTTGCAGGCGCCGGTCACGATGGCCTGGTTATCCACATTCGGAATGCGTTTGCCAATAAGCTTAAATGCGCCCGTCTCCCGGAGCGTCACCTGCTTGGGTACCGGCATTTTGGCTGCCTGCCCGACCAGGTCTCCATAACTGAATTTCTTTTTACTGTTCTTTAAAAGTACAGTGCCACTGGCCGTATAACATGACTCCGGAGATACTTTCCATTTGGCTGCCGCTGCGGCAATTAACATCTGCCTGGCTGTAGCGCCGGCTTTGCGAAAAGGTTCCCAGCTGGCTTTCACTGAACCGCTTCCTCCCGCCACCTGCCGGTGGTATTTTTTTGCGTCGAGGCCAGCCTGTTCGATGTGAACCTGGTTCCAGTCCACATCCAGTTCCTCGGCCACCATCATGGGCAGGGAAGTTTTAACCCCCTGGCCGTCTTCGGGGTTTGGCGCCATCAGGGTAATCTGGCCGTTGGTGTCTATTTTTATATAAGCATTCACCTCAACGAGATTTCCACCCTTTGTGTCCGGTGCACAGGAGGACAGCCAATTAAAGCCCAGTACAAGTCCTCCGCCTGCCAGTGTGCTGATTTTGATAAAATCTCTTCTTTTTAATGTGTTAGCCGCTTTAGCTTCCATGACGATTGGATATTACAATGATAAAATAAGGATCCTGCGGGTCGTTTTCAAAGCTTACCCGGATGCCGCCTCAGATGCTAACTTGATTGCCTTTCTGATCCGGGTATAGGTACAGCACCGGCAAATGTTTGTCATGGTGTTGTTTATATCCTCATCCGTTGGTTTGGATTTCCGTGCGAGCAGCGCTGCGGCCGCCATGATCTGGCCTGCCTGGCAGTAGCCGCATTGGGGCACATCCATTTTTTTCCAGGCCAACTGAAGCGGGTGGTCGCCTTTTTCGGATAGGCCCTCGATCGTGGTGATCTCTTTATTCCCTACACTTTTTACCGGAAGCATACACGACCGGACAGCGGTGTCCCCCAAATGAACGGTACAGGCGCCGCATTCGGCAATTCCACATCCGAACTTGGTCCCCGTAAGTCCCACAAAATCACGGATGACCCACAACAATGGCATTTGCGGATCTACATCTACGGTATGTTTTTTTTTGTTGATCGTCAGGTTGAATGTCGCCATGACTTTAGACTATTTAGTTATATAATTGAGTTTCACAGTAATTTAAGGTCAACCATACAAGTATTTTCGCGAGGAAATCACTGCCCGCCTAACACTCCTAAAGGTATCAAAAAAATGGCTGCTGCCAAGCTAAAATATGTTGACCGGCGATGAGGGGCATCAGGCTTTCCATCAGCGATCATCTTCTCATGAACGCCGGATTATTTATTTAGTTGCTGTTTGTTGACCATAATGTGTTCCTGAAAAATAAAAGAAGACTCATATTAAAAAGCAACTAACCACATCATCAGGTTATCATATCGTTCCATTATTTTAATGCCGGGGTGATTTTAACGTTATTTTTATCCCAATTGACAGTGACGGTGGTCCCATCCGAATAGGTTGTACGCTCGATCCGGTGTTGACTGTCCAGGAACTGGTCATTTGTCATTTCCAGTAAAGCCACACGTTTGTTCAGCTTACACATCTGTTTGATATGATGTAGTGTCTTTTTATCCTGTAAATCCGACATACGAATTTCGGGTATCCCGCCATAAAGAAAACCTCTGAGATCATTTGGCTTGTAGGGCGTCAGAATGGCATCATGGTATACCAGGGACATCAGCGATACGGCAACACCTGCTTTTGAATGCTCCGGTGATGAAAAATCAGTATAGGGAATGGTCCAGTCACATCCGGCTTCCGTACCTACAAAACCCAGGTTATTTCTCGCCCACTGATAACATCGTATCCTGTCGGTCATATCATCGGTGCGGGTAACCGGGTGCTCAGGATTGAAATCCTCGTCGGGAGGCACATAACCGAATACATCCAGGTAACTGCCTTGCACACGGATGCCATGGTCAATCAGCCACCGATAATTTTGTTTAAAATGGCCCGGCATAAATGGGCCGCTTAGATAGCTTTGCTTTCCTCCATCCCAATGATTCATCATCGGGATCTTACCTTCTTTAAAATCGCCGAAGCGGGTTCCGGGAAAGGCATGTGGTTTGCCGTCCGCGAATGCTTCGTGAATGGCAAACTGCGGATCATAGGAAGGCGCATCTGTATAATAATCCCTGTACTGGTCGTGAAAGCCTACCAGATACCCCATAGCCTTACAGGTATTAACCAACTGTTTCAGTCCACGCCATCCACCTGCTTCCGGCGCCGGCGGGATCACATCAGGGTGCTGGCGATCATATCCGTAGTGCCCCCAGCCGGTAAGTATCACCGTCAGATGCTCTAATCCGTCCGCCTTTATTTTTTTTAACGCTTCTTCCCTCCTTTTAAAAGAAACCAACTGATGACGGGTTAAGATGTCGTGTTTCCACCGGTAACCTCCTTTCTTATAATCAACCAAAATACTGGTTCTCATCATAGGAACGCCTATTAATTTTTTTACCACAGGGCTTGTTGCAATCTTTTCTTTTAAGGAAACAAACAGTCCGGTGTTTTTTACATAACGCCGGTAACGCTTTGCCATGTCTACATAATTACCCTCAGGGAAGAAACACATCCTTAGTTTTCGCTGGTAGGCCACTTTCCCTAATGATTCCTGCCAGCGCGGTCCGATCACGGTAGGCCCTCCCGCGGGATGGCTGAATTGATAAGCCGCGTCATCGGGTGTCTCTACAATGACCATCATGGCGGATTTTCCTTTTTCCGACCCCCACCAGGACATGCTCCAGTCTTCGATCACATTACTTTGGAGTTCACTATGATCTGTTTTGGGAATGGTTCCGTTTTTGCCCAATGGCCTGATCGGGTTAAAGGGTTTAGGCCAATTCGCGGGCAAAAGAATTCCCCAGAAGTTTGGAAGCACTGTATAATCAACACCCCTCGCTTCCAGCGCCGTTGGCCAGTCAAGTTGCTGTACCAAGGTCTGGTCTTCTTTCGCCGCCACGGTAAAGATCAGGTCTTCCGTACCGGCTTCAAGGCAAATGGTCAGGTACAGGGTCAGATCAAAATCTTTCCAATCACTCAATGTGATTTTAATCCCTGCTTTATATCCCGCATCATAATATTCCACCTTTTTGTATCCTGCATCTGCCAGGCTGAGCGGGTACTTTTTCTCCTTACCCTTTTTCCTTACGATGATATCATCGGACTGTGAAGGTTTTCTGTCCCAGTCGGCAGCGCCGGCCTTCACATCTACTGAAAGATCCGATGCATCGAACCTCACCCTCCGGTTTTCCCCCGCCAGTGTCCATAGCCCGCCGGAATCTGAAACCTTGACCAATGCAGCTCCCCATTCATTCCTAGGCAGAGACGTTGTTTCTTTATGATGGCTGTTATTTTTAGCAGATGGCGCGCCTTCCTGCCGGGCGGTTGAATTTGTTTTGGATCCGGGCCCGTTGCAACTAAAAGAAGTGATGACGACAACCAGTAAAAGTATCCGCTGGGATACCGACGTGAAATGAACCTTTATATGTTGGTATAAACCATTCATGTCTTAATGGATTACTTTTCTGCAGTGACGGCCTTGTATAATTCGGCACCTGCCAGCAATACAGGCCCAAGGACGTGCGGGTCTTCTGTCGGGTGGGGACGGGTGTAATAATAAGCGATGTCATCATGAATATTTGTGCCGATGCAAACATTCTCTACTTCTCCCTTTGCATTAATTTTTGTCTCTAATCCCTGCCATCCCTTTTTGGCAACGTCTAAATATGTTTTTGGAATCCATCCCTCGTTAACAGCCTTTGCAATGGAGTATACAAACATGGCGCTGCAGGAAGTTTCCAGGAAGGATGCAGGCTTATCCAATAACTGATGCCATAAACCGGAAGAATCCTGGTAGCGGGAAACCCCCACGATTTGCCGTAACAATAAGTGGATCAGTTTTTGTCGCCCCGGGTAATTCTCAGGAAGATTGTTCAGCAAAGCGACCTGGGCAAACATGATCCATCCGTTGGCACGTCCCCAATGAGCCGTTCCATTCATGTTCACATCACTGTACCAGCAATGAAAAAATAACCCTGTCCGCTGATCATAAAGATATTTATTAAAATTTGTTACCTGCTTGATACCATCATCAAAATACCGGTGATCACCGGTAATCTTTCCCATACGCGCCAGTAAGGATACACCCATATACAAATCATCCCCCCAGATAGTCATTTTTCTTGGCCGCGGCCTGCAGAAGGTGCCGTCACTCAGCGTTGCTTCCCCGCCCTGTAAAATATGCTCCCCTGCCCGGTTGATGTAATCCCTGAATTTAGGTTTATCTGCCTTGCCCTCGCCCGCCATATAAACATCCGCAAGCCCCGCTCCCATCGCGCCACAATCATCCAGGTATTTCAAGCGAAAGAGCGCCCGGAACTCCACTTTGTGTTCCCCTTTTTCATATTTCTTTTTAAAATATGCCAGGTTGTTGAAAATGAACGTGTAGTTACGTGCTGCATAGTTGATAAACTTTTTCTCGTGAAAAATCTGTCCTGCCCGTACCATCCCGGTAGCGAGCACGCCATAAGGATAATACCAGGTGGTATAATGACTTAATGATTTAACATCAGCGGTATCGGGTATTCCACGGGTACTTTTATATTGTTCCCCCGTTTTTTTATTGACAAATCCGTAATCGGTATTTTGGATAACCAGATCCGCTACCTTATCGGTGACCTCCTTAATATGATCCGCCGTTTGGGCAAATAGATTTGAGGAAGAAAATAGCAGTGTGGCCGCAAGGCCAAGTTTTAATATTTCTTTTACCTTGAATTTTGTTTGCATCATTTTTTACCCTGTTTTATAAATTATCGAACCAGTTTTGCATTGCCTGTTTTGGCAATATTTTTAATGCGACTCTTTTAGCATGATACCAGGATTCTTTGAGGTGAATCATTTCTTAGCACACGTTATTTCTCTTGGATGCCCGTCTATTCCACAGATTTGAGTGCTTTATTCCACTGAAAACCTGCCAATGAATCCGCCTCCCTCTCCTAAATCCAGTTCAATTTTATCTTGTCGTTTTAATGTTTTGTGCTCAATTTTTACAGCTGCGCTGTTACTCTTGTCATCCCGGATAAGGGTTGCCTTGTAAGCTGTTGTGCCTAAAAAGGAGAGCGGGATACTGACATGCTTTGTTTTTGTACCATTCAATACAGCGAGAAACCAGGTTTTCCCCTTGCGCCTGGCAAAAACCGCCAGCTCCCCGATTTCCGATGGCGGCAGTACAATGGTTTCATCCCAAACAGCCGGAATACTTTCAATCATCTCTGCACAGGGGTTAGACAAGATATGTTCGGGACTGGCAGCATAAGTGAGTAATGCGCCGTCTATGATCACCGCGCTGGCTACCTGGTTGGCCCAGGTTGTATTGGCCCTTCGTTCATTAAAGATTACCGGCGTATAATCCGCATGTCCTGCAAGGTAACGGGCGAAAGGGAGGATCGTTGTATGGGTTGCACGGTCTTTCAGGCTCCTGGATTCCATCCCTTTCACCGCTTCCCGGTTCAATTCATTGGGCCATGTGCGTGCCAGCCCTGTCGGCTTGTCAGCCCCATGAAAGTCGACTAACAAATGCTCGGCAGCCGTTTCCTTTAATATCGACTGATATAAATCAACGACGCTCCTTGCCTCGCTGTCGAAGAAATCAATTTTTACCCCTGTAACACCCAGATCATGGCAATGTTGGAAAAAGGCCTGTCGCTTTTCGGGGTCACGCAATTCCTTGGAATGTTTCCATACCCAGATACCCACGCCCTGCCGGTTGGAATAATTGATCAGGTCCTTCATCGTATCGTCGCTCCACTTTGCCCAGAAACCCTCCAGGATATTATATTGAAATCCTAATTTACCCGCCAGCTTTGAAAATCTTTTCATGTTTTCAGGCGTGCTTGGACCGCCATCATCGAGGTATTTCCATACGGCACGGCCCGGTTTTATCCAACTGGTTTTAATTCCCTCGGGAAACAGGCTTTTATCCGGCGGCGGACAAAGGTTATGAACGATATCATTATTCACCAGAGAATTCAGGTCTGCGCCCACGATCACGACACGCCAGGGCGTAACAATGGTGCCTGTAATAACAGCCGGCTGCAAAGATCTTTCCACATCCGCTTTGCTGTACCGTAATTCATAAGGATAAGAAACAGGCTGGTGTTGTGCAAGGCGTAGTATAAACCCATGTTTACCATTTGTCTGCAGTGCCATACCGCTATAATCGACCAGGTCGGCTTCTGTAATGGATACATATCCTGCACCCGCCGGTAGTTTGGAAGTGACCGGCGGAGCCGCCCACTCACCCGCCTGCACGGTATCCAGGCCTTTTTTATCGTAGATTCCCTCGTAATGCATGCGCAAATTGTGGTACCAAGCAGTGCTACTGGCTGGCAGTGTAAACCCGGTTGCTTCATCGGGAACCCGGTGCGAGGTGGAATCGCCCGGGATCATCCACCGGAAGGCAACGCCATTGTTATAGGCCCGGACATCCAACGTATAATGGAGTCCGGTTTTGCCTGCGGCCAGGCTGACCTTCACGCCGTTGCAATGATTTACCGCTGTGGCGTGAGCGCCATACCAGGGATAGGTTTCATTGACCTGGTAACTTTTGGTTTTTTCTATCGTTGCCCCCCTGGTAATATCAACGCTGTCCACTGAAATGACAAGCGGCGAATTTTCAATGACCTTATTTTTATTGAAAACAACGCTATAGGTCAGTTTACCTGTTGTGTCAGATAAGATAAATTGAACATTGCCATCCGGACTTGTAATCATTTGGCTTTTCTGGTGAGGCCCCGTAGAACAACCCATAGCAAACAATAAACTGAAAATAATAAAATTCTTCATACTTGAAAAAGGTTTGGTGAATAGTAAAATAGGAATGTTTATCAAAAATATTCAAAAGGATATTTCTTTCTTTATTCCCGCAGCTTTACCGATTGTTTATCGGCACCTCTGCTAAAGGCTACCGGAGTACCCGCTTTGGAGAAGTCGCCTCCGTCTATTTTAATATTACTGTTGGCGCTGCCTTCTACAGACAGGAACACCGATGCAGGCGTCAACAGCCGTGTGGCGCTTAAAAGTACATCGGTGCTGTCAATAAAACGTAATAAGGACTCAGCTTCTTTTTGTCCGTCAGCGCTGCATCCGTTGATTGCTGCGTCTTCTACATGATCTAATATTACTGCAGGCCTGAGATCTGGCTTCGCCATTTCAAATCTGACATCCTGAAGGGTTAAACCACGCACATTACGCGCGTACAGCGCATAGGAAGGGGGGATGCCCATCTGATAGTATTCACCCGCAATCTTCGGGACATCCCTTACCGCTCCCTGTTCAGCCGTGCCACCACCCGGGAAGGTGATGTGCACATGATTAAAGGAAATGTTTTCCAGGTAATTATTGTCAAAAGCATTCAGTGTCACGCATGAAAATATTTCTCCCGGGTTATATTTACTGGGCCACTCCGATCCGGGCAGTGGAATAGGTTTCACCACCGTTGCCTGAATATTGCTGAAGGAAATGTTGCGTAC
>DASULB010000295.1:0-13728 GCA_036278455.1 Chitinophagaceae bacterium | reverse complement strand
CAGCGCGTCGGAGATATAATCACCATTCAGGTTCAGGGTGGCAATTACGGAGTATTCCTGCGGCGCAAGCAGGATCTGTTGTAAAAAGTTGTCGGCGATGGCGTCCGTGATGATAATCTTATTATGCGCCCTGGCCACTTTCAGTTCTTTGTTGGCTGCTTCCTCGCCGGAGGCCTTCTTCGTAGCCTCCCATTGCATCCAGGTATATACCTGCTCTCTGAATTCCCGAGTCGCCAGTTCATAACCCCAGGTGCGGAATGCCCCCTCGGTATACTTCATGATGTTACCTTTATGCACCAGGGTGACCGAAGGCAAATGATGGTCTACCGCATAGCCGATGGCAGCGCGGATAAGCCTCTCGGAGCCTTCCAGGGATACCGGCTTAATGCCAAAAGAAGATGTTTCGGGAAACCTGATGTTTTCCACCTTCAGCTCCCCGGTCAAAAATCCCAGTAGTTTTTTGGCCTCCGGTGTATTATACATGTATTCAATACCGGCGTATATATCTTCGGTGTTCTCCCTGAAGATCACCATGTTTACCCGTTCAGGATGTTTCAAAGGAGAAGGCGCGCCATGATACCAGCGCACCGGCCTGACACAGGCGTAGAGATCCAGTTCCTGACGAAGGGCTACGTTCAGCGAACGGATACCTCCGCCGATGGGTGTGGTAAGCGGGCCTTTGATGGCCACCAGGTATTCCCTGAATGCTTCCACCGTCCCGGTGGGAAGCCACTCTCCTGTTTGGGTGAAAGCCTTTTCGCCGGCCAGGGCTTCCTTCCAGCGGATCGCGCGTTTACCCGCATATGCTTTGTCTACTGCGGCATCTATTACACGCCTGGCCGCACGCCATACATCCGGGCCTATGCCGTCCCCTTCGATAAAAGGGATGACCGGCTGGTCCGGCACGACCAGGCCATCAGGGGTCATGGAAATCTTTTGTTCGCTCACATTTGGCTTTTTATAACGCAATTAACCAGGCGCAAAGGTAATACATCTGGGGGAACCATGTCCGGGTGCCAGGTCCCATTTTGGCCAGTGGATCGCGCAGGAGCACATCAGCCGCGGAACTTTATGCCGGCGGTTGGCGGCGATCGTCACGCCATCAGGCGTCAGGGTTATTGATAAAGAGGATGTCAGAAAATAATGTTAACTTTCCCAAAAAACAAAAAGACAATGGAAGAAGAAAAACACATCGTAAAAATCCTTGCTACCGAAAAAGTAACCCATAACGTAAGGCGTTTCAAAGTGGAGAAGCCGGAAGGTTATTCCTTTATTCCGGGTCAGGCCACCGAAGTGGCCATCAACCGTGAAAGATGGGAGCAGGAACGCAGGCCTTTCACTTTTACCGCGCTCAATGACTGGGATCACCTGGAATTCACCATTAAGATATACGATGACCATGATGGCGTAACGCATCAGCTGGGACAGTTGCAGGCGGGGGACTCATTAATCCTGCATGACGTATGGGGCGCCATTCAATACAATGGCGAGGGCACTTTTATTGCCGGCGGCGCGGGTGTGACGCCCTTTATCGCCATATTCAGGCAGTTATATAAGGATCATAAAATAGGCGGCAACAAACTGATTTTTTCCAATAAGACATCAGCAGACATCATCCTGAAAGATGAGTTTACAAAAATGCTGGGGGGCCAGTTTATCAACACGCTCACCCAGGAAAAAACCACGGAATATGACAACCGGCTTATTGATCAGGCATACCTCGCCGAAAAGATCAGCGACTTCAGCCAGCATTTTTACATCTGCGGACCGGATCCCATGGTACAGGCCATACAGGAAGCTTTACAAAAACTGGGCGCTGCCCAGTCGGTGATCGTCGTGGAAATGTAACGGAGGCCTTTCTTATAAGGCCCTGATCCGGATGTTGCGGTACCACACGTCGTGACCGTGATTTTGCAGGGCGATATGGCCTTTGTGGTAAGTAGCGAATTCCTTCCATCTGTGAAATTTGCTGCCGGCTACCAGTTTGTCCCATGCGGCATCCCACATCTGGGTCTCCACCACCTTCTTGCCATTCATCCAGAAGGTAAGATGTCCTTTGTCCAGCAGGACCCTGACATGGTTCCATTGCCCCGTCGGATGTACCGTGGAAGGATCGCAGGGGATCAGGTCGTAAAGTGAACCGGCGAGGTGATCCTTCTTTTTGTTATCCGAGGCTTTCACGTTATCCAATACCTGCATCTCCGGACCGGTAAGATAGGTTTCCCTGTATTTGGGGTCTTCATGCACATCGAAGATGATGCCGCTGTTACCGGTAACGGATATCTTCCAGTCAAGCTGCAGATCAAAATTTTCATATTCGCCGTTCGTTACCAGATCGCCGCCGGTCCCACCATCTGTGTGGTCCAACATGATGGCACTGTCCCGCACCTTCCACATGGTACCGGGTTTATCCATGAGATAGCCATGCCATCCATCGAGATTTTTGCCATTGAAAAGCAACTGCCATCCACTACGCTTCTCACGATGTGAAAGTGTGTTGAGCTGCTGGGTTTTGCAGGCACTCAGGGCCCCCAAAAACAGGATACAAGCCAGTAATCCTGCCTTGCTAAACATAGATTGATTCATCCGGTAAAATTAATAAAGGTTGCTTAATCGATTTAGTTTTTTCTCGTCACTAAAACGTTCGCGGGACAGACCCAGCAGAATTGTGATATCAATCAAAGGGGCACGGTGGAGAAATCTTCCCCTGAAACCGTTGGGTAAAAATAGAGATAACCCTTCACAATTCCATCCCGTTCATCCAATTCCCAACACTTTTTTGTTGAGAGCCTCGTCCGGCGCGCCGCCGGCGAAATCATCAAAGGCTTTATCCGTTACGCGGATGATATGGTTTTTGATGAACGCGGCTCCTTCCCTGGCGCCGTCCTCCGGATTCTTGAGGCAGCATTCCCATTCCAGCACGGCCCAACTGTCAAAATCATATTGCGCTAATTTGCTGAAGATGCCTCCAAAATTCACCTGCCCGTCCCCCAGCGAACGAAAACGCCCCGGCCGGTCGATCCAGGCCTGATAACCGCCATATACACCGCTGCGGCCCGTCGGGTTGAATTCGGCGTCCTTGACATGGAAGGCTTTTATCTTCTCATGGTAGATATCGATATATTCCAGGTAGTTCAGGCATTGCAATACAAAATGGCTGGGATCATACAGCAGGCACGCCCGGGGATGATTGTCCGCCGCTTTGAGAAACTGCTCATAGGATACGCCGTCATGGAGGTCCTCGCCCGGATGGATCTCATAACAAAGATCCACACCACATTCATCAAAGGCATTCAGGATCGGCAGCCAGCGTTTCGCCAATTCCTTGAAACCGGTATCCACCAGGCCGGCCGGGCGTTGCGGCCAGGGATATACCGTCTGCCATAACAGCGCCCCGCTGAAAGTGGCATGCGCCGTCAATCCCAGGCGCTGGCTGGCTTTAGCGGCATAGTTCAACTGGTCTATCGCCCATTGGGTTCGGGCCTCGGCATTGCCATGATATTCCTTGGGGGCAAAGCCGTCAAACAGTTCATTATAAGCGGGATGAACAGCAATCAATTGTCCCTGCAGGTGGGTACTCAACTCGGTGATCTCCAGCCCTGCCTCGCGAACGGTCCCCTGGACTTCCTCGGCGTAGGTCTTGCTTTCCGCCGCTTTTTTCAGGTCTATGCAGCGGCTATCCCATGTGGGGATCTGCACGCCTTTGTATCCCAGGGAGGCGGCCCACCCGCAAATGTTTTTGAGGTTGTTAAAGGGCGCTTCATCACCCATGAATTGCGCGAGAAAGATCGCGGGTCCTTTAATTGTCTTCATTGAACAATTTTTTAATTTAATACTAATGGTATAGGATAGCGCACGCCCCGGTTCACATTGCCGTCCACTTCTGATCGCTCTTACCGGAGGCAATTACCTTTTCAATAAACAACATACCGCGCACCCCGTCTTCCGCATCGGGAAAATCAAGCCATTCGGACTTTGGTTCCGTACCGTTCATACGGGCACGGACACAGCGTGCAAAATTATGGTACAGGTTGGCAAAGGCCTCCAGGTAACCTTCCGGATGTCCGGGCGGTGTCCGGGTATTTGCTGCGGCGATAGCGGAGGTGCCGGGTCCGCCGGTACGGAGCACCTCAGTTGGCTTATCGGCGAATTTTAACAAAAGGGTATTGGCCTCGTCCTGTTTCCATTCCAGGCCGCCTTTTTCACCATACACCCTGACCTTAATGCAGTTTTCCTCTCCTGTTGCCACCTGTGTCGCTATGAGGACGCCGCTAGCCTCCTTTTCGAATTCCAGCAACACGGCGCCATCGTCATCCAGGGCCCTTCCCGGAACAATGGTATTGATGTCAGCACACAGCCGGGTTATTTTCAAGCCACTGACATATTCGGCAAGGTTGGCCGCATGGGTACCGATGTCACCCATGGCACCGGCGATGCCGCTGCGCTTGGGATCGGTCCGCCAGGCGGCTTGTTTGTTGCCCTCTTTTTCCAGTGGCTGGCTGAGCCAGCCCTGCGGATACTCCACATAGATCTTGGTAATCTTCCCCAATCGACCGCCCGCCACGATCTGGCGGGCCTCTTTTACCATGGGATAACCGGTATAAGTATGGGTCAAACAAAGGATCAACCCGCTTTTATCCACGATCTCCTTTAGGTCTTCAGCTTCCTTGAGCGAAAGCGTCATGGGTTTATCCACTACCACATGAAAACCATTTTCAAGTGCCAGCTTCGCCGGCTCGAAATGCAGGTGGTTAGGCGTGACGATGCTGACAAAATCCATTCGCTCTCCATCGGGCAGACTCTTTTCGGTTTCCATCATCTCCTGGTAGGAGCCATAGACCCTGGCGGGATCCAGAAAAAGATCCTCTCCCGCCTTTCTGGATTTGTCGGGATGGCTGCTGAAGGCCCCGCACACCAATTCTATCTGTCCGTCCATTCCGGCAGCCAGGCGGTGCACCGCACCGATAAAGGCGCCGGGCCCGCCGCCCACCATGCCCATACGAAGTTTGCGATTCATGTTATAAATAATCAGATTAATTAATCGTTGTTTTCCTTAACAGCAATAAAGGTAAGCAGTTAGGGGATGAATGACAAACCATTTGTGCCAAAAAAATCATCTTCACTGGCTCATGGCGCATCCAATATGCAGCCATTCACGCCAACGGATAAATGATGTATCATCCCCAGCCTCAGCGCAAAATTATCAAATTCATGACCGGCCGGAAACCCGAAACATACCGGAAAATCATATTCCTTTACTTTGTCCATGACAATTTCATAAGCGGTCTGGCCAAAGGGCAGATCCCCGGGATCCTTTTGTATCCGTGTAAAGCCGCCGACCACGAGACCCGCCAGGAAGGCCAGTTTTCCGGCCCGCTTGAGTGTCCAGAGCATGCTGTCAATTTGATACAGGTACTCGTGTACATCTTCAATGAAAAGGATCTTGCCCTCCGTATCCAGATCGCCGTTGGATCCTATCATGGCAGCCAGCAGGGACAGGTTCCCGCCTACCAGCATGCCTTCCGCAGCTCCTTCCCGGTTGAGCGGGTTCGGGTCAACATTGTAAGTTAACGGATCTCCCCGAAAGGCCTGGCGGATGGTTTCAGCTGAACGGTCGGTGGTGCCATATTTCAGATCTATACACATCTCGCAATGCAGCGTGGGGATGTGCATTTGCGTTTGTACATAAGAATGGACTACCGTGATATCGCTGTAGCCGCAAAGCCATTTAGGACGCAGGTAAAAAGGATTGAAATTGATCCGGTCAATGATACGGATGCATCCGTAACCCCCGCGGCCGAACAGGATCGCCTTTATCTCCGGGTCATCCAGCATGTCCTGGAAATCAGCGGTCCGCTCCTCATCCGTCCCTGAATAGGTGTAATACTGGCCATCAATGGTTTTGCCCAGTTTAACCCGGTATCCCCAAAGTTCCAACGCCTGAACGGCAGGCTGGACGTCCTCCAGGCAAAAGTATCCCGCAGGGCAGGTGATGCCGATGGTGTCACCGGACTGCAGGTAAGGGGGGATGATCGTCGGGGAGCGCTGATATACAGGAAAGGAACTTTTGGCCATGAACGGTTTGCTGTTTTAAAAGGTAAAAGTAAACCTTCTGCCCCTACTTTAAAATCGTCTGGCGGGAGATTACCAGCATACCACACCTTTTTCATCACTGATCTTCATGGTGCAGGGTGTCCCCATTTTAAGGGTATAATTTTCCTTTTGATGTCCGGCGGGAAAACCGAATGCTACGGGGTAATCATATTCTTTTACCTTATCGTAGATAATTTCATATTCGGTTTGCCCAAAGGGTTCGTCCGTCTCCCTGCTCCCGGTAAAACCACCTACCAACAGACCCTGCAAATTATTCAGCCAACCGGATCTTTTCAGGTTGAACATCATGCGGTCTACAGCATAACGGTACTCCCCTATATCTTCGATAAACAGCAACCTACCGGCGGTATCGGGTTGGGATATGGTACCCGAAAGACACGCCAACAGGGACAAGTTGCCACCGATTAGTTCTCCCGAAGATTCCCCGTTCCTGTTCAGGGAATGGGCGGGGAATTCATAACGCGGATCTTCTCCCATCAGCACCCTTCTGAGGCTGTCCACATATGGATCGTCGTGTGTATCGGCGGTGATCCCGCTGCACATCAGGGAATGTATCGTTGCGATCCCAAAACATTTATAGATGTGCATGTGGAGGGCGGTGATGTCACTGTAACCGCACAGCCACTTCGGATGTTTCTTAAAATGGGAAAAATCAAGCTGGTCCAGCAGACGGATGACGCCATAACCACCGCGGCCAAAGAGGATCGCTTTGATGGCATCGTCATTCAACATCCCCTGTAACTCTCGTAACCGGCGGTTGTCCGGCGCGGAGAAATTATGAAACTGGCCCCCTACGGTTTCACCAATCCTAACCTGAAATCCCCAGGATGCCAGGACGCCGGCGGCGTATTCCGCCGCCTGCCGCTCCATGCGGCTGGCAGGGCAGGTGACACCGATCAGATCACCTGGCTTTAAACAGGGAGGAATGTTCATGAGACTGCATTTGAGACTGTTTTTTATGCCGGGTTATGGTTTTTGATCCGTTACCCTTAATGCGTTTTTATTTTTTCTTACGAGTATATAATACAGGGGTATTCCGAGTATCACCAGTCCCAGACCCGGCCAGGTATATAAAGGACGGTAAATGAACAGTGAAATACAGATCAGGGCCGCCAGTAAAATATAAATGGCGGGAAGTACCGGGTAGCCTGGTGCTTTATAAGTGCGTTCCGCATCGGGATATTTTTTTCTTAAGATGTATATGCCGGCGATGGTCAGAATATAAAAGATCAATACGACCGAGATAATATAATTCAGCAGATCGCTGTAGGTACCCGAAAGACAAAGGGCCGATGCCCAGATGCATTGAATCCAGATACCATAACCAGGTACACCATGCTTGTTTAGTTTGGCGGTCTTTGGAAAAAACAACTTGTCTTCCGCCATGGTATAATAGACCCTCGCCCCGCTCAATATCAGTCCGTTGTTACATCCAAAAGTGGAAATCATTATCATGATGGCGATGAGGATCGCGCCTATTTCACCAAAGATAAAATAGGATGCAGATGCCGCTACCCGGTCCGCTTCCGCGAACGCGATGCCGTGCATCGGGAGTACAGACACGTAGACGATGTTGATCAGAATATATATGATCGTCACCAACAGGGTCCCAAAAAATAAACTCAGGGCAACGTTTTTCTTCGGGTTCTTTACCTCAGAGGCGATCAGGGTAACACTGTTCCAGGCATCACTGGAAAAAAGAGAGCCTACCATGGCCACACCTATTAAACCGATAAGTTCCGTTCCATGCGTGCTGATCGCACCGGTAAAAGTAACCGCATTGCTGGCGGTGCGGATTGAGTCGTAATGGAAGCCCTTCCAGGCATCCGCCCAATTTGCGGATAAAACACCGGAACGGATGGCCCATAGACCGAATATGATAAGCAGCCCGAGGGCCAGGATCTTCGCCACTGTAAAGACACCCTGGATAATCCGGCCTTTGTTGATGCCCTTGGTATTGATAAAACTTAACAGTACGATCAACGCAATGGCGACCACCTGCGCGATGGATACATGAAACCCGCCGATGGAAAATAACAGGTTGTTTTCTCCGACACCCGGAAATATGTAGGCAAGGTATTTGGCAAACGCCACCGCTACGGCGGCTATGGTGCCGCATTCAATGACGATAAAAAAGGCCCAGCCATACAAAAAAGCGATCAGTGGATTATACGCTTCCCGCAGAAATACGTATTGTCCGCCGGCACGGGGATAAAGCGCTGATAATTCGCCATAGCTCAACGCCCCTACGATGGTCATGAAGCCGCCGATGACCCAGACCAGCATCATCCATCCCGCGCCGCCCACGGTCCTGGATATTTCAGCACTGGTGAGGAATATTCCCGATCCGATCATGACCCCGGATACCAGCATGATCCCGTCAAAGAGCCCGAGGGAACGTTTGAACGTGGCTTTGGGGTCTGCGGCGTTCTTCGCAGCAACCGGAGTGTTGAGTGCAGGCATAGTAGTAAAGGTTCTTCAGTGAATTTAAGGGAGTAAGTTATTGCTTTTATCCTGGTTTTTCAAAGGAAATTACGCTCCCCGCCATGGCAGTACCTGTATCCCTGGGCGCCATAAAATAATAAATCCCTCTGACAATTCAGGAATGGGTCCGTATCCTATCCACGTAAGCTTATCAGAATTGGGACATATTGAATAGGAAGGTTGCCAATTACAGGCATTTCTCGGTTAAATCATTCCAGGTGCACTGTTTCTACTCACAAAACAGAGGAATTAAGATCGTGGGAACTAAAAATGCGTTGGTCAAAACAGAACCATGATAGACGCAAAATAAATAACCGTAAAATAAATGTCTCGCCCGTCATGAGTGCTGCGGCCATGGCGGGAAGCATCTCCCCCAGGCCGGTAGCCTAATGCGCCGCCAATGGGAAGTTCATTAAGTCAACAAATATTATTATTTTGAACTATTGTGATTCACCTTTGAGATGTTTATTCAAAAAGACCAGCACGCTACTATCTGCTTTTATTTCATTGTCTTTTTTTATGAAACCATGGCCTTCATCGGGGAAAACCACATATTTTACCGGTACGTTATTTTCCTTTACAGCCTGGACAATTTCATCCGATTCGGCTTTCATGACCCGCGGATCATTGACGCCCTGCAATACCATTAAAGGCTTGGTGATCAGGTCAGCATGAAATAACGGCGATATTTTTTTCAACATGACAGAGTCTTTGGTATTTGGATTTCCCATTTCTGCATAAAGCGCATCCCGCATAGAAGCCCAGTAAGAAGGAATGGATTTCAAAGTGCGTATCCAGTTAGCTACACCAAAAAAGTCCACCCCGCAATCAAACACCTCCGGATGGAAACACAAGGCTGCCAACGTCATAAAACCACCATAAGAGCCCCCTAAAATACCTATCTTAGTGGAATCGATATAATCGAGCGAGGCCAGGTACTTTTTGCCATAAACACAGTCCATTAAATCGCCACCGCCATGCTCCCTGTCATCCAGCTTAAAAAAAGTTTGTCCATACCCGCTGCTACCACGATTATTTACCGCTAATATGGCATAACCATGATTAACTAAATATTGAATAAAAGGATTAAATCCAATTCTTGATTGCCCACCGGGACCTCCATGCACCCAAACCAAGGCCGGCACTCTGTGGTCTGCAGAGGCATTGAGCGGTTTATAATAAATAGCCGGAATTTCCTTTCCATCAAAAGACTTGAAAGCTACCACCTCCGCTTTTGCAAGGTCACCGGAGTTTATTTCGGGATTTAGCGTATTGGTGAGCTGTTTTAGTTTTTTAGTATGAAAATTATAAACATACAGATTATTAGGGGAGGTAGAGCTGCCTACGGTAAGGCACATATTGTTTTCATTTTTCGATATATTAGCTCCTACAATGTCGCCATCTTTTATTTCGGGAAAATCAATTTCCTGATTGGTTTTATTATCGAATATTTTGAGTACGTTCTTCCCATCCTGATTAATACCGATTACCCGGTATTTTTCATTATAAGAAAGATACATATACATCACATCCCAATTGGTTTCAAATATTTTTTCTGTAGTATTATTGAAGATATTGTATTTCATCACATACGTAAATTCACCTCCTTCATTGGTGAGATAATAAAAAGATCGGTTATCATTAGTAAACTGAAGAGGATAATAGTTACTGTTGGCACTGTCTTTCGATATCTTTTTCATTTCCTTTGATTCCCGGTCATATAGGAATAAGTCGTTTTTTGAGGAAGTAATGGCTTTGGTAAGCAGTAAATATTTCTCACTATTGGAAAAAGCGCCTACATCAAGTCCATTATTATTTTGATAGATCATCTCCGTTTTCCATAGTACCGTATCCATTTTATACAAATCAAAAAAACGCGGATCTCTTTTGTTGGAGACATAATACATGGTTCTCCCATCGTGACTCCAGCCTCCAAACATGGCTTTTTCTTTTGCTCCCGGTGTAAGATCCTTTACACTTTCGTTGGTCTTTAAATATAAATGAGTCCGTTCATTACCTTCCTGATCAGCAGAATAGATGAAGTTTTGTGTCCCGGGAACATACCCTTCTGCAAAGATGGAAAATTTAGGAGAATGGGTCAATGGCTGGATAGAATCATTGGACAACCTGATTTCATAAGCATTGTATATCCCGCTTTTGTTGTTACTAAAAAGCAGTGTGCTGTCATTGGTGGAGAATGATCCTCCTGAAATATTTACGTTTTTGTAAAACTGGTTAATGGAATACTGTTTTACTTCCTTTGTACGTTTGACTTCCTGCGAGCAAGACAAAAACATGAAAGCCGGCAGCAGCAAAACAAGAATTGAACTTCTCATGGTAATTTGTTTTTAGGAATCAAAACGAAAGGACACACATAAAAATAAGGAAAGTTAACATATAATAGAAAAATTTATTTTATGTAATTACAATCTATACCCACCCTGAGCAGGGTTGCTGTCTATCAACTAAAGCCAATCCACAAAAAGCCTCAGCGAGAAAGTAACATTCGCGGTCTTACAGCCTGAATGATCTCATCGCTATAAGTTAACCTTAATGTCATAGAATCTTGAACCGCCAGACCGTTGGTTAGTCTGTTGTTTTAAAATAAAAGGTTGTTTTGCTTTCAGGAAATGACGAAGCACCATCTTCTTTTTCTTCTTTAACAGAAATAGTTCTACTGAAAGGCCGCCTTATAATTGTCCTTTCCTACACATTGCCGTAAAACATCGGGGCTAAAGGAACGGCTTTAGGAGTGGAATCTCGTCCCGCGCAAGCGTGACAGGATCATACCATTGCTTACCGTACCATTCCATTCCACTTACCAGTTCTATCGGGTAATTGAGCAAGCACTAACTAAAGCACATTTAGTTTTTGATGGATTGGCAAAATAAGATCAGTTATATTCGGCCAAAACTTCTTTTTTTTAAGGGATTTGGCGAGATAAGATCAGCTATATTCCGCCAAAACTTCTTTTTTTTAAGGGATTTGGCGAGATAAAGCCTGTATATATACATTCATTTATCGGCTTGATAAATCCGAAAACCACATTATTTAAGCGTTCCTAAACTGCCAGGGTATGACACTATTGTAGTTATACGTTGGAGTGCCCTTCGTCTAGAATACCCACGTGCCATACGCTGTATGGCGCATGGGGACTGAGGGTACACCGTAAGCTATTATCTGATACCGGTAACCATGATTGACCCACCATACCAATCCTTGAAATTTATTCGGGCTCTCCCCGACCACCCGGTGTTCTCTGGCAGTTGATAATAGCAGGTCAAAAATCGAGTAGGAGGCGCAGGATTAGTTCCTACGCCGTCCTCTCACACCACCGTACGTACCGTTCGGTATACGCGGTTTGTTAGAAAAGTTTTCCTTGAAGTTCCGTCTTCCAAGTGTATTGTTTGACAAACCCGATGTACCTTAATTTAGTAAAATACATGTTGTTAAGCGGTACTTGAAGAACCGGGGTATGGGCGATCCTTCAAGGGCCTTTTCTTGTGTTGCTCCATTCATATGCCTTTTGACGACTGACCCCCAGCCTTATTAGGTTGGTTCTTTTCGTCTTGGTCTTTTTCCACTGTTTCCATATCCCTATTCGCAATCTTACCCTTACCAGTTCGTCCAACTCCCTCATCTTGCTTTTCGCTTGTGCTATGGCAAAGTAGTTAACCCATCCTCGTATCACGGGAGTCATCTTCTTGATCTTGTCCTTCGCGGGTGCAGGGTCATTCCTCCGGGTGTGCTCCTTGATTTTCCTTCGCATCTTTTCAATTGACTTCGGAGCAATCCTAATTTCCCATTTGCCTTTCGCTTGGTAGAACGAGAAGCCCAGCAGCGTACTATTCACTGGCTTGCTTACCTTGCCTTTCGTGCGATTCACCTTCAATTTCAGCTTCTGTTCTATGTATTCGGTGATGTTTGCCATGACACGATGTGCCGCTTTCTCACTCTTTACATACAGGCTGCAATCGTCAGCATACCGCACAAACCGATGACCTCTCTGGAGTAATTTCTTATCCAATTCATGCAGGACAACGTTTGAAAGCAGCGGTGATAAGGGGCTTCCTTGCGGGGTACCTTCCTTGCGAGGGCTTGCCACGCCTCCCTCCATGATGCCACAGGTTAAGTAGGATCGTATAAGTTTCAATGTTCGCTTATCCGGTATCCTCTTGGCCAATAGCCCCATGAGTTTGTCGTGATTCACCTTGTCGAAGAATTTCTCTAAATCCAATTCCACTACCCATTCATATCCCTCGTTCAGGTTGTGCCCTTCGCTTTGGTCTGAACCCATAACTGTGTTCGGAGAAATCCTCTTCATACTTCGGGCTAAGCCATTGGGATACCGCCTGTTGGAGCATTCTGTCCACCACAGTGGGCACGCCCAACATTCTGGTACCTCCCTGAGGTTTGGGAATTTCTACCTTCCGCACTGCTTGCGGTTTGTAGCTGCCTTCGAGTACCGACTTCCGAAGTTCCTTCCAATGGTCTCTCAGGTATCCTTTCAGTTCATCTGTCTGCATACCATCTACACCTCCGGCGCCCTTGTTCGCAGTTACCTGCTTCAAGGCCTTTTGAATATTTCGGATGTCCAGTATTTCTTCCAGCATCTTTTACTCTTGTGATGATTTCTCTCCTGGCATTGTCCTCTTTGGTTGCATGATCCGGCTCAACTCTTGTCCCCCAGTGGGTTTTGGCTTCCGGCCTCCTCACTAAGGGTAGTTCTCTGACGCGTTTCTGTTGTTGTCACCTTCTCATAAACTTTCCGATTCCTTTGCCACTGTTTCGAGGTCTTAGTAACCGCAAAACAGATTTTCTAACATTCAGCCCTTCGTCCTTCTGTGAGACTTCCGCCTTGTCCTGATCGTGGTTGGGGCTACTCGTTTCCGGCTTACTATGGCCTCTGCTGACTTCTGCAGGTACCGTATCTCATCTCTGAGATCGTTGCTTCTCGGGCACTCGCGCGCGCCTCCGACCGCTTACCAGCAGATCTCTCAGGGTAAGTCTATCCGCTTTCCGTTCATGTAGCCTCCGCATTTACGTTACAATGTTCCGTACAGTATTGGGCTTTTGTTTGTTTAGCAACATCACCCTCATTGCGCCGCCTTATATGCGGTTTCTGTTCGT
>DASULB010000294.1:0-7645 GCA_036278455.1 Chitinophagaceae bacterium | reverse complement strand
TTACCGACTCAGCAGCCGGCAATCTGTCAGCCACCTTTTGCTCCCCAAGCCAAGCGTGGTAATGCTGCTTATCAAAATCCCATAATCCCGTATGACATCCGATGCTGGTGATGTCCGCGTGTGCCTTGCCCGAAAACAGGTAATTGCCGTATTGTGGCAAATGAAGGCTGGTACCCACCCTGGCAAAGGCATCCGGCTTATGGTTTTTCAACCAATATAATTGGATACCACTATTTAACATGTTTAAAACAGGAGATCCCGTGGCCAGCGAAAAATTACGTTTGCCCCCAAACAGATCGTAAAACCCTTCTGTTACGGACTCAGGCAGTGGTTTCATGTAATCATATAACGGCGTCGCCGCATTTCCATCGGCATCTATGTGTACCAGCGAGGCGCCATGGGCGGAGAAGTTGATCGCCTTAATATCACAGGAATCCATTTTGAACGCGTCATGCAATTGTTCGCGCATCCAGGAAGCAATAGCGTGCAAATCCTCACAGGGATCACCATCATCATCGCTGATATCAGGAAAGGCAATACTGTTTTCTTTAAACACCTTATATTCCTGATCGAACAATAAGAACTTCTTATGGGTCCTTCCAATATCAAAAATGGCAATCACGGGAACTGGGGGCATGTGCAGAAAAATAAAAATCTAAAGATTAAAGTTCAACATCTGAAAAAAATCATTCAGGTTCGCCTGTCCGATACTTTACCAGCGCGCGTGCAGGGGAAAGTTGCAACCGTTCTCCAGTCTGCACGGCCAACATCCGTTCTCACAATCCTGTCGCTACCGTCTTTTCTCCGCGTTCGCCGATCAACTGCTTACGAACGCCCGCCTCACGGTATGCGGCCATGGGGTTTAAGGCGCCCCCCTGCCGTAGACGGGACTCTGCCAATAACGGCCTCAGATCCGTACGAAAAGCGTCCTGCAGTATCTCCTGCGCCATCGCAGGGTCATTTCGCTGCTGCGCTTCATGTAATTTGTCGTCATCCACCAACAGCGCCTGGCTATAGGCGAGTTTAATGGCCTCGACTGACTGCAGGAGGTCCTCCAGTGGATCTTTAATATTATGGCTGGCGTCAATCATCCAGCCCAGGTCCTGCATCGGACGTTTTTGCGCGCGCATGCCCTCTACCAATTCATAAAAAATAAGAAATAACTGGTAGGGTTTAATGCTGCCGGTTGTCAGGTCATCATCAGCGTATTTGGAATCGTTAAAATGAAAACCGCCTAATTTGTGCTCGGCCAGCAAAGTAGAAACGATTTGTTCAATATTGGTATTGGGTAAATGATGACCGAGGTCCACCAATGTTTTGGCCCGTTCCCCTACCTTATTGGCCAGCAAAAAAGAGGTTCCCCAATCGGGAATTACGGTCGCATAAAAAGCGGGCTCAAAGGGCTTGTATTCAATGAGCATTTGCCAGTCAGCCGGCATATCCTTATAGATGCGTTCCAGTGAATCCTGCGTACGCGCTAAGGCCTCCCGCATGTTGTGCTGGCCCGGAAAGATGCTGCCATCCGAAAGCCACACTGATAAAACCCGGGTACCCAGTTCCACACCATAACGCACCACCTCCAGGTTATGGGCAATGGCCTGGTCGCGCACCGCCTTATCCGTGTGGCAGAGCGAACCATACCGGTAGGATAGCTTTTGATCCGGCTGGTCCTGAAACGTATTGGAGTTGACGGCATCAAAACGCAGGTCCAGTTCCGCGGCCAACCCACGGATACCTTTCGCGTCATCCGGAATATCCCAGGGAATATGCAAAGAAATTGACCCACTGGAACGGTTAAGCGCATGCAACAACCCTACATCCATCATTTTTTCTTCCAGATTCAGGGGTGCCCCGCCCATCGGGAAACGGCCGAAACGCGTGCCTCCCGTACCAAGTGCCCAACTGGGAATGGCTATTTGAAAAACATCCAATTGCTTTAATATCCCGTTTACATCCGCTCCCTTTTCCTGTAACTGATCCTGCAGCACATTCCACCGGGCCTGGTGAAGTTTCAATTCCGGCTCATTTAAAGAAGCTATCTGTTCTTTGGAAAGTTTCATCGTTCTTATTTTAATTTCTCAATTCTTTGCTAAGATAGTTTAATATTTTAACGGGAAAACAACAACCACCGGTTGAAAATATCCATCGCAGTGTAAACACCCCTATAAAGATGACGTTTACTTTACCGTCGGTGCCGTCGTAATCTTATTAAGCATGGCGGATCGACAGCATCTATCTTACAAACGCTGCCGCTACGCCCCCGTCAACGTTGAGCACATTGCCCGTGCTTTTTGCCAAAAGTCCGCTCACAAAGGCGAATACCGCTTTTGCGATGTCTTCGGGCAAAATGGTTTCATTCAACAGCGTTCGCTTCGCATAAAAAGCAGGCAATTCCTCTATGGAAATACCATAAGCCTTGGCACGTCCTTCCGCCCAGCCGCCAGACCAGATATTACTGCCCTGTATCACCGCATCGGGATTCACCACGTTGACACGAATACGATCGCTGCCCAACTCAGCGGCCATCAACCGGCTCATATGCAGTTGTGCTGCTTTGGCAGTGCCGTATCCCACATTATTGGGACCACTCATCAAGGCATTCTTACTGACGATATCCACGATATCACCGTCAAAACCCTGGCGCCTCATGACATCCACTGCCGCCTTGGATACCATGAACTGGCCCTTCACCAGTATCTCCTGTAATGTATCCCAATCCTTCAAAGTCGTCTCCGTCAGCGGCTTTGAAATGGAAAGCCCTGCGTTGTTGACGACGATATCCACACCGCCAAAAGCCAGGCAGGCTTCCTGTATGCATTTGGCTACATCGTAGGGTCTTGATACGTCCAGGTGAACTGTAATCAGGTTATCCTTGGTAAACTTCTTTTCAAACTCTTTGAACGTATCGCTGAGCCGCTGATCATTGATATCAGTCACGATGGCGCAGGCGCCCTCTTCCAGCAATTTCTCTACAATGGCCTTGCCGATTCCGCCGCCACTACCCGTCACCAAAGCCACCTTGCCTGTCAACGGTTTTGGTTTTGGCATGCGCTGTAACTTTGCTTCTTCCAAAAGCCAATACTCTATATCGAAAGCTTCCTGCATGGGTAATGCCACATACTCTGAAACAGCCTCGGCCCCTTTCATCACGTTAATGGCATTGGTATAAAACTCAGCCGCTACACGCGCCGTCTGTTTATTTTTGGCAAAAGAGAACATACCGACACCGGGATATAAGATAATGACCGGGTTGGGATCACGCATGGCGGGACTGTTGGGATGCTTGTGCTTTTCATAATAGCTTTTGTAATACGCACGGTAGCCTTCATAGGCCGGTTTCAGCTTCTCCTTCAGTGATTCAACATCGCTCAGGTCTTCTTCAGGAGAAAGATGAAGTACCAGTGGACATATCTTGGTGCGCAGAAAATGATCCGGGCAACTGGTGCCCATCTTTGCGAGGCGTTCAACATCCTTGCTGTTGATAAATTCCAGCACCTTCTCATCATCACTGAAATGACCTATCATCCGGTTTTCCGAAGAACAGAACCCACGCAACATCGGTGCTAATTCCGCTGCCTTCTGCAGCCGCTTTTCCCCTGGCAGCGATTGGGTTTTACCCCCCCCGAACACGGGTTTATTTTTACCAAAATTCTGATTCAGGTACTCAGAATATTTCTCAATCACCTCGAGCGTATTGACATAGCTCTCCTTTGCGGTGTCCCCCCAGGTGAACAGGCCATGACCACCCAGCATGATGCCCCGAATACCGGGGTTCTCATTCAGACATGCCTCCATTTTCAGGGCAAGGTCAAAACCGGGACGCTGCCAGCCGACCCAGCCTATTTTCCCGTCAAATAATTCCCGGTTGATCTTTTCCCCGTCCTTGCAGGCCGCGATGGCAATGGCCGCGTCGGGATGCAGGTGATCAATATGTTTAAACGGCAAAAAAGCATGTAAGGGGGTATCAATAGAGGGTGCTTTCGAATCGAGGTCATAAATACAATGGTTAAATAAGGCCACCATTTCATCTTCAAATTCCAATCCCCGGTAAACCTTCTTCAGCGCCTGTAATTTTTCGAGGTATAAACCGGCAAGGCCATTTCGTTTCAATGTTCCCAAATCGCCCCCGGAGCCCTTTACATACATCACCTGGGTATCTGTCCCTGACAGGGGATCATTTTCCAACACTTTACAACTGGTATTTCCACCCCCATAGTTGGTCAGGCGCAGATCCGCGCCCAATAAATTGGACCGGTACAATAAAAGTCCCACTTCATCACCTTCCAGAGATGCAGCTGTGGATTCATCCCACAAATAGCTCACATACTTAAAGTTCTCTGTTGACATAAAATATATAATTGTTTTATTTAAAAAAAGAAACTGCCGATGATGTTACCGGATAAATACCCCACCACCATCATCATCATAAAATAATATACTGTTCACTTTGTTTAATCAGCATTGAAAACACTACTTAAATTCTTTTGACACAAAATGATAATTCCCTGATCCGATTTCCAGAACGGCATAGTTTCCATCCATGCGGATAAATTTCACAGCTCTCGCATCATCCACCTTTTTACCACCTTCTGTGATCTGACCGGCACTTTTAGCGGGAATATAAATTTCAGCGGTGGCATTCGCAGGAATGGCAATGCTCCAGTCAAAATCATTATCCTTTACCTTCCAGTCACTTTTTATCATGCCATGTATACTGTGATAGGAAGCCTTTACAAACTGGAGGCTGTCAACTGCCCGGGGTTTCATGATGACCTTCTTGAAACCCGCCTGAGCCGAATCACTTTTGATGCCGGCGAGATCTTCATAAAACCACACAATCAGATCACCCAGCAACATGACATGGTTCCCGGAATTCATGGCAGGATCCGCGGTATTCCCGTTCCATAGTTCCCAGGTAGTGGTGGCCCCTTCCCTGGCCATATAGCCCCAGCTCGGATAGGTTGTGTTGGAAGCCAGTTTAAATGCCAGATTGGCCTGGCCATGATCTGTCAGGGTACGCATCAACTGCTGGGCACCTACAAGCCCGGTAGAAATGTGACCATGAAAACTGGTCATGGTGGTATGCACCACCTGCCCGATCACCTTGGACTGAATGCTGTCGGGTACCAGGTGATAGGCCAATGCTAAAATGTTGGCGGTAGCCGTATTGTTCGTATACTGGTCATTGGCCGGGTTCAGGAATTTTTTATTAAAGGCCACTTTTACCTGTGCCGCGAAATCACTCCACGCTTTCTCGTCATCTGTTCTTCCTGTCAGCCTGGCGAAGCCCTCCATGAGTTCCAGCATGCGGTAATAGGTAACCGTTCCAAGGTAGGCACCTGCCGTGATCCGGGTGGTATCCTGGGAATGGATCAGTTTGGGATCTTCAGGCGGCATACACCAGTCACCGTAAGTATCCTTTGTCATGATACCATCCTTCATGTATTTGTCCCGCATATAATACAGCCATTTCTTCATGGAAGCATAATGCTTATCGATGGGTTTAATATTTGCGAACTGATGATAGAGCATATTGGCAACCGTGAGATAAGTCCCCGGCCAGGTCATGTTATCGGTGTACATTTTCCAGTAAGTGGGTGCCACATCCGGCAGACTGCCATCTTCAAGCTGGCCATCTTCTATATCCTGCAGCCACTTCGCATACAGGGTATTGTTATCAAAAATAAAGCTTTCGCCAAAGGACCCTACGGCCCGGTCTCCAAGCCAGCCCATGCGCTCATCCCGTTGCGGACAGTCGGTGGGCATTCCCCTGTAATTACCCCGTATTCCCCAGTAGGCATTATGATAAACCTGGTTAATGACATCATTGGATGTGGTAAAACTACCGGTGGTTTTCAGGTTGTCATAGACTACTTTGCCTTCAATATCATCACTGGTAAGTTTGCCAGGGTAACCCGTCACCTCCACATATCGAAATCCATGATAGGTAAAATGCGGTTCCCACCCCTGGTCCCCGTCTTTCATGATATAACGGTCTGTACATTCCGCTGAACGCAGGTTGGCGGTGTAAAGGGTGCTGTCGGGCTTTAACCGCTCGGCAAAGCGCATGGTCACCGTATCGCCCTTTTTGCCATCGGCTATTTTCAGATGCGCCCATCCTACCATATTTTGTCCCATATCAACGATATATTTCCCTGGTGCTATCTGGAATACAGATTTCGGTTTTATACTATCCATCACGGTGATCAATGGATCCATTTGGGCCTCGATCTTATTACAAGGTGCCTGCACCAACTGGGCTGACATCCATTTACTGTCATCAAAACCGGGCTTACTCCATCCGGGCATCTCTTTAGTGGCATCATATTGTTCACCATCGTATTCATTATTGGCCAGCACAGGTCCATTGGCGGTCACCTTCCAGGTGGAATCACTCACGATCTTCTGAACAGTCCCGTCATCGTAGGTGATCTCCAACTGCAACAACATTTTGGGATAACCAAAATTCATGATGGGCGGGATATTGCTTCTTCCCCAACGCATGGTGAAAAACCGGCCGTTACCCAGAATAGTGCCGATGGCGTTGTCCCCTTTGCTTATCTGATCGGTTACATCAAAGGTGTTGTAAAATACCCGTTTATTGTATTGGGTAGGGTCAGGAGATAATTCTTCATCGCCAATCTTTTTGCCATCAATATATAACTGGTAGATTCCTAAACCACTTACGTATACCATCGCTTTTTTTATCTTCTTATCGGCGCTGAAATTTTTACGGAAATAGCGGGCGGACAGCCTGGTATGCACCGCATGGGGGCTGTCGTTCACAAAGAAGGTATCCAGTCCCGTCCATTTTGCACTCCAATCTGCCGGATGAAGCAATCCTACGCTCCAATGAGCAGGTTCACTCCAGACACTGTCTTTTTTATTATTCAGCCACACTCTAACTTTCCAGTAACAATCCGACCTGCTTTGCAATGGAGTACCCCTGTACTGCACATCGATGGTTGAATCCGATGATATCTTGCCTGAATTCCAGAGGTCGCCATCATTATTCTTTAGTTTTTCGGCGGAAGAAGCCACCAGGATCTCATAAGCGGTCTGCATCACCCCTCTTCCGGGAGCGGTAATCTCCCAACTCAGCCGCGGAGCGGCGATATCAATACCCTGGGGATTGCTCAAAAACTCACAACGCAGGTTTTGCACGGCCAATTCCGGTGTTTTTCGCACACAGGCGGTGAATATCGTTGCCAGGAGGAGGCAGCAGATGAAAAGCATTTTTTTTACCATGGTAAATTGTTTTAAACCTATATTGTCGCAAAGAGATATCTCACTGGTTTGAGGTGCAGATGCGAAATTAGAAGAAGTTATGGGTTCTACCATCCTGTACTGTCCTGTTTTGGCAGCATATTTTCATACCGCCCATCAAATAATGGGAATCTTTGAAACTACCTTGAAAATAACCATTAAGGGCACAAATTCCTGACCACATCAGGCGGCCTGATGGAGGCAGGAGAGCGACGCCAAGAAATTTTCCGGGTAAAGGAGATGGACCGGACGTTTGGGATATCTAAATATATTGGGTGGGCAGCCGGCAAGTGATATACCCCCGACCATCCTGTGAAACCGTATATGTTACTTACAGGTTCACCATTCTCTTGCATGCCTGAAAAATAATGCATAATCA
>DASULB010000293.1:0-7280 GCA_036278455.1 Chitinophagaceae bacterium | reverse complement strand
GAAGCAGGGTTTAATTTTATCCTCTGCGACCGCAAAGGTGACAGGTTATCCTCCGGCGGCGATTACGAGTTATGCCTTGCCATGGCCTTAGCGGGATATGAGATCTGGTACCACGATGGACTGAAGTTCTTCCATCTGATTTCCGAACAAAGAATGACCTGGAGATATTGCCGCAGGTTTATCAGTGACAGCGCCCCGGCGGTGAGCGTGCTGGACACCTACCATTTCGTATTAAAGCACGGGAAGGGAAAAAGCCCGCTGTTTTACCTGATGCAAATCAAATACCTGCTGCATCATACCCGGAAGGCCTTTCAGGCTACCTATACCGGGTACCGCTATCGCCGGGATGAAAAGATCCGTTTCCTGGGAAGCTTTCACCGCAGGTTTCACCTGACGCGTGTGATGTTCATCGCCAGGGGGTTCCCCCGTTCAGGGCGCAACCTGAAAAAGGTCGTCCGTTTAAAGGAGCAACTGACCGCCCGCGGGGCCGTGGGCGGTCAGGCAGGGCCCCCGGAGGTTTTCTAGTGGCCGGGCTATCAGAGGATGCTTTGGTGCTTTTCTGTTTACCCCCGAAATTTTGTCCAAACTTAAATAAAGCAAGCCATCTTATTATAAAACCTTATTTGTCCTGCTTCCCAAACTAAAACAAAGATCCTGTGGGTGGTTATTAAAATATTTTCTACTTTTGCGCCCACAAATAACATTCCATGAATGTAGCAGTTAACAGCGCAGCGCAAATAGTGGGCCGGTCCCTTCAGATGACGGGGACCACCCTGACGATTACCTGTACCTGCATGCAATCATGGAGGTAAGGAGCGGTATATAATACGATAAGAGATTATGCAGCGTCTTCCTCCGGAGAGAGGGAGACGCTGTTTTTTTGGGGAAAACGGGGGCCGGCATTACAAGGTGCCGGTCCCCCGAAAGGTTAAAGGAAGGGGTTTAAAACCAAAGCATATGAGAATACTTAAATTCGGGGGCACCTCCGTGGGGGCCGTTGAAGGCATCCGCACACTCATTGACATTGTCACCGGCCAGGTAGCGGCATGCGACGGGATAGCCGTTGTCACCTCTGCCATGAGCGGTGTCACCAACGCCCTGATTGAAATGGCCCTGGCCGCTGAACGGCGGGCGGACTTCGCCGCTTCCCTGAAAGCCATGGAACTGCGGCACCAGCAGGTCATCGGGCAGTTGCTTCCCATGAAAAGGCAGAACCCGGTCATCATGCAACTGAAACTGTACTTCAACGAACTGGAAGAGCTCCTGGCCGGCGTATCGGCGGTCAGGGAGCTTTCCCCGCGGACAAGGGACAGCATCCTCGGTTATGGCGAGCTTTGTTCCACCTTCATGATTGCCGGCATCCTGCAGCAACACCTGCCGCAGGTAAAATTCCTGGACGCGCGGGAAGTGATCGCTACTGACAGCTTTTGGGGAAACGCCCATGTTGATTTCCAACGGACCAACCAGCTGATCACCGACCGTTTAAAGAACAGTGAGGCAGCCGTGTACTGTGTCACCGGCTTTATTGCCGCCAACGAAAAGGGACAGACCACCACGCTGGGCCGGGGCGGCAGCGATTATACAGCCGCCATCCTGGGCGCGGCGCTGGGCTGCGAAGAGATCCAGGTATGGACCGATGTGGACGGCTTTATGACCGCTGACCCGCGTATGGTGGAAAAGGCCTTCAGCCTGCCGGAGATATCCTACACCGAAGCGATGGAATTATCTTATTTCGGTGCCAAGGTGATCTACCCCCCTACCATGATCCCCGCCTTCGCGCACAACATTCCCATCGTCATCCGCAATACCTTTCATCCCGCGTTCGAGGGCACCTATATCCGCGGGGAATCCCACCGCAATGGCAGTCTGATCCGTGGCATCGCTTCCATCGGAGAGGTCGTGCTGATCAACATACAGGGCAGCGGCATGATTGGTCAGGCCGGGTTCAGCGGCCGGTTATTTTCTGCCATGGCCAAAGCGAGCATCAATGTCATCCTCATCACCCAGGCCTCCTCCGAACACAGCATCACTTTCGCCATTAGTCCGGATGACAGCGCCGGTGCACGGCATCTGCTGGAAACAACGTTCGAAATGGAATTGCAAACCCACAAACTGGACTATCCCAGGATAGAGGCTGATTTCTCCGTAGTGGCCATTGTAGGGGAGAACATGAAGCACACCCCGGGGATCAGCGGGAAATTATTCCATGCGCTCGGCAGGAACGGCATCAACGTGGCGGCCATCGCCCAGGGCTCCTCCGAATACAACATTTCGGTCGTCGTCAAAAAGGAAGACCTGGCCAAAACGCTCAATGTGGTCCATGAAGCTTTCTTTCTCTCTCCCATTAAAACACTGAATGTATTTTATCTCGGTGTGGGTAACATCGGCAAGACCCTGCTTCGCCAGATCAAAAATCATGAAGCTTACCTGCTGGAAAACAACGCCCTGCGCATCCGGATCATCGCCATTACCAATACCAAAAAGATGATCATCCGGGAGGAGGGCATCCCGTTTCAAAGTTGGGAAAAGCTCTTCGAAGGGGACGCGGAACCCGCGGACATGGAGCGCTTTTTCCAGACGATGAAACGGCTCAATCTTTCCAACAGCGTCTTTATCGACAATTCCGCCAGCGAGGCGGTGGTGGATCGCTATGAAAGCATTTTCGCCTCCAACATCTCCATCGTCACCTGCAATAAACTGGGTAATTCAGGAACTTATGAGCAATACAGGCGCTTCAAGAAGACGGTCAAAAAACATGACGTGGACTTCTTTTATGAAACCAATGTAGGGGCGGGACTGCCCATCATCAAAACCCTGCAGGATCTGCTGGTCTCAGGGGACAAGATCATCAGGATCGAAGCCATTTTGTCCGGCACCATCTCCTTTATCTTCAATGAATTCAAGGGAGATGTGCATTTTCACCAGATCGTTCGCCAGGCGCAGAAAAAAGGCTTTACCGAGCCCGACCCGCGCGACGACCTGAGCGGCCTGGACTTCATGCGGAAAATGCTGATACTGGCCCGTGACAGCGGCCACGGCATCGAGATGGAGGACATAGACATTGAGCGCATCCTGCCCGAAGCCTGCATGGAGGCGCCTTCGGTAGAGGATTTTTACCTCGAGCTTGAAAAAGCGGACGCCCATTTTGAAGCCCTGAAAAAGAAAGCGGAAAAACGGGGGGAGGTGTTGCGTTACATCGGGGTGATGGAGCAGGGGAAGGTCACGATCCGGCTGGCGTCCGTGGATGGATCACATCCTTTTTACGCCCTGTCGGGCAGCGATAACATCATCGCTTTCACCACTTCCAGGTACGCCCGCTGCCCGCTCGTAGTGAAGGGCCCGGGGGCAGGTGCGGAGGTGACCGCGGCCGGTGTGTTCGCCGACCTGGTAAAGGTGGGAGCCAGATAGGGCTACCGGTATCATTTAACCCTTTGAAAAACGGAACGTCAAACATAAATCTTTATCTGTATGCATGGTGATTATAGTAAATCCATCCGGGTCTTTGCGCCGGCAACGGTGGCCAACGTGGTATGCGGCTTTGATGTGCTGGGCTTCGCCGTCGACCAGCCGGGCGACGAAGTGATCGTCCGGTTCACCGGCAAAAAAGGCGTGACCATCAGGGCGATCCACGGCGATGACGGAAGACTGCCGTTGGACCCCGTGAAAAATACCGTCAGCGCCGTTATCATCCATTACCTGCAAAAGGCGGGTGAACCGGATAAGGGCGTAGAAATAGAATTGTTTAAAAAGATGCCTATCGGCAGCGGGCTGGGTTCCAGCGCCGCCAGCACGGTGGCCGGCCTGTTCGCCATCAATACCTTGTTTGAAGGGCGGCTTTCCGCGCAGGAGTTGTTGCCGCTGGCCATTGAAGGAGAACTCCTGGCCTGCGGACAGGGGCACGCCGATAATGTAGCGCCTGCCTTATTAGGCGGCTTTGTGCTCATCAGAAGTTACGACCCCCTGGACATCATCAGGCTGCATACCCCGCCGGAGCTGGTTTGCTCGCTGGTCTACCCGCATATAGAGGTGCAGACCCGGGATGCGCGCAGGATCATCAAAAAACAGGTTCCCCTGCAGGATGCCGTCACGCAATGGGGCAACCTGGCAGGTTTTGTAACCGGTCTTTTCCAGGAGGACTATGGGCTGATCAGCCGCTCCATGCAGGATGTGATCATTGAACCGGTGCGTTCCATCCTGATCCCGGATTTCCAGGTACTCAAACAAAAGGCGTTGGAGCAGGGGGCGCTTGGATTTGGTATTTCCGGCTCCGGTCCTGCGGTATTCGCCCTGAGCCGTGATGAACAGACCGCGCGGGAGGTGGCCCGTGCCGTCCGGCAACATCTGAACAGCCGCGATATCGAAGCGGATACCTACATATCACCGGTCAATCCAAAGGGTCCCTATGTTTTAGACTAATGCCGCTTTTGGCACGCTCTCTGAAACCAGGGGGACAGGGCCTGGCGGAACAAGCGTCCCTGACCACGACAAACAGCCGTACCCATGATGAAACCAGACAAATCTTTCAGATGAAACTATACAGCACCCATAACCGGGAAACGCGGGTGACCTTTGAGCGGGCCGTCTTCCAAAGCCTTCCGGCCGATGGCGGGCTTTACATGCCGCAGGTCATCCCGGCGTTAGCCCCTTCGTTTCTTGCTTCCCTTCCCGCGCGCTCCTTTCAGGAAATCGCCCTGGAAGTGTCGCGCACGCTGCTGGGGGACGACATTCCCGAAGCCGCATTAAAAAACATCATCGACCAGGCCGTCGATTTTCCCGCGCCGGTGGTGAAACTGGATCCCGACACTTACGCGCTTGAATTGTTTCACGGGCCCTCCATGGCGTTTAAAGATTTCGGGGCGCGTTTCATGAGCCGGGTAATGGCCTACTTTCTGCAAAAGGAGCGGAAGCGTATCCATATCCTCGTGGCCACCTCGGGGGATACCGGCGGCGCCGTGGCGATGGGGTTTTATGAAGTACCCGATATAGAGGTGACGATCCTGTATCCTTCCGGCAAGGTCAGCCCGATACAGGAAAAACAGCTGACGACCCTGGGCGGGAATATTTCCGCGCTGGAAGTGGAGGGAACCTTTGATGACTGCCAGCGGCTGGTAAAACAGGCGTTCCTGGATCCTTCCTTAAATGAAGCGCTGAATTTGTCCTCGGCCAATTCCATCAACATCGCGCGGCTGATCCCCCAGACCTTTTATTACTTCAATGCTTACGCCCAGCTGCGTAAAGCGGGTGACGACAGGCCTGTGGTATTTTCGGTTCCCAGCGGCAATTTCGGCAACCTGACCGCGGGGCTGATCGCCCGGCGCATGGGGCTCCCGGTAAGGAAGTTCATTGCTTCCACCAATATCAACGATGAAGTGCCCCGTTACCTGCGATCCGGTGTTTTTGATCCGCGTCCCTCCATGCACACCCTGTCCAACGCGATGGACGTCGGCAACCCGAGTAATTTCGCCCGCATGCTGGATCTGTTCAACCACGACGTTCACCAGATGAACGCCGGGATCTCAGGATACAGCTTTACCGATGAGCAGACGCTGGAGACCATCCGGGCCGTCGCGGCCGGGAGGGACTATGTCGTATGTCCGCATACGGCCGTGGCTTACGCGGGGCTGAAGCGTTTTTTAGCGGAAACCGGCACCGGGGAGCTGGCAGGTATCTTTTTATCAACCGCGCACCCCTGCAAATTTCCGGGGGTATACGATGCCGGTACAAAAGCGAAACTTACCTATCCCCCGCAGGCCAGGGCATTGGAAAACAAACAAAAGGAGGCAGTGCTGATGGACAATGACTTCGGGGCCTTTAAGCAGATCCTGATGAAAGACCGGTGAGGGCCTTTCACCGGTCTCCAAAGGTTCAACCGGATGATCCGTTCCGGCCGGGACCTGTTGCAGCCCCTTACCGTATTAATAATACGGTTCCCTTATAGACCTGGCGGCTGCCGTCTAAATCGACGATCTCGGCAAAATAGATGTAAGGGCCCGTTCCCGCCGGACGGCCCCGGGAGGTCCCGTCCCAGCCCCTGAAAATATCCTTTGTATAAAACACCCTTTTCCCCCACCGGTCATATACACAGAAGTCAAGCAGTTTCTGGCCATGTATATTCAGGATCCGGAACACATCATTGACACCGTCGCCGTTGGGGGTAAAGGCCGTCGGGAAACGGCACCCGGCCGTGCAATCCATTGAAACCCTGATGGAGTCAAGGCCGATGCCGCAGGAATTGGAGACAATGACCGCGTAGGTTCCCGCAAATGTCACCTCCTTTTGAGGCAGCATCGATCCATCCTGCCACTGGTAATGGGCGTATCCTTTACCGGCGTTCAGCGTGAGTCTTTGTCCCGGTACCAGGCAGGTATCGGCTCCCAGAGAAACAACGGGAGGATGCTTCATGGAAATACGATAGGTGACCACCGTATCGCAGCCGGTCGCAGAGGGCAATTTCACCCGGAAGGTTCCCTCCCTGTCAATCGCTCTTCCGTTTGGCAACCTGAAGGCGGTACCAGCGCAAATGGATTCCTCCGCCCGGAGATAAAGGGGATGGCGGTAGGACAACCGCGTGGTAATGGTGCTGTCGCAGCCATTGACCGTCAGAAAGGAAGAAAGGTAAGTGCCGGCGCTGTCCACCGTCCTGCCGTCCGGTAACTGGTAGGGCTGGTGCGGACAAATGCTGTCCTGTACAGCATGGTGATAGGGAACCCCTGCGATCAGACGCGTCGTGATGACACTGTCACAGCCATAGCGGTCCCTAAAGGCAGCGGTATAGACGCCCGTCTTCCCCACCCGGCGGCCATCAGGCAAAAGCCAGGTCTGTCCCGTGCATATCCTGGCGATAGTCGTCCGCTTGTAAGCACCGTGGATGGTAATCTCTTTAAAGGCGGTATCTTTTGCCCAGGGGTAGAAAATGATCAGCCGGACCCTGTAGGTCCCGGGCTGCCGGTAAGTGTGCGCCGGGTTGATCGAAGCGGAGACGGCATGATCGCCAAAATCCCATTTCACCGAATCGATGTTTTTTGTGTTGGAGATCTTAAAGGCGGTCGCGCCGCCCTGGCAGCTGCCGGTGACCTGAAAGTCTTCAGGATGATAAAAAAAGCTTCCTGCAAAATTGGGCAGCCCCAGCCGGGTCTCTTTTCCCCCCAGGTAAAAAGACTGCGGAACATAATCGCAGGCAAGACCCTTCCTACCGGGGTGATTGATCGTCCCCAGGTAGCCGAGACCCTTGTTCTCACCATTTTCCGCCGCTACATAGATCTTCCCATCCGGGGCCAGCT
>DASULB010000292.1:0-8569 GCA_036278455.1 Chitinophagaceae bacterium | reverse complement strand
ATATATTTCAACAACAAGGCGCTCTTCAGATTGGTCCAGGCTTCCGGTTTATAATCCAGTAATTTATATTCAAGCGGTAACGCCCTGTAGGAAAGCGTGGCGATATATGCGTTGACGCCGGCCGTGTATGCATCCGCCATCGCTTTGCTGGTGGAGTCAGCCTCCACCGCCGCCAATGAATTTTCGGCGGCTGTCACCATTCCCTTGCGGCGCTGCAACCGGTCATACCCGAGCGCCTTCTCTCCCACTACTTCGGATAAACGCCCGGCTGCGGCACGTACCTGCATTTCCATTTGCCATAGCCGGAACATGGCGGTAATATAGCCCTGCACGTAATAAGCGTCATGGTCATCCTGGGCAAAGATATGCGGTACCATCCTTTCATCGAGCCATACATTCACTTGCCGTTCCACACCTGGGACCTTCAGACGACTGGAGAAGTTCTTGTCAACAGGCTCCGCCTGCTGCCAGAAGCCCTCTTGCGGGCTGAAGAATTTGCCGATGGGTGGTACCTGTCCCCAGTGGCGGTTCAAGGCAAAAATGAGAATGGAGGTAATGATCAGTGATATGAAGAATTCTCTTAATCTCATGGCGGATATGGAATGAGCTGAAAAGGTATAAAAAATATTCCTTTTATGGAAACTATTTTCGGTCCGGTCCTTAAAGGAGCTAAGGGTGCCGGTCTTTGCGCGTTTGGGGGACGCCTTCCGGGGGGAATTATTCCATATTTTGTAACAGAGTAATGAGGCGTTGCAATTCCGCCATCGTATTAAAGCTATGCAGCACGACGCGTAGACGTTCCTTTCCTTTGGGGATCGTGGGATACAGGATGGGTTTTATATCGAACCTTTCATTTTGCAGGTGCCCTGCTAATCTCCGGGCTACTTCATTTCCCGGCGTCATCAGTATCTGTATGGGGGTGTCGGATGGTAATTTCTCCAGCGGGATGGCCGCTTTTTGAAAATGGGCGATCAGTTTTTGCAGCTGCCGCCGCTCCTCCTTCATTTTAGGGAAGTATTGGTAGGCGGCCGCGATGGCCGCCACCGAAACGGGCGGCAATGCGGTGGTATAAATAAAGGTGCGGGCGTAATTGACAAGATATTGTTTCAATATTTCTGAACCCACCACGGCGGCGCCGTGAACGCCCAATGCTTTTCCAAAAGTATGGACCCTGGCGAAACAGCTGTTCGCCAGACCTAAATGCTGGACCAGGCCTTCTCCCCTGCTGCCGATGACCCCTGTTGCGTGCGCCTCATCCACGATAAGACTGGCCGAATAGCGCACGCATAAATCTGTAAGCGCCTCTAATGGCGCCTGGTCACCGTCCATGGAATAAACGCTTTCCACGACCACGAAACTTCTCCTGTGTACGCGTTTTAACTTCGCTTCAAGGCTATTGAGATTATTGTGCAAAAAGGAATAAGCCGTCGCGAGAGACAACCGGATGCCATCCCGTAAGGATGCGTGGATAAGACTGTCATAAATGATGGCGTCTCCCCGTCTTGCAATGGAGCTTAATAAACCCACATTGGCGTCATAACCCGAGTTGAAGATCAATGCGGCTTCTGTATGGTGCGTTTTGGCAATGAGTTTTTCGGTCTTTTCAAACAGGGGGTGGTTGCCGGATAACAGGCGGGAGCCGCTGCTGCCATGTGACAGCTTAGCGCTGGAAGCCTCTTTTGCGATCGCCTTTTGCAGGGATTCATTGCGGGCAAGCCCGAGATAGTCGTTGGAATAGAAATCGACTTTTTTCTGTTGTTCTTTCAGGGTGCGTAAGGCAAGACTTCGTTTGCGCTCCTCCAGTTTTTCTGTAAGAAATTCTTCGTCCCCCATCCCTCAAAGCTATAAAGATTTTCCAAACCCGCAAGGCCTGACCGGGATGTGGGATTTTTGAAACCTTACGGGTTTACAGTATTTTCGTCCAAAAAAAGCGAAGATGCCCACCAAAACCACCATGCTGGGATTAAAACTTCCTACCGATCCGCGCTGGGTGAACCTGGCAGCCATGTCCCTGGAGGAGATCCTTACCGATCATGCCTGGTGTGAACAGAAGGCCGCAGCCTCCTGCATTTCCCTGATATTGCGCTATCCGGAATTGGAAATGCTGGTACAGGAACTCGCGCCTGTCGTTACGGAGGAATGGGGACATTTTAGAATGGTATTGGCCGAGATAAAAAAACGGGACCTGAAACTGGGAAGGCAACGAAAGGATGAATATGTGAACGCCCTGCTGACACATGAACAAAAGGGCGGCAGCAGAGAAGACAGGCTGCTGGACCAGTTGCTTATTTGCGCTCTCATAGAAGCGCGCAGCTGCGAACGGTTTCGTTTGTTGAGTGAAGGGTTGAATGACCCCTACATGGGAAATTTCTATCGCGGGTTTATGGAGAGTGAAGCGGGGCATTATACCTTGTTTATCAAGCTGGCCAACACCTATTTACCGGAGGAGAAAGTAAAAAAACGCTGGCGCGAATGGCTGGCCATCGAGGCAGCGATCATGGGCGCCCTGAAAGTACGCGGTGACAGGATACATTGAGGCCTTGCTGGCCAGGGGTACTTTTATGGGTTCACCTATTTAAAGCGGGTAACCCTATGATTTGAGTAGCAAATGTATGCTCCCTGGAGAACCATATGCAGTATGTCCCGGTAAGCTTGTATTCCTTTTTTTGCGGGAATGCCCTGTTACGGTACTGCTATCCAGTTTGAATCTTCCAGTTTGAATCGTTATGCATGGGAAACCATGCGAATTTGAAATTTGACAATGATAGAAGGACGATATTTGCACGCTTATGAAGCATAGACATCAATTGTTCCCCATCATCCTCACGGTATTTCTGGATTTGCTCGGTCTTGGCATCGTCATTCCCATAGCGGCGCCCCTGTTGCTGGACGTCCAGGCGGGCATGTTGCCCGTACAAACCAGTTTTTCTGAGCGGTCCATCATTTTGGGATTGCTGCTGGGTGTGTTCTCCATTGCGCAGTTTTTTGGTGCGCCTATTCTGGGCGCATTGGCCGATAAATATGGAAGGAAGAAGTTATTGCTCCTCTCTATTTTCGGAACGTTCATCGGGTACGTTTTATTTGCCATCGGCATCATGGAGCGCGACATCGGACTGTGTTTTGCCAGCCGTATCCTTGACGGCTTCACGGGTGGTAATATTTCGATCGCCATGTCCGCCATCGCGGACATCACAGAAGAAAAGGACCGGGCTAAGAATTTCGGGCTGATAGGGATGAGTTTTGGGCTCGGATTTATCCTGGGACCTTTTATCGGCGGCCTGCTGGCCAATCCGCAGCTGGTGAGCTGGTTTAATTACGCCACCCCATACTGGTTCGCGGGCGTTTTATCCCTTTTAAATATCGGGGTGATGCTGCTCATGTTCAAAGAAACTCTGATCAGCCGTAATACCGCGCCCATCAAGTTATTCTCGGGTTTCAGCAATGTATCCAGGGCATTTAAGGTGAAAAAGCTCAGAAGCATTTTCATGGTACTTTTTCTGATTGTTTTTGGGTTCAATTTTTTTACCCAGTTTTTCCAGGTTTTCCTGATCCGTAAATTCCAATTTACCGCTTCGGATATCGCCTATTTGTTTGCTTATATCGGGTTGTGGCTTGCCCTGGCACAGGGTGGTTTTACCCGGCCACTGAGCAAGCGGTTCAGCCCGGCGACATTGGTTTCATGGAGTGCTGTATTATGCGCGGTTGTTTTTCCCTTTTTGCTTTTACCGGCGCAGTCCTGGTGGCTCTATGTGATCGTTCCCTTCATCGCTATTTTCAATGGGGTGAATACGCCCAACCTTACCGCCATTATATCCATGCAGGCGGATTCAGGCGAACAGGGAGCCATACTGGGCATCCGTCAATCCGTGCTTTCGGTCGCCATGGCCATTCCACCGATCATAGCGGGCTTTATTACCACGTTAAATGTCTCGCTGCCCATATGGGCCGCTGGAATCTGCACGCTGCTCGGATGGGCCTTATTTCAATTTCAATTTGTGAAACAACCTCACGGAAGAAGTATGCGAATGGAAGGATAAGAGGTCTGCCATCAATAAGGGTTTGATGTATTATATTTAAGGTTATTATGACTGATCGGATAATAGACCTTATTTATGCAAGCCCCAGGGATAAACCTATATCATCCTCTGGCTTTCTTCACCAACCTCAAAGCAATATCCTCTTTATAACCCGGTACATGAAGCAGTGTTTGTGCGCCTGTGGCTTTGATCTCTTCCTGTTTTATGACAGTACATTCTTTCGGGTTCACCCAGGTGGCTTCATAAGCTCCCTGCGGCAAAGCAACCGTCAGTTGGTCTTGTGCAGAACCGCTGAGATAAATGGCATATTGCCTGCCTTTTTCCGCAAGCACTTGTACGCTTGCTTTATCCTGTAATTCATTTTTTATAAAATCATGATCCGGTTTCATTTTGATAAAATCAAAATGTTCCATAAAAGATTTCAGAAAACCCAGTTGCTTACGCAAAGCCAGGCTGCCGCCGCCCGGCTGAGTAGAAGGATATTGATATGTTCCGTCCTCTTCACCCACGGCAAAAGAGTAATCCAGGTTGTTGAACAAGCCGCCACCTGCTAAAATAAAATGCCAGGCCACTTTTCTATAGGTGTCGTCTTTATTTCCTTTAAAACCGGTTTCGTTGTTGCCGATCACTTTGTCTAGATGATAATTTTGGGCAACTGCCATCGGCGGAGAAGCATAATGAAAATTAAAGACCGATACCATCGGGGAAGGATTATTGATCTTTTTCTTTACATTGGCAATATTTTGTGTGATCAGGTGCTGCCAGCGAAAGTCTTTTTCGGCATCGTTAATAATTTCTGCTATATGCCGTTGCCACTCTAATGTTACGCCTCCAAAATAAGGTTCATTGCAAATTTCATACATCACATTGTCAAAATTTTTCAGCTCATCTACAATTTTGTGTACCATATTTTCTTCTACAACCAAAAGCTTTCCGCTTTTATCCATTGTATAAACATCTGTCCTGTTCATCGTTCCCCATCCGTTTATATTATTATGCGCATTGAGCGGGCTTAATTTCCATTGTTCATCGCCATAAAAAGGACAAAACAACGTAAGCTCTACAATAACGTTCCTTTTCTTTGCTGCCCTTACAAATTTTTTAAGCCGTTTAAAATACGCAGGATCCCATTTAGTGAGATCAAATTTATATTCATTTTCATCTGAGACCCGTTGCCAGGGGCAGATAAAACGGTTGTGTTTCGGCGCCAAAGTATTATGCCTGATGTTAAAAGATGCAGGGGACTCTATATATTCTCCACTGAAGGTTCGTGTAAGGTTCAGGCCGTGCGCCTTTAATTCATCTAAATACGTTTTATAATCAAAATCAAGGTTCAGCACTGCGCCGTAATGTTCACCCGAAGTGATCAGCAGCGTGGGTTTGCCGTGGTAAAAAAAATAATGAGGATTTTGAGGATCAAGGGAAATAGGTTTTGTATTGGCGGCGGCCTGGTTTTGTTTACCGGGAATACCTAAAAATAACAAAACCAGGAAGGTGAATAAGGATTTTTTCATGAGATAAAGATAATTAAAAATATTACGCTCACAACAGGATGGGTACCTATTCAAATTGTTGCTTCGTCGAACGCTGAAGCGCCAGATTTGGACCTGAGCGGGTGAAGCAATCTTATTCGTGAATTATAGATTGCGTTGTCGATCGTCCCTCGCGCTGCGCAATGACTTTAATTTGCTATGCACACAAAGGAATAGTCATGGCCTCCACCGGTACATCAATACTTTTCCAAAGCCATCATCTTCCACGAATATAATATATTCTCCCTTTTTTTTCCGTACAGCAGTAATTCCAAATCCTATATCCACCCAACCGGTGTATTGGGTAGTACCTGCTTTGCCATAAGGCTCCATTGTGCCAACGGTTGCCCCCGTACGTAAATCTGTAATCCATACCTTGCCTCTGGATTGCCAGCCTGCTTCAAAAAGATAATTATTAACAGCAGCAACGGAAGAAGGATTAGGACTTTTTAAAGAGCATAAAAAAACAGCCTTCCGGTTACCTTTACTCCAATTAGATATCGTGTAAATTTTTCCACCTTTTAAGGTACGGCATGAAGTTGTCAACAGAACCATCCTGTCTTCTTTTTCTTCATAAATAATTTTACCTATTGTTTTTATTCCTAAAATAGTGAAAGTTTTTGAATGTGTATCATTATAAATAAGATTGCCGTTTTTATCTAATCCTGCCGGAATATAACAATGGATCATATTTCCTTTAGCTCCCCAGATGCCTCCTTCATTGTCTATCCACCAGGCAGCTGTATGGCCAAAACCGGTATAGATATATTCATTGGACTGGTAATTCACGTCTCCGTTCATGTCACGCCAGATATAGCTTTTCCCATCATTAGGCATAAGTGGCGGATAAAAAACATCCGGATGAAGATCATACAAGCGATGACTTTTTGCAATTACTCCAGAAGGAACGGCAACATCCGTATTTTTTATAAATCGAAAAATATAGGTCCATTGACAGGTCATTCCATTCATAAATAAAAAACGTCTCCCAAAGACATGGCGGATCAAAACAGATGTAAGTCCGTGTTCATGTCCGGCTTTTACATTTAAGATGCCCCTTGGATCATGAGGATAACGATCTTTATCTAAAGTATAACTTTTTAGCGTCCATTCACTGCCTTGTGTATGTTTATTATAATTCAGGATATAATGTTCCTGCACGCCGTACACATCTTTGGCATCAGTTGTTTTATCCGCATCTGCATCATCTACAAAAGTTAAGTCTTGAACCGTCCAGTCCAATATCCATCTGTTTTTATTATCTTTTTTAAAACAACGGATCGTAGTACCACCACCTGTGGTAGCTACAAATAATCTTCCTAATGAATCCATTCCCACCCCCGAAAGAGTCCAGAATTTAAGCGGGTGGTAATATCCGGGAGGATAGTTTCCTTTGGGATAAGCAGGTGAATGAATAGCTTTGGGGAAATTATAAGTAGCATGATATGTAGAACCTATTCCACCGGGTGCTCCTACTTTTTCTATCATGACAGCCTTTTTCCCTGATAAATCGTAGATCAATATTTGCTTCCGGATGCTGTTATCTGCAACTAACAATTTTCCCTTATAAGGTCCCCTTCCCATAGCTATAGCCACCGGCTTTCCACAGTTGTTAATGACTAAATGATCACTTACAATACTATCTCCCTGTATCTTAAATTCTCCTGTTTTTTTACAATTAATATCCTTTTTTTTATTGCCAATCACCTTCCCCTCTTTATAAGTACCATATTGTCTGCCGCCCTCGTCCCATTCGCTATTGGTATATACCGTTCCGTCTTTAGTTACATAGATGCATCTGATATAATCCTGTACCCAATAGGCACTGGTATCTGTTATCTTCCCCCCTTTCCCGTAGGTATTTCCAAGCCAGGAAATAGTATAATTTAATGAATGGTTGGTAGTTTGCTGTGCAATAGCCTTTGAATGAGGAAAAGACGCAAATACGATGGTTGCAATAATCAAAATGAGAAAAGGAGGCCGTTTTTGCAGATAACTAAACTTATAAAACATATATTGTTTTTTTATTCCGCGGAATATTTTAATTTGTCAACGGCCAAAAGTAATCCCTGAGAATTTACTGCAATATGCCTGTTCCTGCCGTTTACCTTTTTGCCGCCATCTATTGCTGTACCAAGGTTAATAAATAAACTGTTTTTATGCATTGACTATCCATTGCTGCCATACATCTTCAGCCTACACCAGAGCAGCTTCATGCGCTCAGGCGAGCCTTGAAGGAGGCGAATGAAGGCAAACCTTCACCCGGTTCAAGCTTCATCACAGCTGCTACCATGATATCCGGTCCCGCACGGGGCTGTCTGCACAAATAGTGATCAGGGCCATCGCAAAGGTAGCGGACAGTTACAAAAAAGAGAAAAAAATAAAGCATGTCTTTAAGTCTTCGGGGGCTTTTGCCTATGATGCAAGGATTCTTACCTACCATCCGTGGGAACAGACGGTAAGCATATGGACGGCGGCAGGGAGACTTACCATTCCTTATGTAATGGGAGCATCCCAAAAGGAGCTATTCAAATATCAGAAAGGAGAAAGCGACCTCCGTATGGTCAAGGGTAAATTTTACCTGAATGCCGCCTGCGATATTCCGGAAGAAAAGGTGATGGAAATATCCGATATGATCGGTGTGGATCTTGGCATCAGGCAGCTGGCTACCACCTCTGAGGAAAAATACTATACCGGAGAAAAAATAGAACAGAATAGACGGTGGTATGCAGGGAGAAGGGCGGCCCTGCAAAAGGTGGGGACTAAATCGGCCAAAAGAAGATTAAAGAAGCTTTCCGGCAAAGAACGTAAATTTAAGAAGGACACGAATCATATAATAAGCAAAGAAATTGTAGCCGATGCTAAACGCACCCACTGTGGCATAGCCATGGAAGATCTCAAAGGGATCAGGAAGGGAAAAGGTAAAAAGGTTAGAAAAAAGCAGCGTGCTACGTTTTCGGGTAGGTCGTTTTATGAACTGAGGCAGTTTATTACCTGCAA
>DASULB010000291.1:0-15449 GCA_036278455.1 Chitinophagaceae bacterium | reverse complement strand
GGGAACATGGCATCATAGGCGGCTCGTTTATGCTCTCCTTACAGGGATAGCGGGGCGGGTAGGCAGATACAGGTAACGGGTGACTGTTATCGCAGATAAATGACGGCTTCACCCCGCGGTAACGCGGAGGTGAAACAGAATCCGGCTTACGGGTCTGCAGTTTTTATGAAAAAAGATGACCGCATAGCCTTTTACGGCGATACGGTCAATCAGGATACAGAAAAGCGGTTTATTTTATTTTTCTTTTTCCGTCTATGGTGGCGCCAAGTTTCAACGCGTTGTAGGCGTTCACGATGCCCCCGCTGATGCATAAACTGCTGAAGGGTACTTTTACATTGCTTCCGGGTTTGGTCACCTGTACACTGTCCAGCTTGGTCACCGAATGATCCAGTACCCAGCGAAGCTGCTTTGCGGTCAGCGCCGGATAATATTCCAGTACCAGGGCAGCCACACCGGTGACCACCGGACTGGCCATACTGGTACCGCTCTCTACACCATATTTATTTCCCGGCAGTGTGGAATAGATGTTCACGCCGGGTGCGAAAAGATCCACTTCCTTTTTGCCGTAATTGGAAAAAGAGGCAGCGAGGTGCCCGTCTTCATCGGTGGGGCCGCTGGCGCCTACGGTGATGAAATTATCCGCGCGTTTGCCGTTTTTCTCAAAGAAGGGGTTGGGGTAACTGGGAATGGAATCATTGTCCGTGCCGTCGTTACCCGCGGCGTGTACCAACAGTACGTCATGTTTCTCCGCGTAGCGGACCGCGTCATCCACCCATTTTTTATGCGGTGAATAACCTTTGCCAAAGCTCATGTTAATGATCTGGGCGCCGTTGTCCACGGCATAACGGATGGCAAGGGCAACGTCTTTGTCGCGCTCGTCACCATCAGGCACCGCTTTCACCGGCATGATCAGCACATCATTAGTAATACCGTCCATTCCGATACCGTTGCCGCGGATGGCAGCGATGATCCCGGATACATGGGTGGCGTGAAGCGCGAAATTCCCGTTTACATCATTGTTTCCGTAATGGGTATCCTTGATGTTATTAGGATCGTCTCCGACAACCTCGCGGCGCGCCGCGTTGGGATCCTCATCTAACTTGTCCAGCTTGTTTTTCAGACTGTTTAGATAATCCGTGGCTTCGGATATAAATCCTTCCAGCGAAGTATGCGGGCCACTGTTTTCCAGCACCCGTATCGCGATCTGCCGGGCGATCCCCAGGGTATCGTTGTCGGTGGAAAAATCCTGTACATCACTGAGGTAAAGGGTGTCTTTGCCGATATGGGACTGCAACATCTTATCCAGTACTGTGAACCTTTCAATCCCCTGGGAGACCGTAGCGTAATTCTGCTTGTTGCTGATGGAGTCCTGCTTTCTCTTTTCCTTTATCTTTAACCAGTACCTGTAACCGGCGCGCTCTTTTTTCTTTAGATCGGAAGAGTCGGTGACGGATGCGAATGCGGGGCGGAGCCTGAAATACTCCCTGTCGAGTTCACTGCTGGCGTCTTTTATGCTGGTGTCATTTTTTCCCCCCAGGAAATTCCATCCGTGAATGTCATCCACATAACCATTGTGGTCGTCATCGACGCCGTTGCCGGCAATCTCGCCGGTGTTCACCCAGATATGTCCTTTGAGGTCCGCCTGGGCAGTATCCACCCCGGAATCGATGACGGCGACAACGACCTGATGGGGCTTTTTGCCCTGCAATAATTGCTTGTATGCCAGGTTGGTAGCGGTGCCGTAAACACTGTCCTGTTTGATATCCAGCAATTGCCAGTTGTCGGGAAGCGTAGCGGCCGATTGCGCCAGCACCGGTATTGCAAAGCAACAAGTACAAATAAGAAAGAGGAGTCCTTTTCCAAAAAGAGATGTGTTTTTCATGCGGGATAAATTGTTTTTTATGATCTTTCCGGGTGTATGATAATTCAGTTATTTTGGGGCAAACAGGGCGCAAAATACACCTTCACGATGAAACAACGTTCAAAGGCCATGTTAAAGTTCACCGAAAATGGATAAGCGGCGGGAAGGCGATCACCGGCTGCGGTTGTACAGCTATAAGGGATCGTCGGGTCCCGGATAAAAAGCCGGTGACGCCCTCTCCAAACTTTTTTGCCCGTGGCGGCTTCTTTTTCCTTTGATTCGCTTTACCTTTAGGACAGATGTCTTCCAAAAAAAATACCCGTGATTCCCCGAAAGGAGAGGTCTTCACGATCGGGCACTCCGTGCATCCATTGGAGGAGTTTATGGCACTGCTAAAGACTTATCACATTCAATTGCTGGTTGATATACGCACCCTGCCCGGTTCAAAGCGGGTGCCTCAATATAACAAGGAGAATTTGGCACCATCGCTGGGGGCGGAAGGGATCGCCTATATCCACATGAAGGACCTGGGGGGCTTACGACATACAACTAAAGCCTCTCCGAACACGGCCTGGAGAAACAAGTCATTTCGCGGGTTTGCCGATTATATGCAAACCCCCGAATTCATCCGGGGATTGGAGGAACTGGTCCGTGATGCGCGGGAAAGGCGAACGGTGATCATGTGCGCGGAGGCGGTTCCCTGGCGTTGTCACCGTTCCCTGGTGGGGGATGCACTGCTCGTGAGGGGCTTTGCCGTAAAGGATATTTTCACTGCAAAAAAATGGGCGCCGCATCAACTTACTTCCTTTGCACATGTGGATGGATTGAAGATCACATATCCCGCTGTCCCGTGAGGAGAATGCCAAAAAATAGCTGTATCTTTCCATTTTAAATGACATCCTGTTTACCAATGATTTTACAGGGACATGGTTTAACAAAATAATTATTTTAAATTATGAAACGCACAGCAACTGCCGTATGGAACGGCACAGGGAAAGAAGGTACCGGTCACCTTACAACACAAAGCGCCACGCTGAAACAAACACAGTATTCTTACAAATCACGCTTTGAAGAAGGGGTCGGCACCAATCCCGAAGAGTTAATAGCGGCCGCCCATGCGGGTTGCTTTGCCATGAAATTAAGTTTTGTGCTCGGGGAAGCGGGGTTCACGCCTGAATCGCTGGAGGCGACCTCGACCGTAACGCTGGAGGATGGCGCCATCAAAAGTTCCGCCATTGTGCTCAATGCCAAAGTACCCGGCATCGACCAGGAAAAATTTCAGCAGTGCGCCGATGATGCAAAGGCCAACTGTCCTGTCTCAAAAGCGCTGAACATGGAGATCTCACTGGAAGCCACGCTGGCTTAAGATACGGGATGAAGCCAGTGAAATCAGCCATTGGATGAAGCTGCTGAAACCAGGTGCTGGAATGAGGTCATGGCCGCATCAAATAATTAAAGGGGTTACACGGGATAAACGTGTAGCCCTTGTTTTTTAGGCAGGGTCTTTTTTAGTACTGTTTGTGGATAGTCCGGAATGACAGCTGTGTTACAGGCAGTGATGACGGGACTTCAGGGGAAATCTGTCACGATAAACGAGGTGCGATTCAACCGGGTCTGCTCAGGGTTTCATCCAGTCCTGCAATATCTTTCCTATCCTTTCAAATTCGATCAGAAAACCATCATGCCCATAAAGGGAATCAATCTCGTAATAAGCCGAGGAGTGCATGTTGCGCGCTAAAAACCGTTGTTCTTCAGCAGGACAAAGGATGTCGCTGGTGATGCCGATGATGAGTGCTTTTTGCCGGATGGTTTGCAACACCTCGGCAGTCGTGGCCGCGCGGCCGCGCGCGATGTTATGACTGTCCATGGCCTTGGTCAGCAGCCAGTAGGATTGCGCGTTGAATCTCTTGACCAGTTTTTCACCCTGGTAAATGATGTAGGAGGAAACCCGGAAGTCATCGATCTTGTTGACATCGGGATCCGTCTGCCGGTCCACAAAAGTCTGGTAATTCCGGTAAGTGAGCATTCCAATGGCGCGGGCGGCTTTCATCCCGTTTTTGCCGGCTTCCGCGGTATCATCCTGCCAGGTGGCATCGGCTTCAATGGCCAGGCGCTGTGCGGTATGGATGGCGATCCCCCAGGCGCTTTCCGCGGCCCCCGTGGTGATCAGAAATAAACGATCCATTCTTTCAGGTTCGGCGACCGCCCATTCCAGCACCTGATAACCGCCCATGGAGCCGCCGGCGAGCAGGGCGATCCGTTGAATGTTCAGGTGCGCGCGCAATAACATATGTGCCTGCACGATGTCCCGGATCGTGACAGCGGGAAAATGGCTGTAATAGGGTGATCCTGTCTCAGGATCGACGCTGAGCGGGCCTGAACTGCCATAGCAGGAACCCAGGATATTGGCACAGACGATAAAATACTTTCCGGGGTCCCACAATTTGCCTTCACCTGTCATTCCGCTCCACCAGTCGGCCACATCGGAATTGGCGGTCAGCGCATGGCAGATCCAGATCACGTTATCCCGCTTTTCGTTCAGTTTACCATAGGTATGGTAGCCGATACGCAAACCGTGAAGCGATTTCCCGGATTCCAGAACAAAGGGTTCATTATAAATGAAAGTCTCTAAGGGCAATGTTGTAATTCGTTTTACTTAATAAAAATGTTGGATGCAAAAATAGTGTATTGATTAACTTTGTGCCACAATAGTACTGAAGAAATTATTTATTTTAAAGGAAATAGCCATATGAAGATCACCTTGAAAAGGCTGGACGACGGCTTCAACATGGAGGCTGCCGACGAAAAAGGGCACCGGGTGCAGATGGACACCGGCAGCGATAACGGAGGCAAGGATGCAGGGGTACGTCCCATGCACATGCTGATCATGGGACTGGGGGGATGTTCAGCCATCGATGTGATCATGATCTTAAAGAAACAACGCCAGGAAATAACCGATTTTCAGATCGCGATCGAAGCCGAACGGGAAGAAGGAAAAGAGCCCTCTCTGTGGGCTCATGTGCACGTCGTGTTCTCCCTCCGGGGAGCTATAGACCAGGGAAAGGCCGAAAGGGCCGCCGAGTTGTCCATGCAAAAATATTGCTCCGTGGCGGAGACATTGCGCCGTTCCGGCACGGCGATTACCTGGGCCGTAGAAGTGAATAAGTGAAACTGCGGCGGTTTAGCGTCCTGGCCCTGGCGCTGCCCTTCAGGGTCCCAAAAAAATGACAATGGAATCAAATGATAAGCTGTATCCTGAAACCAATGCTGTCCGGATACAGACAGCACAAACCCCCCAGATGGAACACTCCACGCCTTTGTTCCTGACATCCAGTTTTTGTTACCACAATGCGGAAGAGATGCAGGAGGTATTTGCAGGCGAGCGGGAAGCCAATGTTTATAGCCGCTTTGTAAATCCTACGGTCAATGAGTTCGCAAGTAAAATGGCGTCCCTGGAGCACACGGAAGCGGCCTTTGCCACGGCATCGGGCATGAGCGCGGTATTCGCCAGTTTTATGGCCTTTCTGAACGCCGGGGATCATTTGATAGCGGGCCGGTCCGTATTTGGTTCCACCCACTCGATGCTGACCAAATTGCTGCCACGCTGGGGCATTACCCATAGTTATTTCGATACGGACAACATCGGTGGGCTGGAGGAACTGATACGTCCCAGTACGCGGATGATCTTTCTGGAAACGCCATCCAATCCGGGGCTGGACCTCGTTGACCTGGAATATGTAGGACACCTGGCGCGGAAGCATCAGCTCATCTTAAATGTGGACAATTGCTTTGCCACCCCTGCCTTGCAGCAGCCTGCTAAATTCGGGGCCGATCTTGTCACGCATTCCGCCACCAAGTGGATTGACGGGCAGGGACGTGTACTCGGCGGTGTGGTCTGTGGCCCAAGGGCGCTCGTCAATGAGATCTATTCCTTTTGCCGCAATACGGGCCCGGCGCTGTCACCTTTCAATGCATGGGTGCTGAGCAAAAGCCTGGAGACCCTCTTTGTCAGGATGGAGCGGCACTGCGGCAGCGCTTTGCATATCGCGACGTCCTTACAAGACCATCCCCAGCTGGAATCAGTGAAATATCCCTTCCTCAGTTCACATCCGCAATATGCCATTGCCAAAAAACAAATGAGTGCCGGTGGAGGGATTGTCTGTTTCGAGGTCAAAGGGGGCGTGGAAAGGGGCAAGCGGTTCCTGGATGCCCTGCAGCTTTTCTCCATGACCGCCAATCTGGGAGATACCCGCAGCATCGCCACCCATCCGGCCTCCACCACGCATGCAAAACTGTCGGAGGAAGAGCGGCGGCAGGTAGGGATCAGCCCCGGACTGATACGCCTCTCCATCGGCCTGGAACACCCGACTGATATCCTGAACGATCTTTTGCAGGCACTGGAAAAAAGCAGCTAGGTCAATAAAACGATCAATAATAAGGTTTGTTATGACTCAAAATGATCAGGCAGTACCCGGTTCATCCGGCAGCGGAAGTAAAGCGCTGTCCTGTAAACTCACAGACAGCGAGATCCGTCACCGCAAGGCGACGGTGATCGCCCGTATAAAGGATCAGGTCAATGACAAAAAGGAATTGGACCATGGATTTTCCTTTGGCTTTGCAGGGTCCGATCACACCGTTGACCTGCTGGCTGATTTTATAAAAACCGAAAGGCTTTGCTGTGGTTTCTTTGATTTTACCCTGCAGGTGAAGGGTGATGCTTCCGCCATATGGCTGACCGTTACGGGTCCCGAAGGGACAAAAGAATTCCTGACCAACGAAATGGGATTATAGGATCACATTGTTTAGGTTTATTTTTGCGGGGCCAAAAGGATATGAAGCCGTTTTTACCCGTAAAAAGATTTCCATTATTCAAATTTTATTGAAGCTGTTATGTTAGAAACCAATTTCCATTTTCCCGGGCAAACAGCCTTTTATAAGGGGAAAGTCCGTGATGTCTATACCGTGGATGACCGTCTGCTGGTCATGATCGCCAGCGATCGTATCTCCGCGTTTGACGTGGTTCTTCCCCGTCCGATACCCTATAAGGGGCAGGTGCTCAACCAGATCGCCGGACGCATGTTGGCGGCCACCACCGATATTGTTCCCAACTGGGTGCAGGATATTCCGCTGCCGAATGTGACCATCGGGTTGAAGTGCGAACCCTTTGCCGTGGAAATGGTGGTGCGGGGTAATTTGACCGGCCATGCCTGGCGGACGTATAAAGACGGTGAAAGGACGCTTTGCGGCATTCCGTTGCCCCAAGGGATGAAAGAGAACGATTTTTTTTCGTCACCGATCATTACCCCCACGACCAAGGCGCATGAAGGGCATGATGAGGACATCTCCCGCGGGGAGATCATCTCCGGCGGGCTGGTGGGAGAAAAGGATTATACCCAATTGGAGAAATATACGCTGAAGCTTTTTGAAAGGGGAAAGGAACTGGCCCGCAAGCAGGGCCTGATCCTGGTGGACACCAAATATGAGTTTGGCAAGATAGGAGACACCATTTACCTGATCGATGAAGTGCATACCCCTGATTCCTCCCGTTATTTCTACGCGGACAGTTATGAGGAAAATCAGCTGGCCGGGAAACCCCAGCGCCAGCTGAGCAAGGAATTCGTACGTGAATGGCTGATGGCGCATGGCTTCCAGGGAAAAGAAGGTCAGCAGGTCCCTGAAATGGACGATGCTTTTGTCACGAGCGTCAGTGAAAGGTACATTGAGCTGTATGAACACATTACCGGCGAACAATTTGTTAAAAAGCAAGTCGGCGGCAAAGAAACAGAAGAAAAGATCCTGCTGGCGTTGAAAAGCCTGTAAATCAGGGCTGCGTTTCATCACATGAAAAACAAGGCAATACAAGCTCCATAAAAGGCACCCTTCCGGCGGTGCCTTTTTCTTTGTAACTTTGTAGCCATTTATGTTCAGGCACCTTAAAGCACTCAATAAATACTTCGTTAAATATAAATGGCGGCTCATTCTAGGCGTCATCTTCATTGCTATTTCCAACCTGATGGCGGTGGTGCCGGCGCAGGTAATCCGCTATCTGCTGGATTTTGTGGGCGATAATATTAAGCAAACCGGCAAGCGGGTCCTGCCGCCCGAGAACTGGTTTCTTCATCTGTCCTTTCATTGGGTGAATGATGCAAAGCTGATCCATGTGGTGGCCTACGGCGGCGCTTTATTGTTGCTGCTGGCGCTTTTGAAGGGCTTTTTCATGTTTTTGATGCGGCAAACCATTATCGTAATGTCCAGGTTCATCGAATATGACCTGAAAAATGAGATTTACACCCATTATCAAAAGCTGGATCTGAACTTTTTCAAGCTGCACAATACCGGTGATCTGATGAACCGGATCTCCGATGATGTATCCAGGGTACGGATGTACGTGGGCCCCGCGCTGATGTATACGGTCAACATGGTCGTCCTGGTGGTGATGGCGGTATATGCCATGTTGAAAGTGGATGTGTCCCTCACGATCTATACCCTGACGCCGCTTCCTTTCCTGGCCGTGACCATTTATTACGTCAATAAGATCATTCACCGCAAAAGTGAACGTATCCAGGCGAAGTTATCCAACCTGACTACCTTGTCGCAGGAAGCTTATTCCGGCATTCGTGTAATCAAATCTTATGTACAGGAGGACTCCAATGTCCATTTCTTTAAAAAGGAGACCCAGAATTACATGGACAGTTCGGTGGACCTGGCCAAGACGGAGGCTATCTATTTTCCTTCCATGCAGCTCATGATCGGGCTGAGCACGCTGATCACCGTGATGATCGGCGGTATCCAGGCCATTCACGGTAATATCACCATTGGCAGCATAGCGGAGTTTGTAGTGTATGTGAACCTGCTGATGTGGCCGGTGGCTTCCATCGGGTTCGTCACCGCCATGGTGCAACGTGCTTCGGCGTCGCAGAAACGCATCAATGAGTTTTTGGATACGGAACCCACGATTCAGTCGCCCCCCGACGGGGTGCGGGAAAAGATCAAAGGGCGTATCCGCTTTGAACAGGTTTCCTTTACTTACCCCCATACAGGCATCAGGGCGCTGGAAGATTTCAACCTCGAGGTGCTGCCGGGACAAAAGGTCGCGGTGATCGGACGCACCGGATCCGGGAAATCCACCCTTGCGCAGCTGCTGATCCGGATGTATGACGCCCAGAAGGGCGTCATCACACTTGATGGCGTGGACATCAGAAAGTACTCCCTGGATAGCCTTCGGGAACAAATCAGTTTTGTGCCACAGGATGTCTTCCTTTTTTCCGACACGATCGGGGGGAATATCCGCTTCGGAATGGAGGTGGCAGGAGAGGAGGCCATACGCCGTGCGGCCAGGCAGGCTTCCATTGAGAAGGAAGTGCTGGGGTTGCCGGAGGGCTTTAATACCATGGTAGGAGAGCGGGGCGTGACTTTATCCGGTGGTCAGAAGCAGCGCATTTCCATCGCCCGCGCGTTGATAAAAGACCCCGGCCTGCTGATTTTTGATGACTGCCTTTCGGCAGTGGACGTGCGTACCGAAAAGGAGATTATCGGCAACCTCTATGAATACCTGAAAGACAAGACGGCCATCATCATCACGCACCGGATCTTCTCGCTTTTTGAATTTGATAAGATCATTGTCCTGGATGACGGCCATATCGTTGAACAGGGCACACACGAGACTCTCCTGGCCCAAAAAGGGTATTATGCGGAAATGTACCGCAAACAACAGCAAAAAGACCGCCCTGAAGCTGAAATCCTACCGGATAACTAATGCTGCCTGATCCTGAATCCAGAGCGGCGAAACACCCCATTTAAGGTTGATTTGAGCTTGATTTGAGCTTCCTTCAGGATATTTTTTTATTTGAATCGCTTTTTTTAGCTGAAAATTTTGATTTTTAAAAAACTATGGTATATTTGTTTCTCTAAAAAGTAAAGGTTTTACTCACTTATTTAAAAATTTATTGCTGTGTCGTACGAAACCAACAATCATTCTGATCGTGAACGTGACAATGAACCCTTGTATTCAAAAAGATTAAAAGCAGGTAAACGAAGGACCTATTTTTTCGATGTAAGGACCACCCGTGGCAATGATTACTTCCTGACCATTACCGAAAGTAAAAAGAGATTTAACGATGATGGGTATGACCGCCATAAGATTTTTCTATACAAGGAGGACTTCAATAAATTTATCAGCGCCCTGACCGATGCAGTGGATCATGTAAAAACGGAGTTGCTGCCCGATTTTGATTTCGATTCGTTTAGCCATGATGATTACGATCAGGAATCGGGTGAGAGCCATTCCCATACACACGCCCACACCGCGCACACTGAACATGCGCACACTGGAGAGCAACCGGCTGATGAACACGTCGCCGAGAAAGCCGAACAGAACGCAGAGGAGCAGGTAGAAGAGAAGGTGGAAGAAACCGTATCGGACTCCGGGGAACCCGTTGAATCAACCAGCGAGGTTTCATCGGGTGACGACCTGGATATGGATGTAGACAAATGGTAAACCTGATCATAACTTATTCTCATGCCCCTGTAGCTCTTTACAGGGGCTTTTTGTTATCTATGCCGGAAGGGAACTTTGAAAAGAACATTCTTTCCGCTAATTTTGCGCCCGTTATGACAATAGAACAACTAAAAGATATGAAGTCCCGCCTGGATGGACTGAGGGGGTTCCTTTAACGTCCCGGAACGTATTGCCAAAATAGAGAATGATAAGCAACTGACCCTGGCACCCGGTTTTTGGGATGACCAGGCACGTGCCACCACCGTCATGAAAGAGATCAAGATCAACACTTTCTGGACGGAGTTATATCATAAAGTGCAGACCGCCGTGGATGACTGTGGCGTGCTTTTGGAATTTCATAAAGAAGGGGAAGTCTCAGAGACCGAGGTCGCCGACGCTTATAAAAAGGCGCTCGATGAACTGGATGAACTGGAATTCAAATCCACTTTGAATGAACCGGAAGACGAACTCTCCGGCGTGCTCACCATCAACGCCGGGGCCGGCGGCACCGAGAGCCAGGATTGGGCGGCCATGCTGCTCAGGATGTACCGCATGTACGGAGAGAAGCAGGGCTGGAAGGTAAGTGAAATCGATGTCCAGTATGGTGATACGGCCGGTATCAAATCCGCCACGCTGGAATTTAACGGAGCATTTTCCTATGGCTTGTTAAAAGGTGAGAGCGGTGTACACCGGCTGGTACGTATTTCACCTTTTGATTCCAATGCGAGACGGCATACCTCATTTGCTTCGGTATTTGTTTATCCGCTGGTGGATGACACCATACAGATCGAGGTGAACCCCGCTGACCTGGAATGGGAATTTTACCGTTCCGGCGGTAAAGGCGGCCAGAATGTAAACAAAGTGGAGACAGCGGTCCGGCTGAAACACATCCCCTCGGGTATTATCGTGGAATGCCAGCAGTCGCGTACGCAGGGGGAAAACAGGGAGAAGGCGCTGACCATGTTGAAATCACGCCTGTACGAGGAGGAATTGCGCCGGCGGGAAGAAGTGAAGAACGCTGCTAATGCCAATAAACAGAAAATAGAATGGGGCTCCCAGATCCGTTCTTACGTCTTTCATCCCTATAAAATGATCAAAGATCACCGCACCGATTACGAGGTGGGGAATATCCAACCGGTGATGGATGGCGAACTGGACGGCTTTATAAAAGCCTATCTGATGTTGCAGAAACAGGATGCCTGAATGTTCGAATAATATATCTGGTTATAGCTTTGCATAGCGGTAAGTAAACTTAAACCACCTGACCAGATTACCGGGTTTCTCCATATCAATGATCAGGGCTTTTCGGTCAAGGGTGCTAAGCTGCGGCAACTGCCCCGTTTTTTCCTGAATGCTTTTAAGCTGATCCAGCGCGATTAATCCGAATGCATAAATACCGGCCATGGAAAGACTGAAGGCCTGTTTGTTTTTTTGGGAAAAAGGCAGGCGGCCGATCAATGTTTTGATGTCCTGTATCTGATCGATAAAATATTGTTCAAATACACAGGCGTCTTTCATATTGTTTGGCAGGGTGGTAATATGGTCCTGCAGGTCTTTGTAGATGTCGAACAGATCATTGGTTAACTGTATTAAGGTTCCCATGCGGTACCAGCAGGCGTCTTCCGTTTCCGAGGTTTCAATGGCTGTGTCCAGATAGAATCTGCACAACAGCACGGAATTGCCCCCTTTGTTAAAGGTGATAGCCTTAAGCGATTCATCGCTTAAGGTACTCTGGTATTGTTTTTTGGACTGCATCTGCGCCTCAAAAAGGGTCTCCGAAATCCGGTCATACAGCGGCTTATCTGTTACAAACTGCCGGAGCAGCAAGTGAGCATTCAAAAAAGCCCGCTCGTCAAAACCATGTGGCTGGTATTTATCGGGCGCAAAGGACAGCTCGCGTAACTGTTCTTCGGTGATCAATGCGTAATCGGTGAAGTCATCAAAAAGGGAACTGCATATAAAGTAATGGATAAAGCGGATCTTTTCCCCGTCATGGGTGGGCCTGCCGCGAAGCCTGGTGAATGCATCGCAGATCATCGGATTATAGATGCCATAGCTGACTGCTATCTTCTTTTTGGTGTTCGGATTGAACCTGCCGCTGAATTGCCGTTCAATCTGATCCAGGAGATCATATGCTCTTTTTGTTTCTCTGTGCCTGGAACGGATGATATAGGACGCCTGCCCGATCACCTTGTACCAAAACCAGAAAAAATACCCCATAGTGCAATTATCTTAAAACCCGTCAACGACGGCGTCCTTGTTCAGCGTAAAAATACAGAAGATATTTTACTCACCGCTGATACCCTATATACCGGTAGTATGCATTCACTGAAAAGGCAGGAAGCTGTCGCAGGAACATGGGTGATGTCGGAACAGGCAGCCGGTCCGGGTTGCTGTCTAGGTAGTTGCGATCAGGAACTCCTCTCCATTTGCAGGACTCAGGTGATCGGTTCTGCCGGCAAAGTAGCGTTTTGCAAGATCATCCGCTGATACATGCGTTATCTTTTTAAAGCCGGCCTCCCGCCCCAGATCGAGCATCTCCTGCGGGGTAAAAAAACTGATGAAAGGTGTGCCGGCCGCCCGGGCACCTTTTTCCGAGGCCTGTTGCATAGGGCGGTTTTCCGTTTTGGTCAGTTTCTTTGGCAATATAAAGGTCATGGCAAGGGTGGATCCCGGTGGAAGTGCGGCGATCCGGCGGAGGGTGGCCATAATGGCGTCCCTGGTAAGGTACATGCTTACCCCGGTACAGGCCACGATTGCCGGACTGCTGGTATCGAAACCTGCGCGCTTTAGCTGTTCCCACCAGGAGGAGCCCGCTTCAAAGTCGACGGGAACGAACCGCAGCCATTCCGGTGTGCCAAAGCCCAGCTCAAGAAGTCGCTGTTTCTTCCAGGCCTGGGTGCCAGGCTGGTCAATTTCAAAGATATGCAGTTTAGCGGCCATAGCTGCTCTTCGCTGGGCAAAACTGTCCAGACCCGCTCCGAGAATGATATACTGGCCGACACCCTGGCCGACCTGTTCTATGACCAGGTCCTCGACAAAGCGGGCGCGGGCTACAATGGATGCCCGAAACCACTTTGTAGCATCAGGATCCATGTCGGGACGGTTCCGCCATGCCGCATCTGGCGCCACGAGCCTGAATCCTATTTCATCCTCAATGATATGGGGCGGTGGATCAGTCTGTACGTGTAGGGCTCTCCATAAGGCGACCCGTACGGCTGTATGATCCGGCGCCGCATTTTTTTTATCCTGTTTCATAGTTTATGGGTCAGATGATCTTGTTCATTGCCATACCTTGCAATCATCAAATGGCATTCTTTAAAGGAGGACTGCAAAATGCCTTTTCATCATGCGTCTTGCAGCGTTCTTTTTATACCCTCCCTGTAGGGAGTTGCCTTAAAATCGAATTGCTTTTCAAACTTACTGCTGTCGAAAATATAATCATATTGATATTCATAGAGCAATTCGATCAGCTCCCGCACGGTGGGGTCAAATAAGCCGCCAAGCTGTAACATCCATTTTTTAAGGATCATAGTACGGGAAGGAGCACCGGCGGTCTCCGCGCACAAGGCGATCAGTGATGCTGCGTTCATCTCTTCGGCGCTCGTTGGCAAATGCCAGACCTGGTTCATTGCCCCGGTGGTATTGCCCACCATGGCCGTCCCACGGGCTGCATCCGGTGTAAAGGTCATGGAATAACGTACCAGGTCATTGCAGAGCCATTGCGCTTTCTTCTTTTGTTTGAGTTTATCGGCCACCAGCATGTTAAAGACGCCGTTTGCGGCGCCGGGGCCATAAAAATCGGCCGCACGGACAATGGCGCCTTCGATCTCTCCTTTGTTCCAGGCACTTTCCAGCATCCTGGCCAACGCTAACCGTACCTTTCCTTTTTTTGACGAAGGATGGTAAGGGCTCTGTTCTGTGATGGCTCCGTCCGTCTTACCATAACTATAAATGTTATCAAAGAAGATCAGCCTGGCACCCTGCTTTTTACATGCCTGGATCGTATTTTCCAAGATCCGGGGCCATTGCTGTTGCCAAGTCTTTGCGCGGTAGGGAAGCCCCGCTGTGAGGTAAACGACAGCGGACCCCGTTACTGCTTCTGCTACCTGCTCCGCGTTATTCAGATCGGCAGAAAATAAGGTGTCTCCTGCATTTACTTTTTCGGGATGGCGGCTGACCAGTCGGATATCGCTGGTGTATTCGGGAAGAATCCTGGCCAGTTCCTTACCAATAATGCCGCCTGCCCCGAGAATTGTTTGGCGTCCCATGGATGTCGTTTTAGTTACAAAGGTAACTGGTATTGATGACAAGGTAAATTTTGGAAGACGATGCGGTCTGTTTCAACGCGTGTTCAACAAATAACTCGCTTTAACCGGATCATAAATGTAGGAAATACTTCTATGGAATCGTTTTTCCTTTCTAGCGGATTTGTCCTGTCTTGTAAGCTGTATGCTCACAGCAGCCTTTGACATGAAACCAGTTTAAACGTGAAACTATTGCGCTATTTTTCTTTGGCATTGTTACTCCTTCGCTCTTTTGCCAGTGACGGTGCATTAGATAAATCAACTGGCACCGCTTCTGTGACCAAAAACAGATAGCCCTTGGCCGGTCCACGCCTCCGTCGCCCCCCACTGAACAGGTGGGATAGGTTTAAAGAAATTTGTTCATGATGAGCCAGTACCTCCAAAGGTCAATATACTTATTTTTTGGGCTTTCAAAAACATGCCGAACTCAATGACAGTGATGTCCTTTCTAAAGCAGATGTAACGAAAATCGTGCGTGCCTGCCGGCCGGCAGCTGTCCGGATCATTCCTGAAATGGTTGTCGGGACAGCAGTTCTGTCTTTGAGTAAATTTCAGTCCGATGATTTTGATGCCACAAATTCTGAACCACTTTGGAAAGGACCTGTCGACTATTCCAGGGAAGAGATAAAATTGCTAAAAAGATCATGAAGGATAACGGTGTACTGGTAAATGATATTTATATCAAATCAAAAAAGGCACACAAGAGCTCTGGACTTGGTGGTAACAATGTTCAGTATACTAAAGAGGTCTATAAGCACTTGGCGAGGTATATAACCGTTTTTCT
>DASULB010000290.1:0-4423 GCA_036278455.1 Chitinophagaceae bacterium | reverse complement strand
GTGAAGCTTAAAGCGAATCAACTCATCTTTACCTTGAAGGATGACGGTGTCGGCATTCCGGGCCATTATCATCAGCTCATTTTTGATAAATTCTTTCGCGTACCAACCGGGGACCTGCACAATGTAAAAGGCTTTGGCCTCGGCCTGAGTTATGTGAAAAAAGTAGTGGAAAAGCATGGCGGGACCATCCATGTGAAAAGTGAAGCCGGCAAAGGCGCCGAGTTCACGATCATCCTGCCTTTAGAAGATCCGGCTGAAGCGCCGTCATCCAAAAAAATTAAAGGGGGTAAACGGGAAATATAAAAACCGGCGCCAGTCCTTCTTTTAAGGGTTATCCGGATGCACCGGCAGACACCCCTTGGACTTTGGCCGATTATGCGTATCTTGATTTCCCGGGCGCTATTGTTGACCCCGTAAAACCTGCTGTAAACAAATGCCAAAAATACTGCTGATAGAGGATGAAGCCTTACTCGGAAAAATCGTAAAGGAAAGCCTGGAAGTCAGGGGATTTGACATGTTTCACGCCACCGATGGCGCCGAAGGGTTGAAAAGGTACCGCGAACTCAATCCTGACCTGATCGTACTGGACATCATGATGCCCCAGATGGACGGCATCACACTGGCGAAAGAAATACGAAGAAACGACAAGCAAACACCCATTATTTTCCTCACCGCCAAATCACAGACCACCGATGTGGTCAAAGGATTTGAATCGGGGGGAAACGATTATCTTAAAAAGCCTTTTAGCATGGATGAGCTGATTGTGCGCATCAAAGAGCTGCTAAACAGGAATTCCACGCCGGCGCCTATGCAGTCGCAGGTGTTCCGGATCGGAAACTATTCTTTTGATTATGAAAAACAAAGCCTGAAATACGATGGTGAAACCTATCTGCTCTCCCACCGGGAAGGCGAGATCTTAATGCGTCTGTGCATGCATCAAAACAAGGTGCTCGAAAGACGGGAAGTGTTGATGGACCTCTGGGGCGACGACAGTTTTTTTAACGCCCGCAGCATGGATGTCTTTATCTCTAAATTACGCCGTTACCTGAAAGACGATCCCGGGGTGCAGATCGTCAATATCCGGGGCGTAGGCTACAAGTTAATCTGTTGACAGGAATTAACCCCGCGGGTGACGGCCTTGGGTTTCGTCCATCCGGTCAACATCCGGCGATCCTTCTTATCCGCTCCGGCGAAGCCTGTAAAATCATTGGAAGATTCTCCCGCAATGCCGTCCCGTCACGACAACTGTATCCGTTAACTGAATAAATAAAGCACGTCTTCCCTGGAGAGCTTTTTGATAAACCCGCTCTCATCCGAAATGATCTCCTTGACCAGCGTTTTCTTCTTCTCCTGTAATTGCAATATTTTTTCCTCCACGGTATTTTTGCAGATCATCCGGTAAGCGAAGATGTTCTTGGTCTGTCCGATACGGTGCGTCCGGTCAATGGCCTGCTGTTCCACGGCGGGGTTCCACCAGGGATCCACGATGTAGACATAATCAGCGGCGGTGAGGTTCAGTCCCACACCACCTGCCTTCAGGGAGATGAGAAAAACACGGCATTGTTCATTCTCCTGGAAATTCTGAATAGCCTTTTCCCTGTCTAACGCGGTGGTGCTGCCATCAAAATATTCAAAGGGTATATTCAGTTTTTTCAGTTTCTCCCGTATCAGCGCCAGCATGCCGAGAAACTGGGAAAAGACCAACACCTTATGATCGCCGGTATTCTCCTGTAATTCGCGTGTCAGTTCGTCGAGTTTTACCGAATGGTTCTGATAAAGCTCCTCTTCGTTGAGAATCGCCGGAGAATCACAGATCTGACGCAGTTTCATGAGCCCCTGTAAGATGGTCAACTGGGAACGCCCCATGCCCTGTTCGTCAATGGTACCCAATATTTTTGACCGGTACATGTTCCTGAAGGTCTCATAAATACGCCACTGCTCCGGCTCCATCTCACAGAACAGCACCATTTCGGATTTATCCGGCAGGTCCCTGGCCACCTGTTCCTTGGTCCGCCTGAGGATAAAAGGATAGATCAGTTTGCGCAAATGTTCTTTTCTTTCCTGGTCCTCGAATTTATCAATGGGGGTGGCGAATTCGTTCCTGAAAAAATCAGTGCTTCCCAACATACCTGGATTGAGAAAATTCATCTGCGCATAAATGTCAAAGGTATTATTCTGCATCGGCGTACCGCTCAGGCACATCCTGTTTTGGGTCTTTAACAACTGCGCCGCCTTGGCCACTTTGGAATGGGGGTTTTTGATCGCCTGGGATTCATCCAGGATGACATAGTTAAAAGCAAGCTTCATGAGCAACTGTATATCGCTGCGAAGCGTTCCGTAGGTGGTAATGACGATGTTGCTCTTTTCCAATTCTTCCACGCTGCGTGTACGGGCGGGACCATGGTGAATATGATAGGTGAGCTCAGGGGTAAATTTACAGATCTCGTTTTCCCAGTTATAGATCAATGTGGTGGGACACACCACCAGCGACAGGCACCGCCCCTTTTCATTTTTAAAATGCTGCAGAAAACTCAGGGCCTGCAGCGTTTTACCCAGACCCATGTCATCGGCCAGGATTCCTCCCCATTTTACTTCATTGAGGTAGCACAACCACTGGAAACCGCTTTCCTGGTAAGCCCGCATGATGGCCCGGATGTTACCGGGAATGCTCAGTTGTGGCAGCGGCTCCAGTTGCAGCAACCTTTGCTTTTTCTCTTCCAGCTCGGCAAGGATGCTTTCATCGTCGATGTGCTCATATAATTCGTCGATGACTGAAAAATTATATTTTGAAATGCGTAGTCCCGCTTCGGATTCTTCTCCCATTCTGAACAGCAGCCCATAGCGCTCCATCCACTGTTCCGGCAACAAACCAAGCGTCCCGTCGGGAAGCCTGACATAATTCTGTTTATCCGCCAGGGCCTTTTTGATGTCCCGTACACTGGCGGACTGGTCTCCATATGATATTTCCACCTGTGCATCAAACCAGTCTATTCCTGAACTCAGGTTTAACTGTGTTCGGGGTTTGTTCTGATTAAAGCGGAAATTCTTAAGGGTGTCAAAACCAGTGATCAGGACATTCATTTCCTTGAGGGTGTCAAAAAAATGGAAAAACCAGTTCTTCTTCATTGCCTCTTTGGCCCGCAGGTAAAAATAATTATGATTGCTGGGCATCTTGAAATTCGGGTGCAATTCGCGGAGGGTATCGATAAAGGCATTTTCCTTTTCCTTATCCCTTTGAATGATGAGTACCTTGCCGTCTTCACCAGTCATGATGCTTTCAGCTTCATCCCATTCCGCCTCCCGCTGGCCGTAAAAAAATATCGGCTGGATCAGGAACATGTCACCAACCTCCTTGACCTTGATACAATACTGCGGTTCTATACCCTGTTTATTGGAAATAAGGGCCTCATCAAAGTTCACCCGGTAGCGGTGGCTCAATGGAAGCAGTTCCTGTTTGAGAAAAACCGGCCACTCTTCCAGCGGGATCCGCTTCTCACCGGATTCCATATACGCGTTCACTTCAATCGGGTCATTCTTGTCCCCGAAAAAGAAAAGCTGAGCGTCATGTAAAAAAACCAGCGGAGAACCGGATAAATTCTTTTCAACAGGTATCTGCTGGCCATCGATGTCCACCACACAGGAAATGGTGATCTCCGTTTTGCCGCTGGTGACTTTAAAAGACGGACGGACGGGCTCCTCCCTCAGGACGACAGGTTGCAGGTAGGCCGTTCGTAGCGAGCGCCCCGCGGGTAACCAGAAGGTCAGCCTCCGTTTTGCCAGGACCGGCAATAACCTCTTAAGCCGGTTATACATGTATTCCAGGATCAGGTTCCGGGTGTCCTCGGGAAGCTTGTCGCCTTCCTCCAGATAAATGTGATCCCAGATTTCAGCGAAAGGTGAATTGCGGCTCAGGTATTTATTAAGTTCAGGCGTTTGCAGTTTCCTGATCTGGGAGATCAGCTCCCTGTCGGAAAAAGAGAAGGCATAATAATCGATATAGCGTGTCAGATCAACCTTCTTGATCAATGACACGAAAGCGTCCAGTTCCTCGTTTACCTCACCTCTTACCAGGTCTATATCCAGGTAAGGGAAGTCGCCTTTGGAGTTGCTGAAGATCACTCCGAGGCGGCGATTGGCTATCTCGGCTTCCTTTTCCAGTTGTAATGCCCGTTGCTCCTCTTCCCTGCGGGCATCCTCCCTGGCAGCCAGTTTAGCGTCATGCTGTCCGTTAATTTTCCGGATGGAGCTGTCCAGTACCCGGAGGAACGGTTTGCCATTGACATAAGAAAAGGCGAATTTCCCTTCCAGGTCATCGGATAGGGAATAACCGTATTGCGTCAGCAATTTGTTCTTTTCCTTGTCCCAGTTCCTGAGGGTATCAAAATAATAGGGCCCGTAAGCATTCAGTAATTGCAGGAACAAG
>DASULB010000289.1:0-14348 GCA_036278455.1 Chitinophagaceae bacterium | reverse complement strand
GGTCCTGAATCAGATTGGCCAAAATCCCAATGGAAACGTTTTGCTCAGTAGGAACCAAGAATTCCAGAGACGGCGAAGTAAAAGGCGTATAGGTCAATGTCTTATCTATATCCGATATATCCGGCAGGCTGTCACCTAGTGCAGTTGTTATATAAGCCTGATCCACTATGCCGAAATCAAGAAAAGTAGCAGTGAGCACATATTTGCCCGCAGGAAGCTTTATTGTCTGATATATTTTCCCATTCAGCACTTCTGGTGAGCCATAGCGATCCATGGACATGAATCCCCCGTTCCCGTAGTTATCCCAGCCCCCGTATTTTCCGCCATAAAAATTCTTAACAGAGCTGCTTTCCATCCAGTCTGCCAGTACTCCCCTTCTTGGATCAGCGGCATATATGCTGGATGCTGCAAAGGGATGCCCTGAATTTTTTATGTAACTGGTAACATCGGTCTTGGCACCCAGCATTACGCCGTCTACATCCAAAACGATATTCAACACAGCCAGCTTGTCATTTAATTTATATTTTGAAGGGTTTCCAAGCCGAACTGATAAAACCAGTAGTTTACCAAGATATGCATTGAGCTTGCCTGCATCAAACACTACTTCAAAAGCCGACGAGTCTTTTCCGCCCGTCGCTGAGGCGGGTATCGAATATACATCCGCCGGGGCAACTATTGCTTTTGTATTATCAACTTTACCATCAGCAATCAATTTTTCTGCCGCTGACTCATCCACGGTAACATCCACAGAAAAACTTTTTTGATCTTGTCTTCCCGACCGCGAAATATACAGGGGAATCCGTAATTTCTTAGCCTCTTTGTCAGCTATGTAATTTTTAGTAACACTGGGTACCAGATAAGGATTATCCAAAGCGGCTGTAAAATATATATTAGCCGTTCCCTGGGGCATATTGGCAATCTTCTCACATGAGATCATGCTCAAAACCACCAGGCATGTCAAAGAGAAAAACACGTTTCTAAAAGATCGTTTCATATTAGTTTATTTAACAAATTGTTCATTTGTGACGACAATTACAACAGATTCTATATAAAAAGCCAGGTAAACAATCCTGAGATAGCCAATAAATATCTTGATGCATACGTTCGTTCACCGCGCTTAGAATTGGACCTTTCATGCGTGAGCCTGTCTTATCACTCAAACTTCGATTCTGCATTTACAATAATTTTTGTCTTTCCCTTAAACTATTTTCTTCTCCGAATGAATACTTTTCACTCAATATCAAACAGCTGTTTCAGGCACTTAATAATCCGGATTTTGCCCGTTCACCCAACCATCGGGACCACCATTCTGCGCCTTAATTTTTGGATTGGTATCAATCCATTGTTGATAAAGGGGGAATAAATAATTCTTGTCCAAAAATTGCCTGGTATGTGCTATCACTTTCGTATAAGTAGATACTCCGTTGTTTTGGGCGATTTTTACGCCATAAGCAGGCTGGTTAAGCACCGTCATAGCCGTCCTCCATCTGATCAGATCCCAGTAGCGTTGATTCTCAAAAGCCAATTCTACTCTTCGTTCGCGGCGCACAACAGTCCGCATTTCATCCTGGCTTAACGTCCGGTGGTAGGTATCCATTAATGTAGGCAATCCACCTCTTACTCTGACTTTGTCAATTGCACTAATGACTTCCTGGCCTATCTGGTTCAATTCGATTTTTGCTTCTGCAAAACTTAGCAATACCTCCGCATATCTGAAAAAATTATATGTCGATCCGTCCTGTGCAAAATTTCCCTTCAGGTTTGGGTCTATTCCCTTTCTCCTGAAATAACCGGTGTTATTTTCCGCTCCGGGATTATAAGCGAATGATGAGCCGTCAACCATGCTGAATGTGTCCCCTGCAAAGACAGATCCGTCATGAATAATAGACTCCTCAAAACGAAGTTCCCTGTTATCATAAGGGTGATCGGGATCATATCCAGAAGCAGGGTCTGTAATGGGCAACCCATTCTTCATCACATAGTCATCAATAAGCCCTTGGGTAGGCTGCATTTGGCCCCATCCACCGTAATTGCCTTTTGGTCCATAATATTCGGATCTCTTATTCGGTCTTATGTTTGGAATATGCTGATAAGCAAATATGGATTCATTATTATTGTTGTTAGCCTCCATGAACTGTGCATTGTAATCGGGGAAAAGGGAATAAGTTCCGAGGTCCATGATCTCCTTGTTCGTGACTGCGGCTGCTGAATATTTATGAGCAAAAAGTTCTATCCAGCCTTTTAAAGCAAGGGCAGCGCCCTTGGTTGCACGACCGCCACCCTGAATGTTCGGAAGGTCTTTCGCCGCTGCTGCCAATTCATTATCCATAAACTGGTAAGTTTCTTCAAAGGTGCTCCTGGGTACAAATATTGAATCACCTTGTGTTTGCCTGTTCAATACTTCGGTAACAATGGGAAGACCTCCATAAGCCATCCAGGCAAAATGATAATAGAAGGCCCTCAGAAAACGGGCTTCGGCCAAACGCTTGGTTCGCCAGTCCTTCGTGAAATTGACGGAATCCTCTTTTACCTGCTGAATAAATAAATTACATTTTCTAATATTCTGGTACGTATGATCATACATGAAAGGCATTGCCGGATAATCATGGTTGTATAACCCCGGGTTATAGGTAGCAGGCCCGTACGACTTCGTAGTACCCAACACCCACGACATACTCCAATGATAGCCAGACACTGAATTATCACCGTAGTTCTCAAAAGGATCGTAGACATAATATGCCGCGGGGTTATTCCCCCCTCCTTCTTCATCCGGCAAATGGCTGTATATATCGTTCAGAAAAACATCTGCACCGGCCTGGTCAGCAAAAATTGATTCCGAGGATAACTGATCTGTAGGCGTAATCTCCAGGAAGTCCTCTTTACAGGAAAATAGCATGAGACTTAACAGCACTAACCCTGCATAGTACCTGATCTTCTTTATCATTATCATTTCTTTTTATTTTTCTGTTTAAAACGTCACATTAAGGCCCACTGCCAGAACCTTCTGCTGGGGATAGTACCATCCACGGGTATTACTACCGCTTGTACCTCCTCCCTGCTGACCCATCTCCGGATCAATGAATTCCTTCACGGGACTCCAGGTCAATATATTTTGCCCGGAGACATAAATTCTTATCGATTCCATCCTCATAGTCTCGAGTACAGAAGCGGGCAAAGTGTATCCCAGTTCTAGATTTTTTAACCTGAGGTAGGATGAATTCCAAAACCAGAATGAAGATTCCTGCTGATTATTGCTATTCCCCCCCTGGCTAAACGGGCGGGGATATCGTGCATCGGGGTTATCAGGTGTCCAATAATCATCGTTCACTATCTGGGAGGCTGTTGCACCAGCATAGAATGGCCAAAGTAATTCGCCGTGACCAAGATATATATTGGATTGCGCGGCCCCCTGAAACAGTACATTTAAATCAAATCCTTTATAAGAAGCCTGCACTGCGAATCCATAGATAATTTGCGGTAGAATCGGGCGCCCGATGTATGTTTCATCTGAAGCATCCACTTTACCATCACCGTTGATATCAGCGTAATGGATATCACCAGGAGCCACCTCGCCAAACTCTTGTTCCGGAAATCCGTCTTCTTTCGTAATCCTTCCGTCACCGTTCTTATCATCAGAAAGCTGGAAAAGGCCCAGGGATACTAAACCAAATTGAGAATTTAAGGGTCTTCCCGTACGCGAGCGGTTGGGATCGTTTAAAGTAACAGGATTTTCATATGTCTTGATCAACTTATTTTTAGCATAGGTAAAATTAGCTGTCAGCCCAAGTCGGAGCCCATTGGAGAAAGTATATTTGCTGGAAGCGGTCAGGTCTATGCCTTTATTATTCATTATTCCCGCATTTTCCTGTGCAATGCCAATACCATATTCTGAGGAAACGACACTCCCCGGGCTCACCAGCATATTATTTCTTTTTTCAGCAAAATAGTCCGCCTCAATACTCAACAGGCCATTCCAGAGTGTGGCATCAATGCCGATATCTGTTTTCATAGCTCTTTCCCAGGTGATAAAAGGGTTTGCCTCCACACGTTCATAAGCTCCCTGCACTACTGAGCCGTCGAAAGAATATGCACTGCCATAGACAGCCATTGAGCTGGAATACTGGAAGGGACCGCCGGCGAGGTTGCCGGACTCGCCCCATGAACCTCTAATTTTCAGGTCATCGATCCAGACCAAATTGTTCCTTATAAACGGCTCCTCAGACAATCGCCATCCCGCCGAAAAGGATGGAAAGAATCCGTATTTTCTCCCAGGTGCAAAATAATAGTGGCCATCATACCTCCCGGAAGCCTCAAACAAGTATTTATTGGCGTAAGCGTAGGACACTCTGTACACGTATCCCACCTGGCTCGTCTGGCTGGAACTTCCGCCATTGCTCTGATTATCAGGATCAGAGCTCCCCAGATTAAGCTCGTGAATATTTAATTCATAGTTCGACCTGGATGCATAAAATACGTCATATTTTGTCTGGCGAGCCTCAATGACTGCAAGAGCCGTTATATCATGCTTTCCGAAGGTATTGTGATAATTCACGAACCCCTGGTAAGTGAAGTCCTTCCAGCGTTGGTTCTGCTGTGATAATCCGGGTTTGCCCGCGTCTGTAACGGGCACATAAGTGTAAGGTGTAGTGGTTGTATTTACATTGTAGGTTACCGGATAAGGCTCGCTCCAGTTTTTGGTAAAATCAGTTGTTGGCACATAGCTGAATACCCCTTTAATGCTCAATCCTTTTATAAAAGGCAACTGTTGTTCTACAGATAACTGACCGGTTATTCCCGTCTCATCGGCAGAACGTGACCCCAGGGTTCTCAGCGGTAGAAGAGAGGGCTTCCCGTTATTATTGGCCAAAAAACCGTTCGAGTATTGTAATCCATTGGTAGGCCACCAGGCATTATAGCTCGCCAGTGTGAAGTCGCTCTGTGGTTGCTTAATGATGCTATTGTAACCCTTTAAAGACAGCGCTATCGTAGTAGTTTTGGTCGGCTTTGTCTCGATATTTGCCACTACATTGTATCTCTTATTCCTGATGGTGTTCCATAAACCTTGCTGATACAGGTACCCAAGGCTTACAAAGTAAGTAGTATTCTCGCTCCCTCCCGATATGGATATATTATGATCTGTTAAAGGAGTATTCTTATCTACCATGGCATCAAGAATATCCGTGCTGGGGTATTTGTCATAATCCGCATCAGGGTCCCCCGCTACCGATTTCCTCCAGCCCTCCACTTGCTCATCACTAAACGTAGGCGCCTGACCGGCATTGACATCGGCAACATTTCTTAGCTTGACGTAGTCATAGGCATTGATCAGCTTTGGCAATGTTGTAGGGTTCTGGTATGCCATATATCCACTATAGGACAAGACAGGCTTTCCGATTTTCCCTTTTTTTGTCGTAACCAAAATAACGCCATTAGCACCTGCCATCCCATAAGGCGCCACTGCTGCAGCATCTTTTAGTACGGTAAAGGTCGCGATAGTGTTTGGATCAAGCATCGTAAAATTGCCGGGAATACCATCTACAATAATCAATGGTGCACTGTTCCCAGTGGTAGATACTCCGCGAATATGTATCTCAGCCCCATCGCTGCCGGGTTTACCGCTGTTTTGCGCAGCGATAATACCGGATACGCGCCCATTTAATGTGTTACTGATATTTCCGGTCGGCGCATCCTTTACAGCGTCTGTATTTAACGTGGAGATAGCAGCGGTAAGAGAGGATCGCTTCTGTTTGCCATATCCCACGACCACAAGCTCGTTAAGCTTAGACTGGTTAGCGTCCAACGATACATTTACCAGATCTTTGCCGTCAACAGCAACTTCACGGGTTTCATATCCAAGGTAAGAGAAAACCAGCGTATCCGCTGTTCCAGGAACGGACAGCACATACTTTCCCTCACTATCCGTAATGGTGCCTATACTCCCATTCCCTTTAAGGGATACTGTCACGCCTGGGAGAGGATCATTGGTTTTTGCAGCGGTTACCACTCCTGCCACCTGATGGACAGGTTTTGTTACTGCTGCCACATCATGGTTTATGGCAGTCTCTTTTCTCTCCTTATAGATGACATATTGCCGATCGCTTATTTTTTCCGCAGACAGGCCTAGAGGATTCAAAAGATGCTGAAGGAAGCGATACAGGTTTTGTAAGCTTATGTTGTCAAGGTCAACTTCTACCGTCTTGCCTTTTACCAGGTTACTGTTGTAATTAAAACTGACATTCATTCGTCGTTGAATATCGTTCAATACACTCTCCAACGAGATTCCCTGCCGGGTAATATTATCGGGAGATCCTTTCGGCCTCCCAAGAAATGATACATCCTGGGCACCTGAAGCAAAATAGCCCGCGCTCATCATGGACCCGAACAGCATTAATGCACCTAAATACTTCTTCATGATAAAATATTGAATTTTAGTCTTATTTTTTCCCTATTGTGATCTGGTTCCCGCTCCTGGTAATTTTTATATTAAATGATTTTGACAGGATGAATAGAAAACTGTCAAGATCGCTCCCTTCAAACCTTCCCGTAAATCGAAAATCCTTTAACGAATCATTATCGAATACAAACTTTAACCCCCTGGTATCCTCCAAAGTCTGCGCAATGCTTGCCAGCGGAGTGTCGTTAAATGTCTGAATACCGTCTTTCCAGGAAATAAACGGGTCTGGCATTACCTTGTGGCGGGAAAAGACCGAAGTAGCACTATCATAGACAACCAGATCCCCTGGTATCATCATTAAGCTGTCTTTACCCTTTGTGTCGGGCTTTATAAGTCTCACCTGGCCCTCCCGGAGCATTACTTTCACCTTCTTTCTCCTGTTATTTACATCAAACTGGGTAGATAAATCCTCTATTTGTAACTGTCCCGCATGCACTATGAATTTTTGATGCTTTCCAGCGGTTGTTTTAACAATCTCAAAATAGGCTTCTCCTTGCAGCGTCACTTCCCGGGGCCTGTTCCTTGACCAACCTTCTTTAAAGCTAAGCTGTGAGTTGGCATTCAGAATTACTTTGGAACTGTCTGGCAGCACTATCTTCTTTACTTCATCATACCTGGTAGCATATGTTACCGTGCGTGGAGCACTTAAAAAATAATAAGATACCGCTCCCAAGGCTACCAGGAGTGCAACTGCTGCTGCAATTTTAAATAAATAGAAATGCCTGATGCCACCCGCCTTCTGTGATGGCTCATCATTTTTACGCAGCGACGCTAAATAAGCCGATTTTCTATCAGATACTGTCTCCCATATTCTTTTTTTATCCTGATCGCTTAACTGTTTTGCCTCTGTACTCAAGGCAAGAAGCATTTCCTTTGCTTCATTGATAAGGTCCTTCTTATCAGGATGAGAAGCAGTCCATGCATCCCAATAAGCTTTTGTTTCAGCACTGGGATTTTTAACCCAATTATAGAAATAGTCATCTGTTAGAAATTCTTCCAGAGAATAATCTTCGTATTCCATATACAATAATTAAGTTCATTTTTAGCCATCTAGCCTTCCGGGTTATAGCTTACCTAATAAGAAAGGAAGAAAACGGGGCAAATGACCCATTAGAAGAAGAAATTCTTAAAAAAAAAAGGAAAATTATCAGGCAAACCTGACCAGAGACAAGAAAAGGCCCACCAGCAATAGCTTCAGGTCCAGTCCCATAGAGGATATATATGTCTTTTGCAATGCTCCGATCGCGCGGTAAATAAGCTTATATACAGCGCGTGGCGTGATATTCATAATCACCGCAATATCTTCAAATGATGTATCTTCATAAAATCGAAGATGAAGAGCTTCCTGCTGCCGTGCAGAAAGCTGTAAGAGTGCTTTTGTCAATAGCCTTCTCTTGTTTTTTTCGTCTTCATCCAGAATCAGCATTTCTTCTACAGAAAGCTCTTTTGCATCGTGGGTGAGATCATTAGCGTAGCCTATCGTCAATCCCTCCTTATTTGATTTCCTGATGACCTCACGACGGAAAGAACAAAATAGATAATACTTAACGGAATCGGTATCTGCGAGGCTCTCACGCCTGCGCCAGAGATTAAAGAACAAATCCTGCAAACAATCTTTTACAAGGTCTTCATCAGAATTGATTTTACAGCCATAACTATACAAAACCGGTGCATACCGCTCATACAAACAAGCAAAGGCATCTTCATTTCCCTTCTTAAAGCTTTGCCACAATTCCACATCCTCATATTGAAAAACAGCCAATTCCATTTCTAAGTATTATCTCATTAAACCGTAACAGATTGATAATCAAAGCTAAACCCTTAAAGCGCTTTTTAACAATAGTTCCATACACGGGATTTAAAAAGCGATCTAATGTAAAATCTGATTAAAAATAGATTAGATTTCATTGCTAACCATCCTGCACTGTCCTGTTCGCTGTTTTCCTGGAAAACCTAACGGCATATTGAAAAATCATCCTAAGTTATCGATTCAAATATGTTTTTAACAGCTTACGACGTTGCCCTCCTTTAAAATCTTCGATTTATATGCCAGTAATTTTTCTTGTTCTATATTCTTCTGATGATCTCTTCTGATGATCTATTGATAACATTTGCCGTCGATAAACTAAATGTCTGTTCTTCTTAAACGGTTAACAAAATATTTGAAAAGGATTTTATCGGTCAAAGGCCGTTACTTCAGCGGGGACGATTTTTAAAATTTTGTCTGAGAACTTGCAGACTGGCAAAAGCTGAATACGTCCCTGCTACAAGCAACTACCGCCACTATTTTACCAGGCCATATGTTCCGGATAGCCGTGCATATTGATTAAAAACGCTCTTGACAGGGCCGCTAATTTCCAGTCGCCTATATCATTGGTTTGTATCTAGATGAGTAATATAGGAGGCATTAATTCCGCTCTCCACCCTCTATGGCTTTCATACCAACCGTTATACTGAGGCAAACGTGCAGCCCTGTCAAAAATCATTACGGTGTCAGCATCTGTTTGATAACCGAAGGTGCGATGCGGTTTATCTCCGAGTTGTTTGTCAACTCCCAGAAACTCTGTTTTTGCTGCATCTGGATCTGCGTGGTGACGATCCAACTTTGGATCCATCCTGTCAAGGTACACCAGGCACCCCAACCTTTGTCAGAATTCGACGCCCAGAAGTCCCACAACTGGTAATTAAAACCTCTGAACCAGGCCCCGTCCAAATCAGGATGCACTTTACTGTACACCTGTATTCTGGTGAAAAAATCCGATAATTTACCAGCCATGGCTTTGTATCTGGGACTAGCGGTAGCCTCTGCAGCTTCATGCAATCCAAAAAGTGCAAAATTACAGGCATACAGCATGTCAGATACCGGCTCACCATTTTTAAAGATAAGCGACCCTTCGTCGGTGCCGTAATCGGCATTCGTTTTCAATTGTCTGAACATCCCCGGTCCATTCCCGATCTCTTCCCGGATGGCGCCGCAGGTGTCCTGATAGCGGCCAATTTCCGAAATCATGCGGTCCAGCCACGCCCGATGTTCGGGCGTGTTGGAAACTCTAACCAGCCAAGCCAATGGCAGAATCATACGCGCGCGCTGCATCTGCATGCTGCTCCCCCAGAGCCATTTATCTGGATAGGCGTCCATGGTGATTCGTATCGCCCGTTCTGTTCGGTCCAACAACGGCTCGTAGTGGGTCTTGCCATACAACCATAAATAACATGCCCACATCCAGGATTCGAAATGAGGCAGGATATAGACCAGATGCCGGTTGTGGTAAAATTGCCAGCCATTTTTAATGATGTCGCCTGCTGCCAGGTGATCTCCCCGGAATCCCTCCTGACCTGTCGTCCGAAAATTGGCTATAATGGCTTCAGCCAGTTCCTTGTCCCACTTATCCGTACCCAGGTAAGCTGACGCGCCGATCATCCCCAGGATAGCGCGGGCGTTATCATCCCCGTAAAATGTTCCGGGCTGCGTCACCGACCAGCCGATCAGGCCGAATACAGGACTGGACGAATCATTCTTCGCTCCCCCACGTAAATTGGAATGATAAAACAAATGATCGATCAAATGGGTAGCGGTGGTTTTATAAAGCGACTTATTGAAAAGCCTTCCTGCGGCCGCGAGCGCCATGCTCGCCTCGCCTTGCACATCTGCCCTCAGCCAGTAATTATAAGGCTGCCTGCCATCGGAAAGGATTCTGGAGTCCTGCCCTTGGATGATGCCCAGGGAACCGTCGCCGTTCGGCGTCCGGCTGCTCAGGGGCGGGCCGGAGGCACTTGTTCCATCACCCTGATACTTTAGCCACTGAGCCTTCCAAGTCGGATGAATAAAAAAGTGTCCCCGGTAAAACCATGAGACGCCCCGGCGGATACTGTTCATCCGGGCATTCTGTGGCAAACGATCGGCTTTGCCGTAACTTGGTCTTACCTCTCTGGGCCACCGGCTGATCACGAGTTGTTCATCACCCGTCATATAGCGAAGGATGTAAGACCAGACTTCCTTGATAGATGTCTCAGGCCCATACCTGCCTTTTTTAAAATTGGTTAGTCCACCCATGGAAACCAGAACATCGCCCCGTTTAAACAACAGTGGGTAAACGGTAGTTCCGGACAGGCCGTATTCGGCCCTGTCCATGCCAACTACTTTTGCCATTACGATTAGCGGATGATCCACAGAGACCGGCCAGAGAAAGCAGTCGTGAATTCCCAACAGGCTCATGGGCTTCAATGGACGTCCAAACACACCCGAAGTGACCACGCCTCTTTCCAGAGTGGTTTCCACAGCTGAGACGCCGATATCCAGACCCGGAAAACTCGCTGGGCACTCGACGTACAGCTTTAACCTTTTGCCCATCGCCTGCCGCAGCATGGCATCGGTAATATGTAACAGCGTATCCTTTTCAGGATAGCGTGCAGACACCAAAAATACAGCTGCGCCTTCCGGAGCCGCCTGGAGAGCCTTTCTCGGATCGGAGTAACGTTTTACCTTAAAATTTTCCTGTTGCAGTAACTGAACCAGGTCATTGCCGGCATGTCCATAGAAATAAATCGTCTGAGATTGACAAAAGGCGGGCTTTCCAAGTGCTAAAAAAGAGCCGAATGCCAGCACCAGCAAAAGCAGTTTAACATGTTTCATACTCGGTAGTATTTAGTTCGTGTAAGATATGAAGCGTTTCGTCTAGAATGATTTGATCGGCGCCCTGCTGCAGGAAAGACCATTTGCCAGGCCCGGCTTCGTAACCGCCTTCGCGCATGGCCTCTTCTGTGGGGATGTAGCCTATAGAATTCTCTGCATAACCGACTACAACGGTATGCGGAAAGGGCGAGCTGGATTCTATTTCCAGGGCGGTCTCTACGAAGGGCTCTCCGGGCAGGAAGATCATTGCCAGCGAGCCGAGCCTCAACACGGCTATTCTGGCCACTGCATCCCCGGGATTATCCAGCATGTATCCTGTGCGGACGGGCATGCTCAGCCAGATAGATTTAAAAGAAAGACCGCTCGTGATCGCCAATACTTCATAGCCATTCTTCACCGCTCCGGCGATCGCCTTCCCATGGCGATGCGCCGCTAAGGGGCCTTCAGAAACAGTAAGCGGATTAATGTTGCCCGCTGCGCCGTTCAAAAACATTACCATCCCGTACGTGCCGGAGACTTCCAGCGCCAGGCACAATTCCCCGGGATAATCCGGCGATATATGAGGCAGGCACATCTCATTAACAGGATGACAAACCGCATGGACCAATGTCGCCAGCACCGCTCCGGACGCATCCCTTAGTCTGAGAATGCTGACGCGCCTATCGACCGGCTCGCGAGCCAGCCATTCCGGGGTTACCGGTTGCACGGAATCCGACATAACGATACCACCTGCTGTCGGGATTCTCCTGAGAAGTGAATATCCGTTCAACCGGGTGGATCCAAAATCCAGAGAGATCGGTGCCAATTCACTTAGGGCATTTTTGATCGCTGCCTTAAGCGCCCGCTGCAAACCTTGAAGCCATTGAACAAAAGCTTCCTGGCGGTATAATCCGGAAAATGCCAGCGACTCAGGAGCGTTATGGGTATGAGTGCAGGTAATAATGATCCGCTCGGGTGGAAGGTCTCCGGATAACTGTTTTTTAAATCTTTCCCATCCCCCTACCACCGTATCGTTGAGACCCAATAGTTCCAGAGAGACCAGCACGATCACTCCATCCGGCGATTGAAGTGCCAGCACACGGGCTTTCAGAGGAAGCCGTATCGCATTAAAAGGGGCGAATGAACCCTTCACAGATGAAGTTAACAATCCGATTTCCAAAGGGGGGGTAATATCCACAATAGCCGTTCCAGCTGCTAATATATTTTTCTTCATAATATACTTTTCTCTTAATGCTTTTTTACCCAGGTAAGTGACTGACGCCAAAATTTATCGTATCCTTCCCATAATTCGAAATTGATGCCCCAGTGAGGTGCTGGATCAGACATGTAGGTCAGTATCCTTCCTTTTCCGAATCGGCCTGCCACCAGTAACGGGTCGCCGGTCTCCTTTACGCGCACGATCACATCGGCATCGGACTTTGCGGTCACCTCGTTATATCCGAACAGCGGCGGGAACGTTTCCCAAGGCAGCCCTTGCACCGCCGGATGATCCGGTATCATGACCTCTGAGGTAAACCCCTCCGAAGACTCAACCAGATCCTCGCTGCTCAGGCAATTTACCGGGAGTGCGGGAGCCATCAGACTTCTTCCCCATCCGGACCTTCCCTGCACCCCGCTGAAGGACAGCCATCCTCCCAACATCATCATACCGCCTCCTGATTCAATCCAGTTTTTGATCACTTTAAGGCGGTCGGGAAAAGTGACTACCTTATTATCCCGCTGGGCACGGTTGAAAAAGCTCGGGTACAGGTGAAAGCATTTGGCTTCCACATCGCTGATTACAAGACAGGCCGACCGGTCGAGAAAAGCTTCCAGCTTTCCTGGTTCCAGGCGGTATAACTCCCAATTAGCAAGGCTGGTTACGTCGGCCAGGGGCTCGATGGCTTCAACCATCCGTTTTCCGTAAAAATGCAGATCCGCATCCTTTGTTTCTGTCCCGAAAGGGGTCTCAATAAAAGTAGGGCCCACATGAAATACCCAATCTCCCAGGTAGAGCACGTGCTCTGGCTTTCTTTCTTTGGTTGTTTTGTGTTTCATAAGTTTGTATTAATGAATAAAATTTAACATGGTTCCCACGCCGCCGCAATTACCGGCGTGAAGAAAAAACATTCAATCGTTCATGGAGACACCGGGTATAAAGCCCCTCCGGTTTTGGCCAGATCGTCCTCGGTAGCAGTGTGAGTTGTCAACATGGCCAGGTATTTTCTGGTCAAAACACGGAACAGATAAAACAGCAACGCAGATCCGCTCAACTCGGCCACCGACCACCGGTAGACGCCGAACCACAGATTCGTCAGCCCAACGATGAGGAGACTGGTTGCTATAAATCCCACCACTGCTACCCCGATCCCCCTAGCGATCGGCAAGCGCTCGGAAGCGGGCGTCGGCTGTGCGAAGCGTCGGTAGGGCCCCCACCAGCCGAAAGGCCTGACTCGTTGGTAAAACGATCCCAACAGTTCATCTGGATCTGGCTTGGTAAACAGAGCCACCATCACCCAGAGCACAGTGGTAAGTACCATGACCAGTAGCGTTTGCCACCACCATGGAAGCACCAGAGAGTCAGCCCAGCTAATTTTCATCCAGGAAAGGCCTTTGGGAAGCAACACCACCAGGCAAAACACCGCGGCTCCGCCGAAGGAAGCTGCAATCCTGGCCGGTCCGTTAAAACGCCACCACCACCACTGCGCCCAGTTGGCAGGCAACTCAGCGGCGCTAAGCTGTAACATGAAAATGGCGACATCAATAATAAAACCTACCTGAAAAACCACGGCGATAGCCATTGCAAGAATTAGCGCCATCCCGACCTTTCCAGCCAATAGATAATGCTTTTCTTGTTTTCTCCGGACAAACCATCGCCGATAGATGTCATTTACCAGCACCTGACTGCCAAAATTCAGGTTGTCCGACACGGTGGACATCGTGGCGGCCAACATTGCCGCCACCATCAACCCCATGGCGCCGACCGGCAGAAGCGTTTTCATCAGACGGCCATAGACTAATTCCCTGTCTGCGCCTGGTAGCCTGAGATTCGGCCACATGACCGCAGCACTGATGCAGGGTAGTGTCACCAGTAGCAGTAAAATAAACATGGTCAGTGCTGTGGTAATATACATGGTCAGCGCCTCGGCGGGTGTCCGGGTAGAGAGAATACGCTGTCCTTCCATGGCGCCACCCATGGGCGCCGCATCCCCTCCGTAGCCGACACTTTGTCCAAAAAGCCAGGCAAGGGCGGCAATCATCGGAAAAACCTTGTGATGCGCG
>DASULB010000288.1:0-4136 GCA_036278455.1 Chitinophagaceae bacterium | reverse complement strand
ATTGGTATCCGGGCCAAGGCGACCGTAGCACAACTGGAGCCCTATATCTGTCCCGACTATGCCGGATTCATCCTGAAAGTACCCGATCAATACCGCGCTTCAGCATTCATCAAAGAACTCAACCAGTACGAGAAAAATGATGACTTCCCAAATTTTATCATCATGGAACTGCCCAATGACCATACTTCAGGTACACGGCCGGGCAACCCGACGCCACAGGCTGCTGTTGCTGACAACGATCTGGCACTGGGCCGCATCGTGGAGGCCATTTCCCACAGTAAATTCTGGAAGGAGACCTGCATTTTTGTAACCGAAGACGATCCACAAGCTGGTCTTGACCATGTGGATGGCCACCGGACGGTTGGCTTTGTCATCAGTCCATACACCAAACGGGGAAAGGTCGTCTCTACATATTATTCCCAGATCAATATGGTCAGGACGATCGAGAATATTCTCGGTATCCCGCCTATGAATCAACTCGATCTGACGGCTGACCCTATGCTGGACTGCTTTACCGATAAACCGGACTTCAAGCCCTATACGGCCGTAAAGAACAATATCCCCCTGGATCAGGTGAATCTTGCACTCGATCAGTTAAAAGGGAAACCACTGTACTGGGCAAAGAAAACCATGCAGCAGGACCTTGATGAAGAAGACCGCATAGACGATGATGTTTTCAACCGGATCATATGGCATGCCGTCAAAGGCTATAACACGCCCTATCCAAAGCTGGCAGATAAATAGCCCTTCTAAATGGCGATCCTTTTTAAATCCTATGCACTTTTAACCACTGGTAAGGTCTGTTCCGATGATGATGCGTTTGATGAAAATCATGTTACTATGTTATTTTGTCCCTTGTATGGCAAGGGCGGGTATCATCAAGGGGCATGTTTATGATATGCAGACAGGAACGCCCCTTACAGGGGCCAGCATCCGCCTTGAAAAGACCGGCCTGCATGGTATTTCAGGGCTGGACGGATCCTACAGGATCAAAGACGTGCCTGCCGGGACCTACAGGCTTGTTATCAGCTATGTATCCTACCAGCCATTTGTTGCGGAAGTGAAGATATCCGGCCAGGGAACGATCATCGTCAATGCATTTCTCGGGCCAGGGACTAAAAATCAATTACAGGAAATAACCGTCAGGGCAGCGGCGGCAGGATCACTGGATAACAGCATCCGCCGGACCATCCGGTACGCGCCGCAAATCATGAATATCGTCTCCGCGCACGACATACAGATCTCCCCGGATCTCACCGTAGCCAATGTTGTCCAGCGGGTTTCGGGGGTTTCTCTTGAACGCAATACCACAGGAAACGGTCAGTTTGCTATTATACGGGGGATGGACAAACGCTATAATTACACGATGGTAAATGGCATCAAAATGCCCAGTCCGGACAATGGATACCGTTATGTACCCCTGGATATTTTTCCATCCGGATTATTAAGTACCCTGGAAGTTTATAAAACACTTACGCCCAGCATGGAAGGGGACGCGGTGGGTGGGGTGGTCAATATGGTGATGAAAGAGGCGCCGGAGAGGTTCACGCTGACGGCCAATCTTGCTACCGGCTACAGCGCGCTTTTTCTAAACAAAAGGTTCATGGGATTCGACCACCGCCATATCAACAAACTGTCTCCCTACCAACTGCAGGGAAACCAATATAACGCCACGCCCATGGATTTCTCAAAAGCTTCCCTGGATTATACCCTCCGGCATCCGCCGCCCGATTTGCGGGGAGGATTCTCCATAGGCGATCGCTTCCTGCACCATAAACTGGGGGTGATCCTCGCAGGCAGCATTCAAAATACTTCCCGTGGCAACAACAGCCTGTTCTTTGATTCAGAGGTGGTGGATACGCTGAAAGGCGTCACCCTTTCTTCCATGCATCAGCGTAAATACAGCGAGCGGCAATTACGCTATGGCCTCTATGCCAATATGGATTACCGGATCAATGAAAACAGTAAACTGCAATGGTATAATTCCCTCATGAAATTAACCGACATCCAGGTTCGTGACGACAAAACAACGCTGTTGACCATTGGGGGCTATGACCCCGGCAAGGGTGACGCTACGCTTGAATATTCCACCCGTTCCCGCCTGACAAAACAAAAAATATACAACAGCACCCTACAGGGCGATCACCGGTTATTGAACAACCTGGCGCTTAAGTGGGCGGCGGTCTATTCCATCGCCGTTAAAGATCAACCGGATAACACCCTGATCTCCCTGAATGGCGAACAGAAAAACGCGGTTTCAAAACGCACTACGATCAGAAACCTTTCCCGCCGTTGGGAGCATAATTCCGATCGGGATGTGGCGGGCTATTTCAATATGATTTATAATAAACCAGTCGCCGGCGTGCCGATCGAATGGACGGCGGGCGGATTATACCGCGATAAACACCGGCACAACTTCTACAACGAGTATTACTTTTTACCGGAAGACCCGTTTGCCACCTTCGGCGACGATTTTGACGGGTATACCCAGATCCGGTGGTCAGTGGAAAACCCGCGGGGCAGCGTGGCGACGTCACTAAATTATGACGCGTCGGAAAAAACCACCGCCGGATTTCTGCAATTTAAAATTTCCGGAAAAAAGTTGGAAATTACCGGCGGTGGCCGCGTGGAGCATGTAAACCAGGGATACCGGATGCGATTCCCCATCGGAGAAGACCTTCCCATCGGCAAACAGCTACACACAGATTTTCTGCCCAGCCTTCATATCAAATATAGCCCGGCAAAAAGATCCGATTTTCGTATTTCGTACTTTCGGTCTGTTAACCGACCCGGATTTTTTGAAATCGTTCCCTATACCATCGTTAATGAAGAATATGTTGAAAAGGGGAACCCCCACCTCAAAGAAGCGCTTGCAGATAACCTGGATTTCCGTTATGCATTCTACCCTGCTTCAGGCGGTCATTTTATGGCCGGCATATTTTATAAACACCTGAAAGACCCCATTGAATACACCTTAGAGCCCGATAGTATCCGGGGGCAGGATATTTATTATACCCCCGGCAATTTTGGAAATGCCACCAACTTCGGTGGGGAAATTGATTTTATCAGGTATTTCAATAAAATCGGCATTAAAGCCAATTATACCTATACGCATTCCCGGATTACGACGGCGAAATCTAAACGGGTACGCGACGAAAACGGCGACCTGGAGACCATAGCTGTGAATGAAACACGTCCGCTCTATCATCAGCCCACCCATATTGCCAATCTCTCATTGCTCTATAAGGATCCAGAAACCGGTTGGGGAGGCCAGCTGGCAGGGGCTTACACGGGAAAGCGCATTAATACGGTCTCCCAGTTCGTTGATAATGACCTCTGGCAAAAAGGATTTGTCCAGATGGATGCCTCTGTTGAAAAGAAATTTAAAAATGGGATCAGTATTTTTGCCAAATTTAACAACCTCCTGAATTCCCCGATGACCCTTTACATCAACAATAACAGTTTTAAAAACGCAGCCGTCCCTTATCAGGATCTAAGTGGCAAAACACTCATACGCCATGATATTTATCAACGCTCTGCCGTGGTGGGGCTCCGTTTTACGCCGAAATAAATTTTGCAGCTTCTTGAAAGCAACGTAAAATTTTCTATTTTCACGAAAATTATTTTCTATCCCGAGTAAACCCAATATGATGAAACGCAAGCATTTACTGATCTATGGAATCCTATTGTCCATGGCCGTGACAGGTTGTAAAAAAGACACCCCTGATCCCGACACGCAGCCTCCCCCTTCAAAGGGCGTTTCCGGACAGGTATCCGGCACATGGACCAAAGGGACCACTTATAACATCACCGGCCACCTTGAGATCCCCGCGGGCAAGTCATTGACAATTGAACCAGGCGTGAAGGTGATCATGAGTGATTCCATCATAAAACCCGAGTTTATCATCAAAGGAAACCTTTATTGCATGGGTACCGCTGCAAACCCTGTTGAATTCACCGTCCCTGACGCGTGGAAAACCAGCGATCATCTGTTCGGTGATTTATGGGGAGGGCTGATCGCAGCACCCACCTCCGATGAAATACTACTGCAACATACGATCCTGGAATATGGGGGCGCCGCCACCACGGAAGAATCTCCCTCGGTAAAGGATGGCCTTTACAAGGCCACCGGCGGT
>DASULB010000287.1:0-4652 GCA_036278455.1 Chitinophagaceae bacterium | reverse complement strand
CTTTGTCTTCTTTCTGTTTGCTTTCCATTTGCAGAAAGCAGTGTTCCATGGATCTCCGGGTATCGTTGCACATCAGCACATTGCGCTTTCCAGGGGCAGGTCGATGTTTTTGAATTAAATGCTTTATAAGGATTTAGCGTTCTCATTTGATCATCTTTATGGAGATGGCGCAATGCTTTTTAAGGGCCATTATTTCAGTGGTTCACACCAGTAGCCGTTTTCTTTTACAATTGTCTTCACCCGATCGGCGGGAGGATGCGCCCCTTCAATCCTGAGGACCTTATCGCAATCATCAAGATCGAAATTGATCTTGCAATCGGGTAAATGTCTGCACAGGATCTCCACCAGGTTTTCTGCCCTGCGTCCATCCCATACGTTTGTTTTGAATACCGCTACCATATCTTTCATTAACCGTATCGTTTTCGACCCTTTTCCGGGCCGGTAAATCAGCATAACAACATCACCATACAGGACGAATTATTTCCCTTTTCCACACTTTATTTTGGCACTTCCGTCGCCGGTTCGGTCGTATTGCCCCGTTGGACTTGGCCGGGCAATGTTGATCAATAAGCGTATGCTGTGTTCGATGTTGCAATCGTTCCACGCGGGTGCGGAGGGGTCCCTTCTGATTCTGTAAAATTTGTTTTCAAAAATCGTGCGTACTTTCAGGCCCTCCTGTTGCTGAACGGGTGACTTTCCTGAGAGTTTCTTCAGATTTTTAAGGAGTCATCCCGATGGTTGGAGCTGATGCATCCGCTTCCTTTTCCGCCTTTTGCAAAAATAAAGGCACAAATGGTAGCAAAAGGGTGGTAATTACGGCAATATAATGGGTTGATTACGACAGAACATTTGTTTATCTTTGAACAATGAGACACATATCCATTCTGGTCCCCAAAGGCGCGATCCTGGCGAGCCTTGAAGGCTCACGCCAGTTACTGACCCAGGTCAATACCTTTTTGGCGTCGAAGGGGGCCGCTCCCATATTCAAGGTGCAGCTGGTAGGCCTCTCGAAGGAGACTCCCCTGACCGGTGGCCTGTTTACCGCCAACGCCGAGGTGGTGATAGATGACGTGGAAAAGACCGACCTGATCATTATACCGGCCATCGACGGGGACATGACGAAGGCCCTGGAAGCGAACCAGGATTTTGTCCCCTGGATCATCACGCAGTACAAAAACGGCGCGGAAGTTGCCAGCCTTTGCCTGGGTGCCTTTTTGCTGGCATCAACGGGCCTGGTAACAGGCAGGAAATGCGCAACGCATTGGCTGGCCGAAAACGACTTCAGAAGGATGTTCCCGGACGTGGAGCTGGTGACCGAAAAGATCATTACCGATGAACAGGGGATCTATTCCAGCGGGGGCGCCTTTTCTTATCTTAACCTGATCTTATACCTGATAGAGAAATATGCCGGTCGCGAGTTAGCGTTGCTTTCCGCCAAAGTATTTGCCATAGAAATAGACAGGGAGAGCCAGTTACCCTTCACTATTTTTCAGGGCCAGAAGGAACACAATGATGACTCAGTAAAAAGGGCGCAGGAATTCATCGAGCAAAATTATGAAGATAAGGTGACGGTTGATCAGCTGGCGGCGATGCTGGCATTGGGACGCAGGAGCCTGGAGCGCCGGTTTAAGAAAGCCACTTCCAATACGGTGATGGAATATATTCACCGTGTAAAAATTGAAGTGGCCAAAAAGGACCTTGAACTCAGCAGGAAAAATATCGCAGAAGTCATGTATAACGTGGGCTATGTCGATACGAAGGCTTTTCGGACCATCTTCAGGAAGATTACCGGGTTATCTCCCGTGGAATACAGGCATAAATACAACAAAATGGAAGCCTCTTATATTTAGCGCTGAGCCTGTCAGCCGGAAGGTCAAAGGTTTTGAGCGCTTCGTTGCAGGGGTGTTCCCTGCCGGTAGACGAGGTGCTGTCATTTGGTGGGGTTATCAGCGGAGAGTTGTTTCGGCTCCGTCACTTATCCGGCCGTCAGTTTCCGGTGAATATTGTTTAGCTGGTGGTGGTGTCTTTTGGAGTGACAGATGGCAAAATAGACCCATTCAAATCCCGTCAGGGTCCCCAATACAGGAAAGGGAAACAACATACAGCGCCGGGATAGGTTTGTCACCGCCGCCACTTTTCCGATCTCGGCCCGGTTTTTTATGAGCGCACCCATCAGTGCTGCCTGATCCTTTGGGTCAGCGGAGGGTAGCAGCGCCTCAGGGGACTTCAGGCGGGTGGTAAAATCGAGAAATATTGATCCGATCGCTTCCATTTTTTCGTCAGGGGGTCTTTCTGCCGGCAGGGTAGGTCCTGATAATATCCCGGGAATGCCTGATTCAGCTTTAAGCAGGTGTTCTGTTACCTGCCCTGCTGTCCAGCTATCCTGAAAAGGGATGACGTTAAAAAGGTCGTGCCCAAAGGAGACGATGGTTTGCTGCAATTCGAAAGTTTCCTGTTCCCATGCGCTCATCATGCTGACCACGCTCAACCCGTCCGCTGCCGTTATTTTTCTCATGGCTATGGATGATTTTTTACAAAGTTAAGAACGCCCGTCAGAAGGCCGGGGGTGTAAATACAGCAATATTGTGGGTTGATCACGACAATTTAAAACATTATCTTTGGTACATGAAGCATGTAACGATCCTGGTCACCCCCCAGAGCAATCTGGGAAGCATCGAAAATCCGCGCCGTGGGTTTTTGACGGTGAACGATTATATGGAGTGCCAGGGAAAGGGCCCCCTGTTTAAAGTACAATTGGCGGGGCTTTCCCAAAAGGTGGAACTGGACAAAGGGATGTACACCGTTCACCCGGATGTGCAGATCCGGCACCTAAAGAAGACGGATCTGGTAATCATTCCCGCCTTTGGCCAGCATACCAAAGAAGGGGTTGAACAAAGCAAGGCGTTTATACCCTGGATCACTGAACAATATAAATCCGGCGCAGAAGTAGCCAGTCTTTGTATAGGTGCGTTCTTGCTGGCCTCCACAGGATTATTGAAAGGGAAAAAGTGTTCGACCCACTGGCAGGCTGCCAGCGATTTTAAAATGATGTTCCCTGATGTGGAACTGGTCACCGATAAGATCATCACAGATGAGTGTGGTATCTATACCAGCGGCGGTGCGTTTTCTTCCGCCAACCTGGTATTATACATCATTGAGAAATATGCGGGAAGGGAGGTGGCGATACATTGCGCCAAGGTGTTTCAGATAGATATTGAGCGTTGCAGCCAGTCGCCATTTATCATTTTCGAGGGACAAAAAGAGCATGAGGACGGACCGGTAAAGGAAGCGCAGGAGTTTATTGAAAAAAATTACCGGGAACGGATCACGGTGGACCGGTTGACGGAACTTTTGGCGCTGAGCCGTAGAAATTTTGAACGCAGGTTTAAAAAGGCCACTTCCAATACGGTGGTGGAATACATTCAAAGGGTAAAAATAGAGGCGGCGAAAAAGAACTTTGAAAGCGGCCGAAAGAATGTATGTGAGGTGATGTATGAGGTAGGATATGCTGACACCAAGGCTTTCAGGACTGTTTTTAGGAAAATAACGGGCCTTTCCCCGTTGGAATACAGGAATAAATACAATCAGGCCGTAGCCGCGTTTTAGTGCTGAGAAGCCCGTAAAAGATCTGGGATGATCACCACTCAGGATGATCACAACTCAAAATCGCCCGAGGCTTCGGGTTGATAAACGATCTCATCTATGCGGATCGTGGTAGGGCCGGCCGGAACGATCCATTCGATCTCATCGGACACCTTATAGCCAAGCAGTGCGGTCGCGATCGGCGAGAAAATGGAGATCTTCTTTTCCTTTAAATCGGCCTTGCCCGGATATACGATCTGAAACTGTATCTGCTTGCCGGTATTTAAAAAACTGATCTTCACGATCGAGTTCATCGTCACCACATTGCCGGGGATCTTTTTGGGCTCCACAATTTTAGCCGAGTCCAGTTCCTTCATCAGGCTGGCGGCATCCGCTACGCTGATGGAGTTAAACCGTTTAGCCTCGCTGATGGCGCTCTTTATTCTTGAATAGTCGAGTTTGTTCAGGATAATCTTGGTCATGCTCTGTCGTTTGGCAATGTGATCAAAGATAATGATAAAGATAGTGATAATATGGTTGTGGTGATCGCAGGATTTTGGCCGTGGTTCCGCTACGGGTATCGCCCGGTCATTCGAAGGAACCGGATGGCCCCGCGATCCTATTTCTTTTTGATGTAGATGTGTTTCACATTTCCCTTTCCGCTGTCCCGTTCATCGATCTCGAACCTGTTCATGCTTTTGATCAGGGGCAGCATTTTGTTAAAGCCGTAATTCCGCGGATCGAAATCCGGTTTCTTCTTTAGCAGCAGTGTTCCCAGGTTCCCTAAAAAAGCCCAGCCATTCTCATCTGCAAGGCTACTGACACTGTCGGTGAAAAGTTTGATGATCGCGGGATCAATTTTGTTTAAAGGCTTGGGAGCAGCGGGCTTTTTCTTCCCGGGACTTTTTTTACCATCAGGCTCCGGATGACTTTCTGTTTCGGTATCCTGCCCGAGAATCTCCATGTAAATAAACTTGTCACAGGCCGTGATAAACGGGTTCAGGGTTTTCTTTTCCCCAATGCCGATGACGGTCATGCCCGCTTCCCTGAGCCGGGTCGCGAGCCGCGTG
>DASULB010000286.1:0-10397 GCA_036278455.1 Chitinophagaceae bacterium | reverse complement strand
GTTTCAGACGGGAAGGGCAAAATCTTTAATAACCTGGAGGATAAAAATGAGATCGTGGTGATCAATACCGGAACAAAAAAAGTAACGGATCGTTATGACTTGACTCCGTGCGGCGGGCCTTCCGCCCTCGCGATGGATATCGCTGATAACAGGGTTTTTACGGCTTGTCGTAAAAATAAGGGGGTGTCTGTTTTAAACGCGGCTAGCGGGAAAATAATCGTCACCTTACCGATAGGATCAGGGGTGGATGCTGCCAGGTTTGATCCCGCTACAAAACTTTTGTTTACCTCCAATGGAGACGGAACGGTCACCATCATTCACGAAGATGCACCGGATAAATACCGGAAGGTGCAGACACTTCAGACCCAGAAAGGGGCGAGAACGATGGCCCTTGATCCGGTCACCCATGAGATTTATTTAAGTGTGGCCAAACGGGTGCCGGGAGCAGGAAGGCGGACCGTACCGGGTACATTTGATGTACTGGTTTATGGCATGAAGTAAATATTTTCAATTTATATTTTGATGACCAGGTTTAGTTTCTGTTGCCTTTGTTTGTTGGGGCTGTCAATGATCAGTACCGCGCAAACCGGCCTACCCCTTCAGAAAATGGCTGTCGATACACAGCAGTTGAAAACGGCGGATCTGTACCCGGCATGGATAGCGGCAAAGGATGCACATGCATTGCATTTTACCTCGGTCGCTATTCCTGCCGTTGGTATTGCGTATGGCGTTCTGGCTTTGCACAATAGTGCTCCTGAAAAATTAAACCTTTCCACCCGTTATGAGATACGGGAAGACCATCCATTTTTTCACACCCATATTGATAATTATTTGCAATATAGCCCGGCCGCAGCTGTGATCGGGTTGAATTTGGCCGGGGTACATGGACTGCATTCCTTTAAAGATGAGCTTTTCATCTATGGGATTTCAAGCATTGTAATGTTGGGTACCGTAGTGGGTTTAAAACACCTTACTCACGAGCAGCGTCCTGACAAGTCATCCTTTATGTCCTTTCCTTCCGGTCATACCGCTAATGCTTTCGCCGCGGCGGAATGGTTGAGAGAGGAATATTGGCAGCGCTCCCCCTGGATCGGTGTGGGGGGATACGCCGTGGCTACCTCGATCGGCGTATTGCGGGTCTATAACAACCGGCATTGGGTCTCTGACGTGGTTGCCGGCGCCGCCATCGGATTTTTATCCACCCGGATCGCCTATGCGGTGAATCCCTGGGTAGAAAAGCATATTTTACACCGGGGAAGGGGAAAAACATCCTTATCATTAACAGGTTACTGAAGGGTTAGTCTACCATGTTGAAGTAGGTAATTAAGCCCAGTTGCCGGATCCGCCAGGCAATACTCCACGCTATTTACCTTTCTCTTTCATATAACCGCCTTTTATCATCTATTCATCCGTTCTTTTGAGGAATATAGGAGCAATATTAAACCCTTGTCATCCTCAAGGTACGGTATGGGGTAAAGAAGATCCTTTGGAAGATGGTATTGTTAACATTAACTTCATATTGAGGAAACTTTAAGGTAACAATGGAGGCTTACTTTTGTGGAATACTTCTGGGCCCATGAGAAAATACTTTAGTTTGTTGATCCTGTTTTGTCTGATCATATCCACCCATGCAAATGGCCAGGATACGCTTTCCCAAAAGGACGAATTCAAACCTTCGGGAAAAATATCCGGGTATTTTTTTGGTGATTATGCCTATAAATTATCCGCAGATGAACTGCAAAGAGGCAATTTACAGTACTCCGGGTTGCCCCTGGATTATAATTCTTTTAATATCAGAAGAATTTATTTAGGGTATGACTACCAGTTTTCACCAAAAATATCCTCTCAGCTGACTTTGGCACATGAATCTGGTTTTGAGGCTAATGCTTCTAATACGGATGCTTTAACCGATAACAACAGGGCGGTCTATATTAAATATGCCAGTGTCAGGGTCGGAGGAGTTATTCCCCGCGCCGATATCGTCTTTGGTCAGCAAGCCACCCCCACCTTTGGGCTGCTATCAGATTCTTATTGGGGCTACAGGTCCATTGAAAAAAGCTTGACCGATATGCGCGGTATTTCCAGCTCTACGGACCTTGGGGTGGGAATATTTGGTAAAGTAGGGAAGTCAGAGCGTGTAGGTTATGATCTGATGGTAGGCAATAATAACGGTGCTAAACTGGAGAATAATCAGTTCAAAAAATTTTATGCCTCCCTTTATGGCTACTTACTTGATAAACGCTTGGTCCTGCAGTTCAACTATGAATACAACAGGACCGAGTCCCTTCCGGGACTTCGCGGACATGAAAACCTCTATAAGGCCTTTGCAGGCTATAAAACCGACAAGGCGACGATAGGAGTGGAAGCCTTCCGGCAATTACAGACAAATCATACACGCTATACGCCAAAGCTTGCACCATCGGATACCTTGTATGGGAATGCCAAACGGTCGGGTATTTCCATCTTCTACCACCGTGCTATCGTGACCGATAAACTGGATTTATTTGCCCGGGTTGACTTTTATGATCCCGATACAAGATATACATCCACCAATACCTATATGAAAGGTTATTCCGCTAACAAGGAAATATTTTCCACGGTGGGCCTTGATTTCACTGCGTTTAAGGGGATTCACATTATGCCGAACCTGTGGTACGATCACTATCACAGTAAGTTGCCCGCTGCATCAGGAAGGATGAGAAATGATGCCGACCTGGTGGGAAGGATCACTGTTTATTGCCTGTTTAATCATTGATCTTAATAACGAATCACAAGTAAAAATATTAAATATCATGAAAATCAAACAGTTAAAGACCAAATTTTTATTCATATCGCTCGTCAGTTTGGCGGTACTGCTTACTTCATGCGGGGGAGGCTCCGCTGATAAACAGGCACAGGGAGGGTCAGGCAAAAGCCTCATTGGGGCAGGATCTACTTTTACTTACCCGCTTTATTCAAAGATGTTTCATGTTTATCATCAGGCAAATGCCGTTAAAGTGAATTATCAATCCATCGGTTCAGGTGCCGGCATCAAGCAATTGCAGAATAAAACCATTGATTTCGGCGCTTCCGATGCACCGATGAGCGATGAGGAGATGAAAAAGTCCCCCGGAGCTATTGTGCATATTCCCACCTGTCTCGGCGCAGTGGTAGTCACTTATCATTTACCGGGTAATCCCGTCTTGAAATTTACACCGGAGGTACTTGCCGGCATATTTTTAGGCGAGATTACCCACTGGAATGATCCAAAGATCACCGCGCTCAATCCGGATGCGAAACTGCCGTCATTGCCCATATCGGTGGTACATCGCTCGGATGGCAGCGGAACTACTTATATTTTCGCTGACTATTTATCAAAAGTAAGCCCTCAATGGACAAAAGGGCCCGGCAGGGGCAAATCACTTAACTGGCCGGTAGGACTGGGCTCAAAGGGAAACGAGGGAGTAAGCGGGCTCATTAAACAAACGCCCGGCAGCATCGGCTATGTGGAATTTGCCTATGCCTTTCAGAATAAGATGCCAGTTGCTTCCATCAAAAATAAAGCTGGGAATTTTATAGCTCCCAGTCTTACTTCTACCAGCGCTGCTGCCAATGTTGATCATATGCCTGCCGATTTGAGGGTCTCCATCACTAATACGGATGCTCCTGATGGTTATCCCATCAGCAGTTTCAGCTATGTATTGTTGTATAAGAACCAATCTTATGATAACAGATCGGAAGCGCAGGCAAAGGCTACAGTTGATCTGATCGCCTGGATGATCCAGGCGGGGCAGCAGTACAGTGAACCGTTGCAATATGGGAAGTTGCCCGAATCAGTAGTTAAAAGCGCTTTAACTATTTTGAAAACAGTTGTTTATAACAATAAACCATTGCTGTAATATAGCGACTACTTATAATGCAAAGCAACCACCACATCAGTTTAACCCATGTGAGACCCTTCGGATTTAAGGAAAGAGGGTTCAAAAGGTCCCTGTTGTTGATCGCCCTGTTAGTGATTGTATTGTTGATCGCTATATTTTTCACATTGGTCGTGGGTTCCCTGCCTACAATTAAAGCTTTTGGTTTTTCATTTGCATATAACAGGACGTGGGATCCGGTTGCCGGGCAATTTGGTGCGTTGCCATTTCTGGCAGGCACCTTGCTTATTTCTTTTCTGGCCCTGGTGATTTCCACGCCTTTCTCCCTCGCGGTGGCGCTGTTTCTGGGTGAGTATTATAAAAGAGGCGTTATTTCGGGTATATTTAAAAACATCATTGATTTGCTGGCGGCGATCCCGTCTGTCATTTATGGTTTTTGGGGATTATTCGTGATGGTCCCCGTAGTCAGGGTCCTGGAGATGAAAATGGGAATACTTCCTTATGGGGTGGGCATCTTTAGCGCTTCGGTCATACTGGCCGTCATGATCATGCCTTATGCCATTTCTTTGTCCAGGCAGGTGATACAACTTGTCCCCGAGGAATTAAAGGAAGCAGCGTACTCCCTTGGAGCCACCCGCTACGAGGTCATCACCAAGATCATTATACCGCATACCATGTCTGGTTTGTTCGCTGGTATTTTGTTGTCGCTGGGAAGGGCCCTGGGGGAGACCATGGCCGTTACCATGCTTATTGGCAATACGGTCGCTATACCGACCGGGATATTTGCTCCGGGCAATACCATGGCAAGTGTAATAGCAAATGAATTTACGGAGGCAACCGGAAAATTATATACATCGGCCTTGATTGAGATGGGATTGCTGCTTTTTATCGTGGTCACCATTATCAATATGATAGGTAGGAAAGTGATAAGGCATCTGTCATTTGATGAATATAAAGATGTTAAAAAATGAACTAAAAGATGCGGTTATGGCAGAGAAGACTGCACAAATAGGGATGGATTTAATATATCGCCGGAAGCGGAAAAACAGCCTTTTTAAGACAGCGGTGATTGTTTTTTCGGCTATTTCAACGTTGCCGTTATTATTCATCCTGTTTTACATTTTCCGGCAGGGCATTGCAGCGATCAACTGGCAATTCCTGATCAACCTTCCAAAACCAGTGGGCGAACCTGGAGGCGGCATCGCGAATGCATTGCTGGGAACCGTATTAATTGTTTTGGTAGCCGCCATCATCGCGATACCAATAGGTATATTCACAGGCATTTACCTCAATGAGAACAGAAGGTCACCGACCAGTTATTATTGTCGGCTGTCTGTCGACGTGCTTCAGGGGATACCCTCCATTGTGGTGGGCATTATTATCTATGAATGGGTAGTCAGGACAATGGGCGGATTTTCCGCTGTTTCAGGCAGTCTGGCACTGGCGCTGATGATGATACCACTTATTGTGAAATCCACTGAAGAAACCCTGAAACTATTGCCTTACAGTTTAAAAGAGGCTTCCCTTTCTTTGGGTGTTCCTTATTATAGAACAATATTGAAGGTAATTGTTCCTGCCGGTATGGGCGGCATATTATCGGGTATTATCCTCAGCATCGCAAGGGTGGTCGGAGAGACCGCGCCACTTTTATTTACCGCTTTCGGCAATCCTTACATGAATGCCAATATCTTTAAGCCCATCAGCAGTTTGCCACTGATCATATTTAATTACGCCACCAGCCCTTATAATGACTGGCATCAGCTTGCCTGGGGAGCCTCCTTTATCCTGGTCGTCATGGTATTGATACTGAGCATGATCACAAAACTTATAGAGAAAAGATGGAAGATCCAATATTGAAAACAGAGAACTTCAACGCCTTTTTTGGACAGAACAAAATTCTGAATAACATCAATTTTGAGATAAAGAAGAATACTGTTTGTGCCATTATGGGCCCTTCTGGCTGTGGCAAGACCACTTTTATCAGATGCATCAACCGGATGCACGAGCTTGCGGCTGATGCGTCAGTGGAAGGGATCATCAAACTGAATGGAGAAAACGTATATCAGATGGATCCTGTTTTTCTGCGCCGTAAAATAGGCATGGTATTCCAACGTCCCAATCCTTTTCCCACTATGAGCATCTATGATAATGTGATCGCAGGTTATTTACTCAATGGCATTAAACTCAGCAGAATGGAAAGGGACGAAATAGTAGAATCTTCACTCAAACGGGCCGCGCTATGGATGGAAGTGAGAAATACACTACACAAGAGGGGCTCATTTCTTTCCGGCGGGCAACAACAGCGGTTGTGTATCGCGCGCTCCCTGGCCATGAATCCTGAGATATTGTTACTGGATGAGGCCACTTCGGCATTGGATCCACATGCCACTGCCAGAATTGAGGAACTGATCAGAGAGTTAAAATCAGACTATACGATTCTGATGGTCACTCATAATATGCAGCAAGCAGGCCGCGTGAGTGATAAAACGGCTTTTTTTTACCTGGGGGAATTAGTCGAATATGACGAAACGAAAATTATATTTACAAATCCCAAAGATAAAAGAACGCAGGACTATATTACGGGACATTTTGGGTAAATTGTAATTTTTAACGATTAATTTTTTTTACCATGAAAGACACTGATTTTTCATCAACACATCTTGATCATCAACTGAGTTTGCTTAGAGAAGATGTCCTTAAAATGTGGCGCCTGGTAATCGCCCAATTAGAGGACTCGAAAGCCGCATTGACAACTGTCAACAAAGATATCGCAGTAGAGGTGATCTTTAGTGAAAATTCGGTTAACGCGCTTGAATTACTGATTGATGACCGTTGTGAAGACATTATTGCCTTGTTTACACCCGTTGCCTCCGATCTTCGTTTTGTATTGGCATCGCTTAAAATTAACGCCAACCTGGAACGGATCGGGGATATCGCGGAAGGAGTCGCCAAATTTGTCGCTAACATGCAACCGGATTTCGATAGCAGGCTTCTGGAAGTAAGTCATATACCCGAAATGTTTAACCAGTCGGTCATCATCACCACTTTGGTAATGGAGGCATTTGAGAAGAAAGATACGGAACTGGCCAGAAGGGTATTCGGAAAAGATAAGATATTGGATGAGATCAACAACCAGGCTGCCGGGATCATTGCCACTTATCTTAAGGATGAGCATGATAGCAGTAAAATAATGGATGCCCTGTATATTCTGTCGGCTATCAGAAAATTGGAGCGGGTGGGAGATCAGGCAAAAAATATTGCAGAAGAATTGATATTTTATGCAGAAGCCGAAGTTTTAAAGCACCGGTCTAAAGGTAGAAAGAAGTAAACTTGGTTGTTTTATATAGCTGTATCTAAATTCAACATCTCTTCAGAATCCTGTCATAATTTCGTTTTTCACGACCGAAACTTATGTACAGCAATGCAATTGCAGAAAAGGGCAGCCAACTTTTTTATTTATGTTTCTTTATTTGGTTTGTAGCAAACGGGGTCCTCTATATTGAAATACCCCAAACCGACCTTTTTATTCTGATTAATCACTGCAGGGGGCTTCCGGCTGATTTTTTTTTTACCGGAATAACTTTCTTGGGAAATGGAATGGTCATCATACCTGCGGGGTTGATCTGCTTGTTATACAAAAGAAGGGATCTTGGCATTGGAATGATCTTCAGCTTTGTGCTTACGGGTATTGTCACTATTTTGCTTAAACATCACTTTAATTACCCAAGACCTGCTGCATATTTTTCAGGTTCTACCTTGGTCAGGACCGCCTCATGGATACCCCTTTACTATAAACATTCCTTCCCTTCAGGGCATACCGCTTCCGTTTTTGCCGCAGCAATTACCATTTCATTATTTGCCAGCCGTAAACGCTGGGTATCGGGTATTTGTTTCCTTTTTGCCTGCCTTACAGCCTATTCCCGCGTTTACCTGGGTGAGCATTTCGTGGAAGACGTATGGATTGGATCTTTGGAGGGTGTCGTTTTTGGAACTATTTGTTTTTTGCTACAACAAAAGATTTTATACGTGTTACGGAAAAAAGAACATAAATTGGAAGGATATAATTCACAAAACATTGAATTTTAATGGATCTAGTGATAAAAATCATTCGCTTTGGTCTGACGGGCGGCATCGGATTTTGTATTGATTTTGGCATTACTTATTTATGCAAGGAAAAGTTCGATTGGAATAAATACGTGGCCAACGCAACAGGTTTTACAGCGGCTGTTGTCAATAATTACATTTTGAATAGGATTTGGACCTTCCAAAGTAAGGATCCACAGATAGCCAGGCAGTTTCTGCTATTTTTGATCATTAGTTTAATTGGCCTGGCATTAAATACTTCCCTGCTATATTATTTACATGAAAGGAAAAATAAACATTTTTATTTAAGTAAGTTATTTGCAGTGGTGCTTGTTTTTATCTGGAATTTTTCTGCTAACAGCCTCATTACTTTCCCACATGCATGATAAATTATATGCTCGAAAGACATATTACCTGATTATTTTAGTATTTATTGTCAGATGCATACTGGCATGCATGATCCATTTGGGTAACGATGAGGCTTATTACTTCACCTATGCGCTTCAGCCTGACTGGAATCATTTTGATCATCCCCCCCTGGTGGGTATTTTCATCCGTATTTTCACTTTAAATCTTCACTGGGTAAATGATTTTTCCATGCGCCTTGCGGCCATTGTCAGTGCGGCTGTTTGTACATGGGTTATTTTTAAGTGTGGTAAATTAATAAAGAATGAACGCACGGGATGGATCGCGGCCATTTTATACAATACCTCCATTTATACCAGCATTATTTCAGGATTGTTTATTCTACCGGATTCTCCCCAATTGGTATTCTGGTTATTGGCAATGTACAGTATGCTGAAGCTTATCTTGACCGTACATACTCCAAGGCAGGGAAATATACGATTAGTCCTTATAGGATTGTATATAGGATTGGCTGTCATGTGTAAAATTCATGGCGTGTTTCTCTGGTTTGGATTTGGCGTATATGTGCTTCTCAGGGATAGAAAATATTTGAAAAACCCGTTTTTATATCTTTCCATCCTGCTGACCCTTCTGATTATTTCTCCCATTTTTTTCTGGAATCTAAGTAATCACTTTATTACCTGGCGTTTCCAGGGTCAACGCGTTGAAATACATCAGGCGGCTATACATATCGGTTCATTTGTCACCACCACACTGGGCCAGTTATTTTATAGTAATCCCATCAATGTCTTTATTTATCTCCTTGCCTTGGTTGGACTCAATAAAATAGATTTCCCGGGAAAACCCCTGAATTTATTGAATTGGTTGATTTATCCTATCATTCTGGCAACGACGGTGATCTCTTTATTCAGGACCACATTACCGCATTGGAGCGGTCCCGGTTTTATCGGACTGATGCTCATCTCAGGGTATGTATTGGATGAGTATAAGATGCATGGTAAACAGAAATTTTGTGATCTTTGGCTTAAAATAAGCTACCTATTTATCATTCTAATTGTAATAGCAGGTGTATTAATGATCAAATTCTATCCGGGTACCATGGGAGATCGCAAACTTCCTGAACGGGGAAAGGGCGATCTGACCCTGGATATGTATGGATGGAATGAACTGCAAAGCCAATTTGAAATCATCAGACAAAAGGATATCAAGGCAGGTTTGATGCAGTCAACATCGCCAATTATTGTTGCAAAATGGTTCCCAGCCTGTCACTATCTCTTTTACGTGGCCTATCCGATGCATATGCGGATAGTAGGTGTGGGAAATGTTTTTGACCTGCATAAATTTGCCTGGCTCAATAAGATGGAGGGGGAAATACAAAAGGGGGCGAATGCTTACTTTATTTCATCTTCCAATGATTATAAAGACCCCGAAAATATTTACAATAATGATTTTAAAAAAATAACCCTTATCGATAAAATACCACAACGACGACTTGGTAAAATAGCGCGTTATTGGTATATTTATAGATTGGATGTCGCTCTCCGTAAACTGGGCGACGTTTTGCCTCAGTAAGATAAGACGGCTAAAGGGAAAGATCATCTGTTTTTGAAGTAATTTTTGCCATCCGTGTATAAGCGGCTTCTTATTTTACCTGCTGACTCCAAATGCAGTCCACTTTGATTTTGTCTGTTTTGTGTTTCGGCGGATTTCCTGATTTTTTTTGAGTACCTCCTTATTTAGATAATCACGGGTATGGTCAAGATGGACGCAAACTGCGCTGTACCGGATCTTAATACCACGAATACCATTATTGGTCAGTCGTTCCCCGAATTCCCGATCTTCTGCTCCATATTGCATGCGCTCATCGAAACCATTTACCGCAAGGATGTCCTTTTTCCACGCGCTGGAGTTGCATCCATTCCATGTGGCCCGTGTCGGACTCAGGTGATTTAAGACTGCCCCCAACCTCTTATTGTTGGTAAGTTTCAAATTTTTGAATACAGCCTCCTTTAAGCCGTTTGCGACCAGCCATTTTCTGTCAAAGGCCGTCCCTTGAACAATATGCCCGGGATTAATATGCTTACTTAGCGT
>DASULB010000285.1:0-4251 GCA_036278455.1 Chitinophagaceae bacterium | reverse complement strand
AATGCCCTGCCCCGCGGCAACTTGAGTGTACCGCTCAATATCGCTTCACTTTTTTATACGCGTCACGGGGTGCCAATTGATGAGGATAAGACCTGGGACTATGCGGACCGCTATAGTTTGAGGACTGCGACGGATGCAGACAAATACGAGATTGAGAATAATTATGTAACGGCGGCCTTTAATTTTGATCGGGAGCCACGTTTTTACGCTGATCTCGGATTCGATGGTGGCATCTGGTATGGTCAGGGTGTTTACGATGATGATAATAATGATAACTGGGTCGTCCGGGCCAAGGTGGGCCAGACGCAGGGAAGGCAAGGCGTTACTTTGTTCCCCATTACGGGATACTATGCCAAGAAATATGTCTATTATACCAACGTGATGTCTACCAGCGCCAACGTCTACTCCATGTACGATTATCCCTGGGTAGAGCTCCGGTTGGGTGGTCTCTACCTGCTATATGCCGAATCGCTCAATGAAGCGGAAGGTCCGTCCGCCGAAGTTTATCGTTATCTGGATTCAATCCGTGCACGGGCAGGCCTTCCTGGGGTAGCAGACGCCTGGAGCCAATACTCCAAGTTCCCCGGCAAATACAAAACCCAGGATGGCCTTCGGGAAATCATTCATCGGGAACGGACCATTGAAATGGCTTTCGAAGGACAACGGTTTTGGGATGAACGCCGTTGGAAAACCGCCATCCAAACCTACAACAATCCGATCACGGGCTGGGACGCATCTCAGGAGAATGCCAATGCCTATTATCGGGTTAAGGTTCTCTATAATCAGACCTTTAGTCTCAAGGACTATTTCTGGCCGATTCGTCAAAAAGACATCACGGTCAACGATCTTTTGGTTCAAAATCCCGGATGGTAAATTTTAAACTTTATGAACATGAAACGTACAACCATTATGTTATCGGCCGCTTGCTGCCTCCTATTCCTGTCGGATTGTAAAGATTACGACCATAAGCCCTGGGGGCCCACGGGACGCACGCCAGGCCAGGTTACGCAGATACAGGTAGAGAATCTCCCCGGTGCTGCCAAACTTACCTATGAGCTTCCGTCGGATCAGGATCTGCTCTATGTCACGGCGATCTTTACACTGCCTTCCGGAGAATCGCGATCAGTCAAAGCTTCGGCTTACCGCAACTACATGTTGATCCAGGGTTTTCCGCTGGCCAAAGATTACGAGGTCACGCTGTATACGGTTAACAAATCGGAAAAACGCTCTCAGCCGGTGTCGACAACAATTCACCCTTCTACACCTCCGTTGCAGGACGTATTTGCCTCTCTCAGGGTGGAACCCGATTTTGGCGGAATCAACATCACTGCAACAAACGTCTCCGCCAGGGGATATGTCTATTCAACACTGGTTAAAGACAGCCATGGACACTGGCAACTCTTTGACCGTAACTATTCTACCCTGGACTCGCTGAATTATTCGGTGCACGGGCTGGATTCAATGGAAACCGAGTTTGGCATATTTGTGACTGACCAATGGAATAACACATCAGACACCCTGGTCAAGACCCTGAAGCCATTGTATGAAGAAATGCTGGATAAAACACAATGGAAGCTTGCACCGCTTGCCTCTGATTTCAGCACGCCTTTTTATCCCTATAGCAATGTCGAGCATCTTTGGGATAATAATATTCACGAGCAGAGCAGCATTTACTGTTACTATTATGCGCATCCCGTTTCGGCGCCTCCGTTACCTTCCTGGTTCACTATAGATCTGGGCAGGCCGTATAAGCTAAGCCGTCTCAGAGTGTATCAGTACGAAGGATCCGGGCAGTATATGTATACCGATGGGAATCCACGGGTATACGAGATCTGGGGTAATACCCTGGCTGTCGACAGCTGGGACAGCTGGAAGCTGCTCCGTCACTGTGTTTCTATCAAGCCTTCCGGTTTGCCGGCTGGGGTGCGTAATGGAGACGATGCGGCCTATGCGATTAAAGGAGAGGATTTTTCCTTTCCACTTGATGCACCTGCTGTGCGCTACATCCGGTTTAAATTGATCGATACCTGGAGCCACCAGCCCAATCTACTGCTGGACGAAATTACCCTGTGGGGACAGAAGAACTGACCTATCCTTCCTTCACCCTTAAAACATTCTTTATGTACATTGCAAATATCAAAAACAGTTTCTTGCTGCTGACGACCGCACTACTTTTGACGATCGGTGCCTGCAGTAAGATGGACGATATAGAAAAAAAATTCACACGGGACGGCGAGATCACCTATCTCTCCCGGGCCGATTCTTTGCAGGCCCACGGAGGAAACGGTAGGATCGACATTTCCTGGATCCTTTTTTCTGACCCCAAGATCAGTTCCTATAAAGTATACTGGAACAACGGAAGGGATTCCGCAACCGGTGCGGTCGACCGCCTTGCAGGGGCGGATACCGTTCACTTAACGCTGACGGATATGGCAGAGGGGACCTATTACTTCAAGGTATTCACCTTTGACGCCTCCAATCATTCTTCTATTCAGTCATCGGTTACCGGCAAAGTGTATGGACCAAAATATGCGGCCTCCCTGCTGCCCCGTTCGTATCGGAAGCTGCGCCGGATAGGCGACGCCTTGCAGATCGAGTGGATGGACGGTGGAGATGGATTTGCTGGGGGCAGCGTCCGTTACACAGACAATCATGGAAAACCGGTGAAGGTAACCCTCCCCGACAGGACGGATACCACCACACTGACGGCATTTCCGAGTGGTGGTACTTTTGATTACACGTCTGCCTTCGTACCTGAGCCGGGAGCTATCGATACCTTTTATAGCGAAGCCTCGGTCGGCGTGCCCGTAGATACCGTCCATTGGAATCAATATGTTGCCATCTTTGGGCATCTCGGTTCTTTATTGGCCGAGGACGCCAGCGGCCAGATCTTTTGGTATGGAACCGACGGAGAAAACGGCTTTCAAAAAACGACACCTTCCCTGTTGGATTATCCCTGGTATATCTTCAATACGATGCTTTCCTATCAGGATAACCTGATCGGGCGGGAAACGGGAAGTGGATTTCTTTACCGGTACCAGGTCGATGATAAGGGTGTACTGGCGCCCGCGCACTGGCGGATCGGACCGGCAGGCTGGGATGCTTTTGATCTTCTTTTTACCAATGACGATTACCTGTACGGCCGGTACCCGGACGGCGCCCTATGGCGCTTTCCGCTATTGGCCGGAGGGGCCATGGGAGCCGGCTCCCTCGTAACAGGTAGTTATAATCAGTACGATAAGTTGATTGTCTGCGGTTCGTTTCTTTTTGGCCGGGATATTTCCGGAAGCCTATGGCGCATTGGGGTGAACACGGATGGAACGACCGAGGTGCCGGTGTTGGCGGCAGAGCAATGGGGGATGTATGATATTATTTCTGTGCTGGGAGACAATATTCTGGCACGGGACGAAACCGGCACGCTATGGCGAATTCCAGTCGATACAACAGGCTCCCTGGGACAGCCATCGGCCATTACCATTGTTTACGAGAGTATTTAAGCAGAGCGGCCTTTGCCATTTTCCCAGATTAATTGTATTCCGGGTGCCATTTCCCTACCTGGTATTGCTGGAATTGAACCGATGAAAAAACTTTAAACCCTATCAGTTATGCTCGCTGATCACCTCGATCTGATCATTGTTGTTGGATATCTGCTGATGATGCTTGGGGTGGCGTTCTGGTTTCGCCGGTTCGCCAATCAAAGCATGGAGAACTTCTTTCTTGGTGGAAGAAAGGTGCCTGGTTGGTTAAACGGGGTTTCTTATACTGCTGCGCTTATCAGCCCCGATGCAGCTACGGCCTATGGAGGGCTTGCCATAGTGACGGGATCATTTATTTGCTGGTGGTATTTGAGTCGCTTCGGGTTGGCCCTGTTCCTGGGAGGGCTTTTGTTCGCAGTTTTCTGGCGGAAGCTGAATTTGTTTACCTCACTGGAGTTTTATGATCTCAGGTTTCCCAAAAGGGCAGCCTCGGCTATGAGATTATGGATTGCCGTCCGCACCTCGATGATTGCCATGCCGGCTTGGACAGGCATCACCTTGCTGGCATCTTATAAGATCATGGGGCCGGCCTTTGGCTGGACCCGGATTGAAACGCTGCTCTTCATCGTGCCAATTTCGTTTTTATATGTTTTTTTTTCCGGGTATAGGGGTGTCGTTGTTTCTAATTTTATTCAAATGACCATATTTTTGTTAGGAACGCTGACGCTGGCTGCGCTAACACTTTCCCATTTCGGAGGACCTGCCGCTATGGTAG
>DASULB010000284.1:0-2062 GCA_036278455.1 Chitinophagaceae bacterium | reverse complement strand
CTGGAGGTCCTGGAAAAATGTTTTGCCCGTGATAAGATGCCTTTTGCGGCCTTCTCGGAGATCAGGATATCCTTCGATAACCCGGATTTCACGTTGGTCCCCTCGGCGCTCTTTGACCCTGCCTTGAGACGGGAATACCTTTCCTTTCTGACGCCGGAGTTGCCATCGCGGGCGCTGCTTTATGACCAGATCTTTCCGCTGAAGGCCGTCAATGTATATGCGGTCAATAAGGACGTGGCCGGTTACCTTAAAAAGGAGTTTAAAACCGCCCGGTATTATCATGCCGATACCGCCTTTGTGGTCTCGCTCATGAAAAACGGTGCCCTTGCGGGCGACCGGATGTACGTGCGGGTGCTCCCAGGCCGGATGACGGTAGTGATGATGGGAGAAGATGGCTTGCAAATGGTCCAGCCTTATGCCATCCATCATGAGACCGATGCCTTGTACCACGTACTCAATGCGGTCCGGCAACTCGGCCTGGCCCCGGAAGGGCTGCGGGTTTTCCTGTCGGGAGAGATTGGGGAGGATTCGCCCCTTTACAAAGAATTACGGCAACAGATACCCGAGGTGGCCTGGCTGCAGCATCCCGCCGTATTCAAATACATCGAGGCATTCGGTGCTTACCCGGATCATCATTTCTATAACCTGATCTCGCTGGCATCATGCGGATAATCAGCGGTAAATATGGCGGACGCCGGATCTCTCCGCCCGTGCAAATGCCGCATACACGTCCTACGACGGACAGGGCCAGGGAAGGGTTGTTCAACATCCTGCAAAGCGCTGTTTTGCTGGAGGGCGCCCGGACACTGGATCTCTTCGGCGGTACGGGCTGCATCAGTTATGAACTTGCCTCCCGCGGCGCTGTAAGCCTTGCCGTGGTTGAAAAGGACGCCAAACAGGCAGCCTTCATCCAACAAACGGCCGAAGCGTTACAGATCGCGGATCTGCACGTGTACAGGAAGGATGTATTTTCCTATATCGCGGGTTGCCGGGAGCGGTTCGACTTTATTTTTGCGGGACCGCCCTATAAGCTAAAATCCCTTGACAGCCTGCCGGGACTGATCTTTGAACACCATTTGCTGCAGCCCGGCGGATGGTTTGTGCTGGAGCATACCGCGGAGCATGATTTTGGGAACCTCCCTTTTTTTTCCCGCAAAAGAAATTACGGCTCTACAATATTTTCTATCTTTATCCATTCATCAGCCAGCTAAAATGATGTCCCGAATCTGTTTATTCCCGGGAACCTTTGACCCCATGACCCGCGGCCACCTCGACCTGATCGACAGGGCGAAGCCCCTGTTTGATCATCTGATCATCGGTATCGGCGTGAACTCGGCCAAGCAGCCGATGTTTTCGGTGGAGCGGCGGCTAAAGTGGTGCCGGGATATTTACCGGGGTACCCCCGGGATTTCGGCCGAAACTTATGAGGGACTTACCGTGAATTTCTGTAGATTGGTGGGCGCCCGTTATATCCTCAGGGGACTCCGTTACCTCAGTGATCTTGAATACGAGAAATCCATTGCCGCGATGAACCGGCATCTGGATCCTGCGGTGGAAACCATTTTTTTGACCACGTCGCCGGAATTTTCCATGTTGACCTCTACGCTGGTACGGGAGGTAATGCACCATGGCGGTGATGTCTCCTCGTTCCTGCCGCAGCAGATCACCAGTGATATCCGGGGAGAAAAGGATTTTTAGCCAACAGCAAACAGGCAGTATTTTTTGTCCAATAAAAACCACGACGGATGCACACCATTTGGCACGATTTAAATGTCAGCCTCGACGCCCTGAACGAGATGAACGAGGGCACCATGGGGGGCACCCTTGGGATAGAGTTTACCGAAATAGGCAAGGATCACCTCCGGGCAACCATGCCGGTGGATGAACGTACCAGGCAGCCTTATGGGCTGTTGCACGGTGGCGCCTCCACGGCGCTTGCCGAGACACTGGGCAGTGTGGCCTCCGCTTTGGTCATCGATCAGCAGACCCATATCTGTGTGGGCATAGCCATCAATGCCAACCATATCCGTGCGGTGAAAGAGGGCTTCGTCCACGGGGTGGC
>DASULB010000283.1:0-8161 GCA_036278455.1 Chitinophagaceae bacterium | reverse complement strand
ATTGGCGTTTTCCGGTAGATCAGGGTAATCAGCAGTCCATGCAATTTGCGTTTCTGTTTAACTATGCAGGAATGCCGTGGCTTACGCAAAAATGGAGCCGCGCTATTTTAGACCGTTATTATGGTTATGGTATTTCGGATGCCTATCTGGGAGATGAAGACCAGGGACAGATGAGTGCATGGTTTGTGATGGCTGCTATGGGCTTATTTCAAGTGGATGGAGGTTGCAGCATAAACCCAACTTATGGGATTGCCAGCCCGCTTTATAAAAAGATAACGATCGATTTAGGCAATAAATTTGGAAGGGGGAAAACATTCACTATTATTGCGAAAAATGCTTCCAAAAAAAATATGTACATACAAAGCGCAGTACTAAATGGCAAAGAATTGAGTTCGCCATTTTTTCCGGCAAGTGAGTTGTTAGGAGGCGGTCAATTAGTATTGCAAATGGGCCCCGATCCGGATAGCGAATGGGGGACAGGTAAAAGGTAAAGGTCATTTAGTAAGTTGGGATGTTAACATTAGTTTCCCAAATGTATTCTTCTACCATACTAACTCCATCTATGTCAATAATTTATTCTCGCAAATCTATTCCAGTTTAGGCGGTTTCGGAAACGGGTCATGCGGCCAAAATCATTGCATTTAATGATCTTTTGCATAACTTCGTAAAAGGACGATGATGCGAAACATTGAGAATGCAAACTGAAGGGATATGTGGGATGCCGCTTCAAAATATCTTTGGACGATTACCATACTGACCATTCCTGGTCGTGAGCGTTATTGTAAACAGCTTATTGAATCAATAAATAATACCCCGCTTCACGCATCTGTTCAGATCGCCGTCATATATAATTTTAAGACAGCAGAGGATATCTTTGCCATCGAGAGGCAAATAAAGAATTATTCAGCAAACATTCCTTTGTCGGTCTACTTTAACAGTCAGGATACCTCTATTGTCAGTGGCAGAAATTTCCAATTGAATGTCTGTAAATCACCTTTGATCTGCTTTATTGACGATGATGTAACGCTTCATGGTGAAGTTTTCCCTGAACTGGAAAATGTCTTAAGGGACAAGGCAATGGGCGTCTTAGGCATACGATCTTACAAAGAAGATACAGATGAATTATTCAAGCCTCATCCAAATACGCCGCAAGTGGAATATGGTGGCATCCGGTATGCCACGGTACAGGGAATGCTGGCTGCCGGATACCGCAAACTTTTCCTTGATATTGGAGGGTTTAATCCCCGGAGGGGTTATTGGGGAGAATGGACGGAACTGAACCTGCGAATGTGGCGTTCTGGTTTTCCAACAGGCTATTGTATGGATTGCGGGCACCTGAGGCACTGGCATGATGCGCCACAGTCTCCTACCCGGAATATGGATGGAAGAGAGATTCATGTGTTGTGGGGATTACTATGTACAGCCCTTGAATATGATGCCGTTGAAATCAATGAGGCGACCGAAACCTTCTGGCGACTGATTGAAGAAAGATATCTGGTCTATTCCTTCGGTGAGCAATTAAGTGCGAAGCGACTGCTGAAGACAACCTTAGAACTTATGCCGAGGATATCCAGCGAATGGGGGCAGATCAATGCCTTTAAAGCACAGGTAGCACAGCATCCGTTTCAATTTAAACCTTTTCATCGTTTTACCGTTGATGACATAAAAAAGGTATTAAAATATTGCCAAAAACACATAGGGAGTTATCATACTGCCGTGTGGAAGCCTCTGGAGAATTATCCATACACAGGAGTTGTTAACGGAAGGCTGAGGAGACTGGCAAAAGGGCTGAAGGGGCTCTTTAGTTCCCATTCTTAATACCAGGCGCATTTCATCAGAGAATACTCAAACACTCATTAACAAACCCTGGCGGGCGGCCCGGGCACGGGAATTAGGCAGCAGTTATTCGGGTCGGGGAAACGGACGAGAAAGGATTTATCACGGCCGTACCTGTCCTTGTCCCCTTACGAGCCACTTATAACTTGTCAGCTCTTCCAGGCCCATGGGGCCCCGGGCATGAAGTTTCTGAGTACTAATACCTATTTCAGCGCCCAATCCGAATTGCGCTCCATCCGTGAAGGCAGTGGAGGCATTGGCGTATACTGCTGCTGCGTCCACAGCGTTCAGAAACCTTTCTATATGGACCGGATCACTGGATAAAATGGCTTCACTATGTTTTGAACTGAATCTGGCAATGTGTTCTATAGCTTCCTCCAGGTTATCGACTGTTTTGACAGCCATCTTAAGGGAAAGGAATTCGGTGCCGAAATGTGCAGCTTCTGCCTTCTTCAACAAATTAGGAGGATAATGCCCATCCAGCTTTTCAAAGGCAGGACTATCCGCAAAGAGTTCCACATTACTTTCTCCGAGCATGCGGAGCAGCTCAGGGAGATTTTCCAGGCGCTCACGATGTATCAGCAGACAGTCAAGGGAATTGCAGACGCTCGGACGACGGGTTTTGGCATTGAGTAGGATGGCTGCCCCTGTTTGAAGATCGGCAGTTTCATCAAAATAGGTATGGACGATCCCGGCGCCTGTCTCGATGACGGGGACCCGGGCATGCTCCCGGACATAATTGATGAGGTTCTGGCTGCCCCTTGGGATGACAACATCTATGTAACCGACCGCGTTTAAAAGCGCCTCCGTGGCTTCCCTCTCCGGGGGGAGCAGGGTGGCGGCGTTTGTCGTGATGCCATGTTTGGTCAGTACCGCGTGAATAACTGAAATGATGGCAAGATTGGAAGACGCCGCGTCACTGCCTCCTTTTAATACCGCGACATTGCCTGTTTTGAAGCAAAGGGAAAATACATCGAAAGTGACGTTCGGACGGGCTTCATATACAATACCAACCACTCCCAGGGGAACACTTACCTTGGATACCTGTAAGCCGTTACCGAGTTTCTTATCCGTTAAGATCCTACCCAGCGGATCGGGTAGTTCCGCCACATTCACCATATCTTGTGCAATGGCGCCGATCCTCTCAGCGGTCAGTTTTAGCCGGTCGTAACGTGGATCCGCAGGGTCCATCCTGTCCAGGTCTTTTTTATTTTCCCGTAACAGGAATTCCGTTTGCTCGACCGTTGCAGCAGCCAGGTCCTTTAATATCAGGTTTATTTTGGCAGGCTGAAGGCCTAAAAGATTTCTTTCAGCCTTTCGGGCCTCTTCGAAAAAGGTGGTGTATTCCACGGTCAATGTTTTTCAGCGTTTAAAAATAAATAATCGTAATGAACCAGTGCCTTTTGCCGTTTCTTCCCGAGGCGTTCTCTGGTTTTTTCGGCGTTGTACTCTGCGATGCCAACCCCTACCAGGTGTTCCTTTTCATCAATCAATTTAATGACCTCTCCTTTCTGGAACTCTTCCTTTACCGCTATGATTCCTATCGGTAACAGGCTGGTGGCTCTGGAGGAAAGCAGCGCCTCGCTGGCACCCTGGTTGATCTGGACGATTCCCTTGGCATAATCTCCGGAATGTGCGATCCATTTTTTCTTGCCGGAGGTATTTTTCTTTGCAATGAACCGGGTATGGATGGCGCTATTATTGAGGATATCAGAAAGGATATTATCTTTTGTTCCGTTGGCTATGTGTACTGCGATACCCAGCTGAGCTGCCCTTTGGGCAATGTTTGCTTTGGTGATCATCCCCCCCCTGCCGAATTGGGAGCGCTCTGATGAAACGGTTGTGGAAAGGTTGAAGGAGGCGTCGTCGATTTGCTGAATAATCCGGGCATTTTCAGCCACCGGACCATCCTGATAAATACCATCTACATTGGTCAGCAGGATCAGGGCCTGGGCATTCAACATGGAAGCAATGAGTTCTGCCAGTTCGTCATTGTCGGTAAACATTAGCTCCGTTACGGATATGACATCGTTTTCATTAACGATGGGCAGCACTTTGTGCTGTAACAATATCTCGAAACAGTTTTTCATGTTCAGGTAATGCAAACGGTCTCTGAAATCCTCCTTGGTTACGAGCACCTGGGAACACAATGTTTGGTGCTCCCCGAAAAGCTTCGCAAAAGTATTGATCAGCTGTATTTGACCCGTAGAAGCCAGTAGCTGCCTTGCAGCCACCGTATCATATTTTTTTGCCACCGTGATCAGGCTCCTTCCGAAAGCGACCGCGCCTGAGGAGACCAGAATTACTTCAGCGCCACTTTTTCTGATACCGGCGATTTGGGCTACCAGATGTGTCATTCGTTCTATATCGGGCATGCCGTTCTTGCGGGTAAGTACATTTGACCCGATCTTGATGATAATTCTTTTATAGGGTAGTCCCATTTTCAGACGATTAGCGGCGATGCAAAAATACAAATCAAAAGCACAATTGGCTAATCCGGTCCTGATTTTCAGAAGAAAGGCAATAAAATGCCCGCTCTGAATAAAAGTCTTTTCGGTGAATTACCGTTATTGTGGTGGCAGAAGGGCACGGGAGTCCTGTGCATAAGAGTTGCCTTTGATGATTCGTTTGGCTCTTTTGCAGTGACCATTCTGGGTCTGAAGTAACTCCCACGCCTCATTGGGGACCACCAGGATTGACCTGGGTATCCCAAATACTCTGGCGAGTATCGGCGTAAGCTTGGAAATCTCCGAAAAGCCGGCAAAACCGGTAAAACACACCAAAGTGATAGGTCGACCAGCCATTGGCTCCTTCTCAAAGGAATCCGCTCCAAGCGACTTCACAACCGGGAAATCATCTCCATTCCATGATTTTACGCGTGAAAATTGCCTTTAGCGTGCAGATACTCAGCGAAGCCTCGCCTGCCGGAACGGACCCAAGATCGTAGAACCCACGAGTTCCCGGGACCTGTAAACATCAATTTCTTTGCGGGGAAACCGTTTGGTACTCTACGGAAGACTGTTTTTGGCTATTACAGTCCAGTCATCATCCCCATGGCCCTTTTCTATCCAACGGTCCATTTCGGATGCGATGGCGGGAATGAGCGTTAACTGGGTTCCGCCGTCTTTGGCACCGGCCATCATGAGCCCGGCATCTTTCCGCGCCATTTTTAGTTCCCAGGACGGCTGGTCGTAATTTCCATCGGTTATTTTCTGCAGTCTTCCGCTGACGGAAGCCCCCGGATTCCATGAATGGAATAAAGACTCGATATCTTCGACCGGGATATCATAAGCCTTGGCCAGGGAAAGTGAATCGGAGAGGCCTGCCGTCAGAGATAAGAGAAAAAGATTGCCGATCAGTTTGATGCCGGCTGCTTTGCCTTCTTTGGTACCCAGATTCATCAATTTCCCGGTCATCTTTGATAACTCAGGCTCACACCTGCCAATCACTGTCTGGTCACCTGAGACCAACATGACACCTGTACTTTCCAAGGCGTTGCTTGGTCCCATGAATACCGGCGCATGGAGGTAGGTAAAGCCTTTGGTTTTCCAGTCATTCGTACGCCGGATTGCACCCTTTACCGAGGTGGTGGTATGGTCAATAATGGTGGCTCCCGGCTGGAATCCTGCAATGGCCTTGGAAAGAACCTCATCTACTGACGCATCATCCTTAAGGGTGATGTGGATCGTGTCGGCCCCCTTGACGGCAGCCTCTACCTGGTCAAACGCTTTGGCCCCGCCGGCTTCCAAGGCCCTGGCCTTCTCCGTGGTACGGTTCCATATCTGGACATCTTCTCCTTTCCGGCGCATGGCTTTAACAAAATTTGAGCCTAACAGGCCCATTCCCAAAAATGCTTTCATAATTTGTTTATTTGTATAAAGGTAAGATTTATTGCTTAAGTCTCAACGGTGTAGCGGGACATTCCGAGTTTTCCCCTTCAATGGGTCTTTGACCCCTTGTATTGTGAAAATGCCGGCCATGACCGTAAATATGGGATTTTTGCACCCGGTAATGAGCCTGCCATCTACGATAATGAACAGGTAACGATGGATAGAATATGATTAGCAATTTTCAATAATAAAAACGGTCAGCGCCTTTCTGATCTCAAAACCCAGGTGCTCGTAAAAATGAATTGTCCTTGGATGCCCTCTGTCAACATGAAGGATAGGGATGCCTGAAGCGGATTTTATCCTATGTATCTGGTGGGACAATATTTTTGTGGCTAATCCTCTTCCACTAAAATCAGGATGTGTGCACACCGCGCTGATTTCGGCGTATTCGAAAGGGTGCAGCCGTTGACCTGCCATGGAGGCTAACCGGTCTTGTATAAATATCCCTTCGTAGTGGCCAAACCTGATGGTCTGCGATTCAAATGGTCCGGGCTGCGTTAATTTTGTCAGGTAAAGCATGGCCGGGACGTTTTCTTCATGAAGTGCCATGATGGTTTCATCGTCTGGGTTCTCAGGCGATGTTTTCAGATGGATCATTTGAAATATATCGATCTGATCAAGAATCTTCCAGTTTTTTGAAACCGGTATCTCCTCCGGACTCATGACCGCCCATTGATGATTATAAGGAAGCATCTCATGGAGCAGATTGAGATTTTCTTCGGTATTTTCCCTGAGTCCTACAAAAGGAGAGACATCTTTTGAAAAATACTTTACTACATCATTTCCATGGGATAAATGACTATTGCCTGAAATCAACGCGTTCCAGACCGGGTTATCAAGTGGGTGTTCCATTTTTAGATGCATAATATTCAATTCAAGAGAATTACAAAAGTAAATAAAAAAATCACTGGTCATTTGATCTTCAGGATCGATGGCTTAAAAAGGGTAGCGGTTAGAAGGGCCCATTTCAAATAGGTCTTCATGTCATCAATTGTACCGATAAATAAATTGCCATTATTTTTCTCCCGGATCGGCTTTTCTTCCCACCTGCTATTGTTGATATAGGATAATTACGACTATTGAAGACCGCGATAAAAATAATATCGTGTTTTGTTAGAGAAATCGTAAAGATCGCAGTGTAATGGTTTTCGTAACGATGAAAGTATTTGACTCCTTTAGAATTTGGAAAATTTTAGGTGTAGAAAATCAAACTAAAGCAAAAAAGATGACCACACTATTTGTCCTTAAAAAAATAGTTTATAGCTTTGCGAAGCCAAATAGAAATTATTAAAACGATAAAACATATGTCCCTTAGAGTTATTAGTATCAATTCATATAAATGGTATAGCGAAATAGAAGGCGCTATTAGTTTCGGGGCATGTTGTACCGCTGATTAGCAATAAAGGATAAACTTTAAATATACGCCCCGCCTTCATCGCGGGGTTTTTTTATATTATACTGCTTCTTTGGGAAACAGAACGGGAAACCGGGAAAAGGATCCGATACCACTGCGGTTCATTATTGACAATTGTGATCCAGATACTTGGAATGAGGCATGAAATTTTATTGGAAGTTTTATCATGGCCCAGCAGGGAGAGGTATGTCAGGTTTAATATGGAGAGTTGATAAAAACTTAACAGCGTACAGGACTTCAAATGGGGACCGGGCGATAACTTTATGATAAGGAGGCGTGTGAGATGGGCCGCTGGAAGGGTGGTTGCCGCTTCGTATAAATATTTGAAAATGAAAGCAGCGGAAGGCATAAAGCCAATCCTTTTTGGATCCGGTGTTAACGACAGTGTCAATTAAATGATATGGAACAACAATGGAAAAGATTAACGGGAGAAGAGATTCACCGACCCATTGCTGAGGAGATTGAAAGTGTGATCTGTAAGGAAAAGCAGCAGGGGCATTTGCTGAAGGCATGCATAGGAACCGATAGTCAGGTGAAGGGGACGGTGACGGCGGTTGCCACTGTGATCGTCCTTGTGCGCAAAGGAAAAGGAGGCTTTATGTATATCCGCCACGAAGCCAATCGGCAGAAAATGAGTATCAAGCAGAGAATGCTCCTGGAGGTGTCCCGAAGCATAGAGGTTGCCTATGATTTATACCGGCTTTTTGCGCTTTATGAAGTGGAAATGGAGGTGCATGCTGACATCAATACCAACCCTGAATTCAGAAGCAGTGATGCATTGAGTGAAGCCATGGGATATATCATGTCCATGGGATTCGCTTTTAAGGCCAAACCACAGGCATTCGCCAGTTCAAGTTGCGCCAACAAGGCGGTCAGATAGGATCAGCAAGCATTATTATTCGTTAAAAAAAAGAAATGGACCATTTATTTACTGAGGAAATTATTGAGGTAAATACCTTGTTTGATAACAAATTCCTGGATCCGAAGGTCTTGTTCCTCTATTGCTTTAAGACGTTGCCTG
>DASULB010000282.1:0-4706 GCA_036278455.1 Chitinophagaceae bacterium | reverse complement strand
ATTTAAATTTACAATAAAGATACAAATTTAAATTTATGTTGCATAATTAAATAATCATCACACTAGCCTCGGATTGGCTTCAGGTACTTTCATACGCTCTCACGCTCTTTTGTATTCCTGTTTGTAAAGCCATGCATTCCGGGCGGATCATAAAATTATCCATTATTAAAATAAGAATCACTATTTCTCCCGGGAGTAAGGGGACTACTTTTATGCCTTCAGGATATCACGCGTCCTGCTTTGTCATTTTAAGCAATTTCTAAAACCTCATGATGCATAAAACGTACTTTCCGGTTCTTTTGTTTGTATCCCTTATGTTGCTTGGCGTTTCCCAAAGCGGATGGTCCCAAACAATACCGGAAATGCGGGGGCATCCGGATGATATATCGCTGGCCGGTATCTGGCACTTTAAGCTCGATCCGTTGGGACTGGGGATCCAGCAAAAGGGGGTGTTGCCGGATCATGTTTACGCCGGTACCATCCTTTTGCCAGGTTCTACTGACCAGGCGGGCTACGGATACCGTACCGGCGTCATGAGTTCACTCCGTTTAACCCGTTTGTTCGCTTATAAAGGGGCCGCCTGGTATGCGAAAACAGTGTATATCCCGCCGGCATGGAAGAAAAAAGAGGTCTCTTTGTTCCTGGAGCGGGCACACTGGCAGACCAAAGTATGGGTGAACGGTAAACCGGCAGGCATGAGGGAAAGCCTTTCAGTGCCACAGGTATACGATATTACCGCTTTGATGGTTGCCGGTCAGAAAAATAAGATCAGGATACGGGTGGATAACAGCATGATCTATGACATTGGTTATCCGCATGCCATCAGCGAAGAGACCCAGACAAACTGGAATGGCATTATCGGGAAGATTGAACTCCGGGCTTCGGGTAAAGTGCATATCGGAAAGGTTCAGGTATATCCCGATGTTAAAAAAAAGCAGGCGAAGGTGAAGATCACCATCCGGAACCATACGGGGCAGCCCGTGAAGGGGACCCTGTTGCTGAAAGCGGCTACCATCAATACCGAAACCCCGCAAACGGTGCCCTCAAAAGACCTGTCTTTTTCGGGAAGTGATTCCCTGATCATGGTTACCACGCTGCTGCCCATGGGAGAACACCCGGCATTATGGGATGAATTCCATCCCGCTCTGTACCATTTAGGGATAGAAATGGCCGCGGATGATCTGTATCATGACACCGATTCAGTCACCTTTGGCATGCGGGAATTCACCACAGAGGGAACACAGTTTCTCATCAATGGCCGGCCGGTCTTTCTCCGCTCTGATGTAAATTCGGCAGAATCGCCGCTTACCGGTTACCCTGCGATGGATCTAAAGCAATGGACACATGTTTTTCAGGTTTGCAAAGATTACGGGTTGAACGCCATGCGTTTTCATTCCTGGTGTCCGCCGGAGGCAGCTTTTGAGGCGGCGGACCGCCTGGGATTTTATCTGCAGGTGGAGAATGCCGACTGGCGCTTTAATATCGGCAAAGATCCCGCTACCAGTAATTTTTTAGCAGCCGACGCGGACCGTATCCTGGAAGCTTATGGCAACCATCCTTCTTTTACAATGCTGTGCGAAGGCAATGAACTGGTAGGCCCCAAAAGAGACTCCTTCCTGACAGCGCTGATCCACCACTGGCAAAAAGAAGATCCCCGTCACCTGTATACCGGAAGCTCGGGGTACCCGGTGTTACCGGCAAACGAGTACGAAGACTTATACGGTCCCAGGGCGCAGCACTGGAAGGAGGGGCTGACCGGAAGGCTGAACAGGGAACCTTACCATACCGACTTTGACTACGCAAAGGTGGTGGCAAAATACAAGGTCCCGGTGGTCAGCCATGAAGTGGGTCAATGGTGCATGTATCCGGGTTTTGACCAGATATCCAAATATACAGGGATGCTGAAACCCTTTAATTACGCCCTGTTCCGGGAATCCCTGCGCCGGCATCACATGCTCGATGAAGCAAAACGGTTTACCATGGCCTCGGGCAAATTCCAGGTGATACAAAAAAAGGAAGAACTGGAAGCGCTCCTGCGCACACCCGGGCTCGGGGGCTATGAACTCCTGGAACTGCAGGATTATCCGGGACAGGGAACTGCCCCCGTAGGCGTGGTGGATATTTTCTGGGATCCAAAACCCTATGTAACGGCAAAGGAATTTCGTGCGTTTAATGCTTCAAGGGTCTTGTTGCTGAGCGCACCTTCGTTTATCTTTACCAATGATATGACCTTTAAAGCCACTGCAGAATTGGCCAATTACGGGGAAACAGAGATGAAAAATACGGTGGTGCACTGGTCACTGAGGTACCCGGACGGAAAGATTTATGAGGAGGGCAACCTGCCAAAAACTCGGGTTGCCGTCGGTCTCCGGTCCCTGGGGAAATTATCCGTTTCCCTGGATAAGGTGAAGACTGCCACCCGGCTCATCCTCACCCTGACGGTAAAAGGCGATACCCTTACCAACCACTGGGATATCTGGGTTTATCCCCAATCGCTGCCGGAACTGAAGCCTGCCGGGGCGTTTTTAATCGCGCACCAGTGGGATGAACAGGTAAAAAACACTTTGCACAAAGGCGGCAGTGTATTGTTGTTGGGAGATACGACGAAGATAAACTCCCCCATACCACCTTCTTTTTCCGGTATCTCCTGGAACACCGTGTGGTCCGGCATGCCACCTGACCTGCTGGGCATTCTTTGTAACCCGGCTCATCCGGCATTAAAATATTTTCCTACCGCGTATTATTCCAACTGGCAATGGTGGGACCTGGTGCATCATTCCAAACCGTTATTGCTGAATGATATGCCGGTCTCCTTACGGCCGATCGTGCAGATGATACCGGACTGGAACAAGAACAACAAGATCGGGTTGATCTTTGAAGCGAAGGTAGGGGGCGGTAAATTGCTGATGACCAGCATTGACCTGGTGGATCAACTGCAGCAGCGCCCGGTGGCGCGGCAGATGCTTTACAGCCTGGAGAAGTATATGAACAGTGCGGATTTTGATCCGAAGGTGACGGTTTCCGAAAGCCAGATGGCACAACTTTTTAAAAAATAAGATAGATGATGAAACACGCGTTTGTTTGCGCACTGGCCGTTTTCGCGGGCCTTTTGAACGGTGGTCAATGTTATGGCCAGGCCAATCCCGATACCTACCTGGACGGTATTAAAACGGAGCTGCAAAAGAAATGGCCCGATAACAGGACGATTAACCTGGTATTTCACGGACACTCAGTTCCCACCGGATATGCCAATACCCCGAATGTACACCGGGCCGGGGCCTATCCCTTCGTGGTGTTCAGAAAGCTGGATAAAAAGTATCCTTATTCTGTAGTCAATGTGATCACTACTTCCATCGGCGGGGAGAATTCTGTGCAGGGCGAAAAGCGGTTTAAAAAAGATGTATTGTCTCTCAGGCCCGATGTGATTTTTATTGATTACGCGCTCAATGACCGGAGCATCGGCCTGGAGAAGGCGCGGAAAGCAGATGCCAAAATGATCGAAATGGCGTTGAGAAAACATATCAAAGTAATACTGATGACCCCTTCACCCGACCTGCGGGTGGACATCACCAAACCGGGCAATATCCTGGAGCAGTTTACCAATATGCTTATCGGTCTGGCCAGACAATACCATGTCGGTCTGGTGAATTCTTATGCGGCATTTGTAAAGGTGGCCCAATCGGGACAGAACCTGCATGACTATATGGCCCAGGTAAACCATCCCAACAAAAAAGGCCATGCCATCATCGCCGCCGAGATTATGAAATGGTTTTAAAAACAAACTGACTCAAGATAAAGAAGCCCTTTCAATTGATATGGCCTTTCATTTTGCGCACCAATGATAGCATACAATTATAAGTAAACTGGATATGAAACTTGTCGGATTATTTTAATGCCTGCCAATAGATTGTTTATCTGAAAACTATTCCGACAATTTTTACTGTTTTTAAGGGCGGGCCATCTTGTCCCGGTCACCAGGGAATAACAGGACAAACAAAAAAAACAGGCGCATTTCACTGTAACGGATATTCGTCAAAAGACCGTGCCCATAAGGCATATGGGCGTTTTGCCAGCAGGAATGGTAAACGGGCATGTAAGATTATCCATCATTTTAATAAAAATAGCTATTTTAATACGCTGCTTCGGCGAGTACTTTTGAGTAATGAAAGAATCATAATCATATTTATTTTGATCCGGCGCATCGTGCAAATGCAAGTGACGGCCAGCGCCCAATAAAAAAATGATGAAGGGATAAACCCAGATAAATCCCCGATCCTGTCCTCGAAAGACACTGTAAATATATACCAGCAATGTGAAGCGGTCCTCCCGGCGGGGACAAGAGCCAAAAGAGTTTCCATCTTAGGGCGGGGAGACCTGTAGTGGTCATATAGAAAGTTTCCAATGACCGGATAGCATGCGCTATTTTATCCTTATTAAAAGTATTAAAAGAAAAATAGTCTTTTATGAAAAAAATATACTTGTTATGGGGTAGGCCTGGATAGCGCGTTCCTTTCCGTCCTCAAGCACCATCAAATAAAATACAGCACCATCATAAAAGTGCCCCGGAGGGTAAATGACCATCTTATGCCATGCTGTAAGCAACCCTGAATTTAGTTTTGCTTTGTTAAAAGAGAAATGATCTTTTATGAAAAAAATATACCTGTTATTCTTTTTACTGTCCGCTTTTTTTTCTCAGGGAATAAAGG
>DASULB010000281.1:0-11706 GCA_036278455.1 Chitinophagaceae bacterium | reverse complement strand
TGAAGATCACCGGGACGGGTGGAAACCTGACCTATGAAAAAGTTACCGTGCGTAAGGTGACTTTTGATGCCGCCAAAAATTACCTGTTGCCCATCCCGCAAGACGCCATTGATCAAAATCCCAAACTCACGCAGAATCCAGGCTACTGACATGAAAAAGAAGCAGATCAAAACAGCGACCCTATTTGTGGCTTTATTATGCTTCGCATGGTGCGTTTCAGCGCAAAACAAGCCAAACATTATCCTTATCGTTGCTGATGACATGGGTTATGGCGAATTGGGCTGTTATGGTCAACAAATGATGCACACCCCCCATATCGATTCACTTGCCGCAGGAGGGATGAGATTTACGGATTACTACGCGGGCTGCAGCGTATGCGCGCCTTCAAGGGAATCCCTGTTAACGGGTTTTCATACAGGACATACCGCCATTCGCGGCAATTTTCGTTTGGCCAGGGAAGTGGGGAACCTTCCCATGGCCCCTGACCACAGGACCATTGCGGAATATTTAAAAACGCAGGGATACCGGACGGCTTTGTTTGGAAAATGGGGGGTAGGGGATCCGTCCACCGGGCCCAATACGCGGGGATTTGACTATTCGGTCTGCTATATAGACCAGGTAAAGGCGCATAATTATTATCCGCCTTATTTGTGGGAGAACGATAAAAAGATCCTGTTGTCCAAAAACCAGGGAGGCGCAAAAGGAACCTATAGCCATGATTTTTTTGTGGATAAGACACTCGATTATCTTCGCAAAAACAAGGATAACCAACCCTTTTTTCTGTACCTGCCATACACCATACCTCACGGGGATTATAGCCTGCCGCCCGATACGCCTTATACCCAAAAAAACTGGCCAAAGCATTTTCAGGTCTATGCGACGATGGTTTCGAAGCTTGACAGGGATGTGGGGCGCATTGTGCAACTATTAAGAGAAAAAGGGATGCTGGACAATACGGTCATCATTTTTACCAGCGACAACGGCGCCAATGCCGGACCGGCAAAATTCTTTAAGGGCAATGGGATCTTCAGAGGGGCAAAGCTTTCCTTGTATGAAGGCGGCATCCGGGAACCGCTGATTGTTTATTGGCACGGGAAAATAAAACCCCGGCAGGTATCTGATCACCTCACTGCTGCCTGGGATTTTCTGCCGACGCTGTGCCAGCTGGCAGGAACACCCCCGCCTGCCCATACCGATGGAATTTCTTTCCTGCCTGCGCTGATGGAAGCGCCGCAACGGGATCATCCGTATTTATACTGGGAATATTATCATTACAATTATAACTGGGAAAAGGCCGGAAACGACTTACCCAGGAACTGGCTGGAGTCGAAGGCGGTGAGAATGGGCAAGTGGAAAGCGGTAAAGAATAAAATATTTAAGGACAAGCAGGCGAAGATTGAACTCTATGATCTGCAAAGAGATCCCTCCGAAAGGCATAATGTTGCCGGGGAGCATCCTGATATCATCGAAAATATCCGGCGGGTGTTTGATACGGCAAGCCAGCCTGACCCCCCTTATTTCCCTTATAAAGGGAATAAATAAAAGAAATCACGGCTTAAATGATCAACATAAAATATAATTGGCTGCTTATTTGCGTGAGTGTGGGACTTGTTAAAGCAACGCCCGCCTTTTGTCAGTTTCCATCCGATACCAACTTTACGGAATCCCGGGTGATCGCTTATCAGTTACCCGATCCGTTATTGATGGCAAACGGGAAGAAGGTCAAAAACCGGGAGCAGTGGATCAAAACCCGGCGGCCATATGTTTACCGGTTATTTGAAAAAAATGTATACGGTCGTTATCCCCGGCAGGCCGTTCGGATTCGCTATCGCATCCGGGAGACGGATCACAATGCATTAGGGGGGATCGCCACCCGAAAGCAGATCCGGATATTTTTAAAACCCAACGATACTACTGTCTATATGGACGTGCTGATGTATCTGCCCCGTAGTGCGACAAAGCCAGTGCCTGTCTTTTTAGGGCTTAATTTCAGGGGGAACGCGACGGTGCAGCCGGACCCTGCGATATTTCTTTCAAGCCACCTGGCGTTTCCTCATTTTAAGCAGCGGAACGATGATGCAGATCGGGGGAAGGATGCTTCCTCCTGGCCGGTAAAGGAAATCCTGTCCCAGGGCTTTGGCGTGGTTACGGCCTGTGATGGCGATTTGGAAGAAGATCATGCGGGCGGATGGAAGACAGGAATCCGCACCACAATGGCTGGTAATTTACGGATAAAACCTTCGGAGTGGGGGGCGATAGGCGCATGGGCCTGGGGACTAAGCCGTATCATGGACTATCTGGAAACGGATAAAGATGTGAACCCGAAAGAAGTGGCGGTGATCGGCCATTCGCGTTTGGGTAAAACCGCTTTGTGGGCCGGTGCGTCTGATCCCCGTTTTAATATGGTCATATCGAATGAATCCGGAGAGGGTGGGGCGGCCCTGGCCAGGAGATGGTATGGAGAAACCGTGAAATTCATCAATGAGCGCTTTCCCTATTGGTTTGTTGACAGATATAAGAAGTATAACAACGCGGTTGATTCCTTGCCGGTAGACCAGCATGAATTGTTGGCGTTAATCGCTCCACGGTCATTGTACGTAGCAAGCGCGGCGGGTGATAAATGGTCCGATCCCAAAGGTGAATTTTTAAGTGCTGTGAACGCCGGGCCGGTATATGCCTTGTTTGGTAAAGAAGGGTTGGGAACCAGGGAAATGCCACCGCTGTTTCATCCGGTAGGCCATCGGATCCACTATCATATCAGAAAAGGGAAACACGGCATTACCTTATATGACTGGCAGCAATACCTGCGTTTCGCTAAAGAACAATGGAAATTGAGGTAGGCTGTCAAAAGAAGCACGATCATTTAATTTTAATCTAAAATCCGTCCGTAAGATGCATATAAAGAAAATGATTTTTCCCTGCTTGCTAGTTTCATTATTATCAGCGATCCTGTTAATACTTTCACCGGCCAAACCTGTTATGGCGCAATCCATGTGGAAAGAAAACGTATTGGGTTATATCAGCTCACTGGCGAAGCGCGATGGTGGTTATGGCTGGAAAGGTCAGCCGGATTCACACCTGACGCCGACTTTTGCCGCCATCGGCATTTTGTATGATCTTGATCATCTTCCTGATAAAGGACGCAAGACGCAATTGGTCAAATTCGTGCGTACCCATCATCCTCAGTATGGAGCCGATGCCATCAGGGCGCTGCTTTATAAGGGGGAGCACCACGTTACCTATTTAGGCGCTGAATGGAAAAAAGGAAGTGAAGCAGGATCAAGCGGTTCAGAAATGCGGGATCTGATCTATCAACAGATCCAATCTATTCTTTGGCTGGGAGGAGACGCGGGTAATTATGATCCTTTGGTACGTATATGGAAATCCCAGGCAGGCAATCTCGCAAACTATGAGAAACATGACTATCCCGTATTGTACCAGGATATGATGACACCGGTATGCCGGCATTTATTAGGCATGGAGATGACCGATTCTTCAGCTACAACCGCTTATTTAAGATCACGACGCAGAAAGAACGGCAGTTTTAACAACGCCCCTTCAGGTGACGGCGGAGACGGGAATGTGCTCAATACTTACTGGAGTCTTTATGCATTGAACAGTTTAGGAACAAAGGACTCCCTTCAAAACGAAACGATCCGGTGGCTTCAATCCTGTCAGCTGAAGGGCGGTGGATTCACCCATCAACCCCATCCGGTGATCGGCGTGAATGATGAGGTGGCCTACAGCTGGGCTGCCGTGAAAGCCTTACAGCTTTTAGCAGCAAAACCTGCCAATGAAGCGGCCTGTGTCCGTTACCTGTTATCATTGAGGAACAGCGACGGTGGCTTTGGCAACCGGCCCGGGCTTCCTTCTACGCCCATGTCCACTTATTATGCCGTAGATGCATTGAAAGCGTTGGACGCCTTCTCTGATTTAGAGCACGCGAAAGCCTTAAAGCATCAGGACAAAAAAACGAAAAAGGATTTTAAGGGGTTACATATCTATACGGTTCAGTTTGAGGCACCCGGTGTAGGCAGCCCTCTGGAAGCCGTGATGCTGGCAGATAGTTTGCATATACAGTTATGGGGTTGCAAGAATGGCCCCGACGGCTGGGTGGCACGGGCGCAAAAAATCGCAGATGAAAAAAAGGTGCCGGTCACCTTTTTCATCGCCGATGAGCCGTATGGGAAGTACGTGCATGTGAACGGCATGGGTTCCTTTGGCCATATTCTTGACTTCATGTCCCCGGCTGATGTAAAGCTCCCGTCCATCGGCAGGGATCCTGCCTGGCAGACCTATGATAAGCACTATGTTCAACCGTTATTGCGATCGAATGGTGCCTTGTTATTGCAAATCTCCAATAATGAACCTTTGGCCAGAATGCTCCTGGATGAATCTGTCAGCAGTGGCGGCTACGGCGCCATCAGCACCATCCATTTCGACCAGAATTTTTTATTCTGGTGCCCTTATTTATACCAATACCGATATCAGCTTCCCTTTGTTGCGCTCCAGGACGCACATGGGATAGAATCCTGGTGGTGGACGGATGAATTGCTGGGCTACCGGACGCTCTTTCTGGCAAAAGAGCCCACCTATCAGGCGATGATGAAGGCATTAAAAGACAACCTGGTGGTGGCTGTAAGACATGATGCATTGTCGAAATATGCCACCAGGATATTGGGTGGGGCGCCGGGCGTACAGGAATACATGCGGTCTCACCAGGATGCCTGGAAATGGTGGGGCCGTGATTCCACTGAATTAATACGCCCCTGGGCCGCCATTACGGTTCTGAGGCCGGAAGATTCTTTTGAGGTAGCCCATCCTGATCAGGGCGTGAACATCCGCATCCGCTGCTGGTGGCATGCCAGCAGGCCGGTCTTAAAAACGCCTGTCGTAAAATTGAAGGATTTGCGTATAGATGACATTCCTGTAAAACCCAGGTATATTGAAAAAAAGGACAGGAGAGGGCGACTGGCGGACTGTTATTATTTATATCCCATTGCCAAGCTATCGGAAGGAACGCATGTGATTAAAGTACGCTTAACCAATACAGAGGATCATACGGAGCGGGTGATGACCAAAACATTTGTGTTCAGGTAATCTGAGGACCGTCAATATTCAGTAAAATGTAAACAAGAACTTCAACGTAAAATTATGTGCTTAAAACGATTAAAACATCTTTTGCTGCCTGTCCTTTTACTCGGTATTACATTACAAGTAGCCGCCCAGCAGAAACCGAATATCATCATTATTCTTGCCGATGATATGGGATATGGCGATCTCGGTTGTTATGGACAGCAAATGATTCAAACGCCGCATATTGATTCGATGGCGGCCGCCGGGATCCGGTTCACCGATTATTATGCGGGCTGTACGGTTTGTGCTCCTTCCAGGGAGGCCATGTTAACCGGGATGCATACCGGTCATACTTTCATACGTGGAAATTTTCTGACGGACCAGGGAGAAGATCCCCCCATGCCTGATGAGAAGAAAACCATCGCCGAATACCTGAAAAAAGCCGGCTACCAGACAGGCCTTTATGGTAAGTGGGGATTGGGCGGAGAAACGCATGGGCCTGAAGCACAGGGCTTCGACAGTTCGTTTTGCTATCTTGACCAGATCAAGGCGCATGATTATTACCCGCCCTATCTTTATGATGATGGCAGAAGGGCTTTTATCCAGGCGAACAAGGATGGGGCACAGGGCCTTTACAGCCATGATCTTTTCGTGGATAGGACGCTTGACTTTATCGACCGCCATAAAAAAAACAAGCCGTTTTTTCTGTATCTGCCCTATACGATCCCGCATGGATCCTATTCCCTGCCGCCCGAAGCACCCTACGTGGCGAAAGACTGGCCGAAACAATTTAAAGTATATGCCACCATGATCTCTAAACTGGACACCGATGTAGGGCGCATTGTGCAATTGTTGCGGGAAAAAGGGTTAGCGGATAACACGGTCATCTTCTTTACCAGCGACAACGGCGCTAATCTTGGATTCGCGAAATTTTTCAAAAGCAACGGACCACTCAGGGGCGCCAAAAGGTTTCTCTACGAAGGGGGCATCCGGGAACCGCTGATCGCCTATTGGCCAGGCACGATAAAACCGGGCCGGGTTTCGCATCACGTGACCGCCGCGTGGGATTTTCTGCCCACCTTATGCCAGCTGGCAGGTGAAAAGGCGCCGGCCGGTATTGATGGTATTTCCTTTTTGCCCACCCTGTTAAGTAAAAAGCAACAGCAGCATCCGTATTTATACTGGGAATATTATCAGTACAATTATAACTGGTATAAGCCGGGCGATAAACTGCCCAGGAATTATCTGACCAACAGGGCGGTGCGCTATGGCAAATTTAAGGCGGTACAGAACCACCTGTTCAGGGATGCTGGGGACCCCATTGAATTATATGACCTCAGCACCGACATCGGCGAACAGCATGATGTGGCTGATAAGCATCCTGACGTCATCGCCAAAGTGAAACATTTCTTTGCCGCCAGCAGCCTTCCGGATCCGCCTTTTTTCCCCTATGTCGCGGATACCGCGGCAAAGCTGCATGTGCTCGACATTCAGACGCCGAAGGAAATGAAGGATTTCTTCCATTACACACCCGGTCATTTGCCCTTCGTCAGTTCTCATCGTGGCGGACCTGCCCTCGGTTATCCTGAGAACAGCATCGCAAATTTTACCCATACCCTCCGCCATTGCTGGTCCATCATGGAGATCGACCCGCATTATACCCGGGACAGCGCGATCATATTGATGCATGACCCCACCCTGGACAGAACCTCCACAGGACACGGAAAGATTTCAGCCCGTACCCTTGCCGAGGTTCAAGCGTTGAACTTAAAGGATGACCTGGGAAACGTCACCAAATACAGGGTACCCACTTTGGATGAAGCATTAAAGTGGGCCAAAGGGAAAACGGTGCTGATCCTGGATCAGAAGGATGTGCCGGCAGAGACCCGTGCTAAAATCATTCAGACCCATCATGCGGAGACCTGCGCCATGGTGATGTGTTATAATTATGCGGATGCAAAGAAGTGCTATGACATAGACAAGGATATCATGATGGAAGTATTCATCCCGGACCGGAAAAGCGCCGCTAAGTTTGAAAAGACGGGTGTGCCATGGAGCAATGTGGTGGCTTTTGTCACACACGGCAGCCCTAAGGATCCCGGCATATTTAAATACCTGCATGAGAAAGGCGTGATGGCTATCCGGGGCAGTTCAAGGAATATCGACAAGCAGTACAGTGCCGGTGAGATCAGCAAAAAGGAATTGGAAAAGGGATACCTCAAAATGGTCGGGTCTGGCACCGATATTATTGAAGCTGACCTGGGTGTGCAGGCGGGTGAGACCTTGCAGAAGGAGCAGACGGTGTCCGGCAGGAGCCATCCATATTTTAAGGTCAAAACGTTCTGAAAAGAATCCCGGAAAGAATGGTTTTGTAGTGAAGCCAAACCCTCAATGTATGAACAACGATGATCTCTTTTATTGCCATGTTATCGCATAAAATCTTTAGTCAATGAACAGATCTCAATTCATCCAATACCGGATATTAAAGCATAAAGAAAGTAAAAGGAACTATACGGGGAAAGGAATGCCTTTGGAGGTTGCAAGCGGATCATCTGTCATTCATTGTAAAAAAATTATTGTTTTTCTTTAGGGTATAAGGGCAAAAGCGGAACTATATTAAAGGTTGCCTGTCGGGTAGCAAACAAAAAACCGGTAACGCTTTCGGGCTACCGGTCTGATGAGCTAAGGCGGTGTTGGTCATGTATGGGGATACGTCAAAACACAGCCTTCCATTTTAAAGTTGGAACAATACGCCATTCGTGGCGTGCATGCCGCTATTAGCAATTATTCATCCTTAAAACAGATCAAAAGTATGAAAAAAACTTTTATCCGCTTTACGATAATGACAGCCAGGTACTCCATATTGCTTTTGTGCATTGTCGTCACTTCCTCCTCCCTTTTATCCGCAAAGGACGGCTACAGCCAGGAACTGGACCCACAAAAAGTACTGCTGACATTAACTATTAAAAATCAATCCCTGGCGCAGGTCTTTAAAGACATAGAAAAGAGAACGGATTTCAGGTTCTTTTATAATGCCAGTTGTTCCAATGTGGATCAACGGGTGTCCCTGCATGTGGTCAGGGGAACCCTGTCCGGCGTTTTAAGCCGGCTCTCCAGTAAAACGGGACTGGAGTTCAAGCAGATCAACCATTATTTCTCAGTCAGGCCAAAAAGCGTCCCGCGAAAACCTTTACCGTCTCTGATGACGGGAGTCTCTGATCATCTTCCGGAGAGGATAACGGTAACGCATCTGCTCCGCAATCTGAGAAAGGATACACTGGTACGCGGGAGCATCACCGATGAGCAGGGGGAACCGCTTCCGGGGGTGACCGTGCAGGTAAAAGGCACGGGCGCGGGGACTGTAAGCAACGCGAACGGTGATTTTTCCATCGAGGTGCCTGAAAACGCAATGCTTGAATTTTCCTATATCGGATTTGAAGAGCAGGATATCCCGGTGGGCGGTGGAAGTTTACAGGTCGTGTTAAGCCCTTCGGCGGCCGGTTTGAATGAAGTAGTAGTCGTTGGTTATGGGACACAGACCAAAAGGGACCTGACCAGCGCGGTAAGCCAGGTAAGCGGTGAGGAGATCCGGCAAACACCCACCGCCAACCTGCAAAACGGGCTCAATGGTAAATTGCCCGGATTGTTTTCACAACAGCGCAGTGGCCAGCCCGGAAGCAGTGGGGCCGACATTTACATCAGGGGGGTGAGCACTTTTACCGGCAGCCAGGCGCCACTGGTCCTGGTGGATAATGTGGAATACGACTACGATCAACTGGCACTCATCGATCCCAATGAAATCGCCAGCATTTCTATTTTAAAGGATGCCGCCTCTACGGCCATCTATGGCATCAAGGGCGCGAACGGAGTGATCCTGGTTACCACCCGGCGTGGAAAGACAGGGAAGCCGGTGATCCACCTGAAGACCAACTGGGGGATTCAGACACCCGTTCACGTGTTGAAAACACTAAACGCCTACCAATCCGCGCTTTTACAAAATGAGGCAGATATAAACGATGGCCTTACCCCTATGTTCAGCGATGAAGATATTGCGCTTTTCAAATCGGGCGCTGATCCTTATGGACACCCGGATGTCGATTGGTACAATACCTTGTTTAAACGCAGCACGCTCATCACCAACAACAACCTCGATATTTCGGGCGGGTCAAAAAGAGTGAAGTATTTTATCACCCTCGGTTATCAGTGGCAGAATGGTTTGGTACGCGATATTCCCTATAAGGGCAATGATAAAGTGGCTTCCGGGCAGACGCAGGTCAACAGCAATTTTTATGCAAAGCGCTATAAGTTTCGTTCAAACCTGGATATAGAGGCTACTAATACTTTGCACTTTCAGCTGGACATCGCGGGTACCCGGCAGGCGGCCAACCGCCCGAAAGCCGATTTCCTTTTCCCCACCATCTTCAGGTATGATTACGCCAACCCCTATATGATGCCGGTTTATAATCCGGATGGGAGCTTTGGCTGGGGAAACGCCAACCGGATGCTTCCCCCCGCTTCGGCCAACAACGTCGCCGCGGTATACGCCCTGGGAGGCTATACCAGGGACCTCAATGATTTTATGAACATCCATCTCTCCGGAATACAGAAGCTGGATGATCTTACGCCAGGATTATCCGTCAATGCCGACATTGCCTATTCGTTTACCAACACTGCCACCAGGACGTTGACCCGGTATGCTACGTCGATACCAACCTACTGGTATAATTCCAATGACAAAACTTATCATCCACGCGATCCGACGGTTTACACTATTCCGCCCTATCAGTTGGTTTACGATGGCGGCACGCCAAACCGGCGGTTAAACCTGCAGGGTGCCTTAAATTATCAACGTAGTTTTGGCGTCCATAACGTGAGCGGGTTGGTATTGTTTAACCAGACAAGCTACACCAAGGGCGTGAACCCGCCTTTCAACTTTAGGGGGTATACCTTCCGTTTCACATACAATTATAAACATAAGTATCTTCTTGAAATGAGCGGGGCTTATAATGGGTCGGACCGCTTTATCACCCAGAAACAATACCAATTGTTTCCTGCGATATCAGGAGGCTGGAACCTGGCGGCAGAACCCTTCTTTAACCAGGCACTGCCCTTTATCGACGCCTTCAAATTAAGGGGTTCTTATGGTTGGGTAGGGAGCGATGATCTGGGTGGTAATAACTATTTCTATGAGGAGGTTTATGACAGAACGGGATCCTATTCCTTTGGTGACTATCACAATGATATCAACAGCATTGTAGAAGGAACGCAGGGAAACAACGATGTGACCTGGCAGACAGAAAGAAAAGCGGATGTGGGGGTCGATTTTTCGCTGTTCAAAGGCAAAATCAGCGGTACCATTGATTATTTTAATGATTACCGCTATAATATTCTTACCAAGCGTTCTACCATCCCTTCTTATTTTGGTGTGCAACAAGGCAATCTTCCACCGGTGAACATCGGCAAGGTAAGCAATACGGGGTTCGAGGTGGAACTTGCTTACCGGGGAAGCATCGGCAAGGTTGGGCTTAATGTAAGGGGCAATTTCTCCTTTGCCAAAAACAAGATCCTGTTCATCGATGAAGCACCGCCAAAATATCCGTGGGAAAAACAAACCGGCCAGTCGATCGGCATGATCCGCCAATGGACCTGGCTGGGATTTTATGAAAACCAGAAAGATATCGATACCAGTGCGACACCGGCCGGAGCGGTAAAACCGGGCTATCTCAAATACAAAGACATCAATGGTGACGGCATCGTGGACAACGATGACAAAGCCTACAAAGGTTATCCCAATCTTCCCAACACCAACATCGGACTTACCCTGGGCGTCAGTTATGGCGGACTTACCCTTACCGTACTCCTGCAAGCAGCCCTTAATTTCGATATCTACATGGGCAATGGGAATGCCGTGCCTTTTAAAACAGATCTGCAACCGTTGCACCTCGGCCGATGGACCCCTGAAACAGCGGCCACCGCTACCTTTCCTGCCCTTACCACGACATTTAACGGCAGTTACATGAACCCCGATAACCGGTCGACCTTCTGGACGACCAGGGGGGATTACCTCAGGGTGCGTTCGATGGATCTGAATTACGACATCCCAAAGAAAATAGTGAACATGGTAGGACTGGCGCAGGCGAATGTCTACATCAACGGATACAATCTCTTTACCTGGTCAAAATTTATCAAACGGTTCCAGTTTGATCCGGAGACGGCCTCGGGTACAGGAGGGTATGTGTATCCTCCTGAAAGGATCCTGAATTTCGGCCTGAGCCTTACTTTTAAATAAGCCTTTTTCTTTCATTGACAAGGTAAAAAAGAAAGAACATGAAAAAATTCTCTTATCCCACCATAGCAGCGGCCGTTATCCTTTTAGTCCTTACCCAATGGGGATGCCGGAAGGCCGGTAGTTTCCTGGATAAAAAATCTACCAATTCCCTGAATGAAAGTACCGTCTTTGCCGACAGCGCAAGGACGATGGATTACCTTGCGGGCGTTTACCAGGGCCTGCTGATCTGGCGTGTCTCCAAAGATAATGCTACTGACCCCAATGCGTCCCTCTGCGCGGTGACCGATGAAGCGAATCAACGCTATCCCGCCTCCGGCATGCTGGAAAACCAGATGATCACG